>NZ_CP027762.1:5324104-5626545 GCF_003852315.1 Pseudomonas sp. LBUM920
AGCCTGCTCCAAGGTGGTTTGAGTAAAGTCGTGAAACTTCACTTTGACGAACGGCTTGCCCGCGCGATAGCTGCTGTCGATGCGCGCCATGCGTCCGGCCAGGGTTTCCATCAGCTCGGGCAGTTTCGCCAAGCAACTTGAGAGATCCGGCAAGTCCACGTCGTAGGTATTTTCCACACTGATGGATTGCCGACGGCTGTCGTTCTGCACCACGCGGTCATCAATCCCACGAGCCAGGCTCCACAGACGCTCGCCAAAACTGCCGAATTCACGCACCAGCGCCAGCTTGTTCCACTCACGCAATTGCAGACAGTCTGCAATCCCCAGGCGCGCCAGCTTATCGGCGGTCACCTTGCCAACGCCGTGCAACTTGTTCACCGGCAACTGGGAGACGAAGTCTTCGATCTGATCCGGGGTGATCACAAACAGGCCGTTGGGTTTTTTCCAGTCGCTGGCGATCTTGGCCAGAAATTTGTTCGGCGCAACGCCGGCGGACACGGTGATGTGCAACTGGTTGGAGACTCGGCGGCGAATGTCTTGAGCGATGCGCGTGGCACTGCCGCCAAAGTGCGGGCTGTCAGAGACGTCCAGGTAGGCTTCGTCCAGCGACAGTGGCTCGATCAGGTCGGTGTAATCGCGAAAGATCGTCTGGATTTCCTTCGACGCTTCCTTGTAGGCATCCATGCGCGGCTTGACGATGGTCAGGTCCGGGCACAGTTTCAAGGCGTGGCGGGAAGACATGGCCGAACGCACCCCATAAGCCCGCGCCTCATAATTACAGGTGGCGATCACCCCCCTTCTGTCCGCCGAGCCGCCAACCGCGAGGGGCTTTTGTGCCAGGCTCGGATCGTCGCGCATCTCGATGGCGGCGTAGAAGCAATCACAGTCGACGTGGATGATTTTGCGCTGCGTCATATAAACAGAGGGTGTAATCCAACGGGTGGCCAGTATCGCACTCACCCCTGTATATAGCACCAGTAGTTTGAATCTTCCGCTTCAGCGGTAGGAAATTTCACTGATGAATTTATTTTCTCAATCGAAATTCGCCTGCCGATAGAGCTGAAACCCTCGGCCACACTGGCCCCACGCCCTTCCACGGGTTGCCTTGGAGAGCTAACCGATTGAACCACAAGCGCTTTTCTTCTATTCACGGGTTGACACACTCGCGTTCCTCTGTAGAATGCCGACACACAGACGCGGGATGGAGCAGTCTGGTAGCTCGTCGGGCTCATAACCCGAAGGTCGTCGGTTCAAATCCGGCTCCCGCAACCAAACATCAAAAAAGGCTACTCGAAAGAGTGGCCTTTTTTGTGCGCGCTTGTTTTGCGTGTGTACGCAAATTGTAAGACAGAAAAATCGTTGTCCTGCGCGCACTTACCGCACGTGGTCGGCGTGCAACGGGCTAATTCACACTAATTTGACCCATCGGCCCATTAACGGTTGACACCTCGGCGTTGGGCTGTAGAATGCCGCCCACAGACGCGGGATGGAGCAGTCTGGTAGCTCGTCGGGCTCATAACCCGAAGGTCGTCGGTTCAAATCCGGCTCCCGCAACCAAACATCAAAAAAGGCTACTCGAAAGAGTGGCCTTTTTTGTATCTGGCGAAAAAGTTCTTCTGAAACAATGGCATGGCATCTTTCATGAAACCGTACACGGTTTGTAGAGTCCATCTCATTGCAAGCTATGCTGAATGCTCAAGCATTACCCTCTACGACCAATGGCCGCAGTCGCCGCACCCGGCGATACGCGTTAATATTTGTAATTATTTTGTCCATAGGGATTGGTAACTTGGCTGGATACCTCCATCCTGTCGCGCACAATCCACGAGGTGATTGATGCGCGCCAACTCGTCTGAACCACAAGACACCGTCACAGCGACACAACCGATCACACCCACCCGCTTGCGTTGGCTGGATCTGTTGAGCAAATACCGTCAGCCGATCGGGCTGGCCGTTACTCTGTTGCTGTTCGCAATCGCCCTGATCGCCTGCCGACACTTACTGCTGGAACTGGACCTGTATGCGCTCCACGACTCGATCCTGGAAGTGCCCAGACCCGCCCTGCTGGGTGCGTTCGCGGCGGCCGTCGCCGGTTTCATCATTCTGCTGGGTTATGAATTCTCCGGCGCACGCTATGCCGGCGTAAAACTGCCGGCCAAGACCCTGGCGCTGGGCGGCTTCACCGCCTTTGCCATCGGCAACGCCATTGGCTTGTCGATGCTCTCCGGCGGGTCCGTGCGCTACCGTTTATACGCACGCCACGGTATCGGGGCTTCGGAAGTGGCGCACATGACCGTGTTCGCCAGCCTGGCCCTTGGTACGGCGCTGCCGCCACTGGCAGCACTGGCCACACTGAGCAACCTGCCGGCGGCATCGACCTACCTGCACCTGTCGCAAGGCGTGCTCGGCGGTATTGCCGGTGCAGTGCTGCTGCTGTCCGCCGCGCTGTGCATCGGCATTTACCGCCGTCGCCTGCCGGAGCAACCTTATCCAGACAACCTGCTGGTCAAGGCGGGGCGTCGTACCCTGCGCCTGCCGGGCCGGCGCCTGACGTTCCTGCAACTGATCATCACCGCGCTGGACGTTGCCGCTGCCGCCACCGTCCTTTATATGCTGCTGCCGGAAGCGCCGCCGTTCGGCCCCTTCCTGCTGGTGTACCTGCTGGCCCTGGCCGCCGGTGTACTCAGCCACGTGCCAGGCGGTGTTGGCGTGTTCGAGGCGATTCTGCTCGCGGCATTCGCCGACAAGCTTGGCGCCGCGCCACTGGCTGCTGCCCTGCTGCTCTACCGCATGATTTATGTGGTGCTGCCGCTGCTGATCGCCTGCGTGTTCCTGCTGGTCAACGAAGCCCAGCGCCTGTTCCAGACCCAGCAAAGCCTGCGGGTCGCCTCCGGCCTGGCCGCGCCGGTGTTGGCCGTACTGGTTTTTTTGTCAGGCGTGGTCCTGCTGTTTTCCGGCGCAACGCCGGAAATCGACTCACGCCTGGAAAACATCGGCTTCCTGATTCCCCACCGCCTGATTGACGCCTCGCACTTCGGTGCCAGCTTGATCGGCGTGCTGTGCCTGTTGCTGGCCCAGGGCTTGCGTCGGCGTTTGTCGGCCGCCTGGATGCTGACCATGGTGTTGCTGCTCACCGGCGCCCTGCTCTCACTGCTTAAAGGCTTCGATTGGGAAGAAGCCAGCCTGATGATCATGACCGCCGTGCTGCTGGCGATCTTCCGGCGCTCGTTCTACCGCGCCAGCCGCCTGACCGAACTGCCGTTCTCGCCGCTGTATTTGGTGGCCAGCGTCTGTGTGTTGGGCGCCTCGATCTGGTTGCTGCTGTTTGCCTATCAAGACGTGCCGTACAGCCACCAGCTGTGGTGGCAGTTCACCCTGGACGCCAACGCCCCACGCGGCCTGCGCTCGCTGCTGGGTGCAGCGGTGCTGTTGGTGATCGTCTCGCTGACCTGGCTGCTGCGCACCGCGCGCCCGGTGATTCATCTGCCAACCCCGGACGAACTGGAACGCGCCACCAAGATCCTGATGGCCTCCTCACAGCCCGACGGTGGCCTGGCGCTGACCGGCGACAAGGCGCTGCTGTTCCACCCCAACGATGAAGCCTTCCTGATGTATGCCCGCCGCGGGCGCAGCCTGGTGGCCTTGTATGACCCGATCGGCCCGACCCAGCCGCGCGCCGAGATGATCTGGCAGTTCCGTGACCTGTGCGACATCCATCACGCGCGCCCGGTGTTTTATCAGGTCCGCGCCGAGAACCTGCCGTACTACATGGACATCGGCCTGACCGCGATCAAGCTGGGCGAAGAAGCCCGGGTCGACCTGAAACGCTTTGACCTGGAAGCCAAGGGCAAAGAGATGAAGGACCTGCGCTACACCTGGAACCGTGGCACCCGGGACGGCCTGTCCCTGGAGATCTTCGAACCGGGCCAGGCGCCGATGGAAGAACTCAAGGTCATCTCCGATGCCTGGCTGACCGGCAAGAACGTACGTGAAAAGGGCTTCTCCCTGGGCCGTTTCAGCGACGACTACCTCAAGCACTTTCGTATCGCGATCATTCGCTTCGAAGGGCGCCCGGTGGCCTTCGCCAACCTGCTCGAGACTTACAACCATGACCTGGCCAGTCTCGACCTGATGCGTGCGCATCCGGATGCGCCGAAGCTGACCATGGAATTCATGATGGTTGGCCTGATTCAACATTATAAGAACCACGACTACGCCCGCTTCAGCCTCGGCATGGTGCCGTTGTCGGGCCTGCAACCACGCCGTGGCGCACCGCTGACCCAACGCCTGGGCTCGATGGTGTTCCGACGTGGCGAGCAACTGTATAACTTCCAAGGTTTGCGCCGCTTTAAAGACAAGTTCCAGCCTGACTGGGAACCCCGTTATATGGCCGTGCCCGCAGGACTTGATCCGCTGGTGGCACTGGCCGATACCGCCGCCCTGATTGCGGGTGGCTTGACTGGATTGGTGAAACGCTGATGATTCGACGCTCCTGGCGGTATGTATTGGCCTTTGTAGTGCTGCTCGCGCTGATCGCGGCGGGTGGCTTCTGGTACTGGAACCGCCCTGCCCCGCAACCGACCCTGGAACAATTGCCCCAGGCCGACGGTTCGGTGATGACCCGCGTGACGCCTAACGGCTCGGCAAAAGCCCGTGTGGCCGTGGCCGTAATGGCCGATGAGACCCTGACCGATAGCCAACTGATTGCTCTGAGCCAGGGCGGCTCCGCGCAAATCGTTCAAGTGATCCTGCCAAAGGATGACTGCAAGCTGCAGGAACAAGCGCTGCAAAGCGCCCTGGCACAGCTCAAAGGCCCGGCGACGCTGGTCAGCGGCATCGGCCCTGGCGCAGCACTCGCCTGGCGCTGGCTGGCCACACAGAACGACGACAAGGCCAACGCCATCTCCGTCGGCTTCGCCCTGGTGCAGGAAGGTTGCAAGGACCCACTGCCGAAGACCTCTGCCCATGGCAATTGGCTGGTGGCGTGGAACGATAACCCTGACGACGAAAGTGCCAGTTTCGTACGCGACACCCCGCGCGCGACTACCAGCATCAGCGACTACGACATCCACTACCCGCAAGTGCTGAACAACGAACTGCGCAAGCAGCTGGTGGGTTCGGACAACGGCGGCCTGGCGATTCCGGTAGTTGAAGTACCGGCCGGCCAAGCCAAGGACACCGTTACCCTGTTCCTCTCCGGCGATGGCGGCTGGCGTGACCTGGACCGTGACGTCGCCGGTGAAATGGCCAAGATCGGTTACCCGGTCGTGGGCATCGACACCCTGCGCTACTACTGGCAGCACAAAACGCCTGAACAAAGCGCCAAGGACCTCACCGAATTGATGCAGCACTACCGGCAGAAATGGGGCACCAAACGCTTCGTGCTGACCGGTTATTCATTCGGCGCCGACGTACTGCCGGCGATCTACAACCGCATGCCTGAAAACGAACAGCAGCGCGTCGACGCAATCATCCTGCTGGCATTTGCACGCACCGGCAGCTTTGAGATCGAAGTGGAAGGTTGGTTGGGCAACGCCGGTAAAGAAGCCGCCACCGGCCCGGAAATGGCCAAGTTGCCGGCTGACAAAGTGGTGTGCATCTACGGCGCCGAAGAAGTCGACGAGAGTGGCTGCACCGACAAGACCGCTGTTGGCGAAGCCGTGAAGCTGCCAGGCGGGCATCACTTTGACGAGAACTACCCAGCGCTGGCACAGCGCCTGGTGGATATCATCGTCAAGCATCAGGCCAAGGACAAAGCCGAATAATTTCGGGTATTGCATGGCTTGAAATGTGGGAGGGAGCTTGCCCCCGATGGCGGTGGGTCAGCTACAGATACGCTGACTGAAGTACCGCTATCGGGGCAAGCCCCCTCCCACATGTTTTTTTGCAGTGTGGTATAGATTCAGCGCGGTTCGATGTGCGCAATCATCAACTGCACAGTCTCATTCCCACGAAACTCGTTCACGTCCAGCTTGTAGGCCAACTCGACCCAACGCACCGTCGGATTAGGCCAGACCTCACGGTCCACACCAAACGCAATGCCATCGAGCTTCACCGACCCGCATTCGCTCTTGAGCACCACTTTGAGGTGCCGCTCACCGACCACGCGCTGCTCGACCAACTGAAACACACCGTGGAACAACGGCTCGGGAAAGTGCTGCCCCCACGGCCCGGCATGCCGTAATGCGCGCGCCAGTTCCAGGTGAAACTCTTCCACCGCCAGCGTGCCATCCGACAGCAACCGGCCCGTCAGGTCTTCTTCTCGCAGTTGCCGACGGACTTCAGCGTCGAAGGCCTCGGCAAACAGCGGGAAATTCGCCTCTGGCAAGGTCAGACCGGCCGCCATTGCGTGGCCGCCGTATTTGGTGATCAGGCTGGGATGCTGGCTTGCGACGACCGCCAGCGCGTCACGGATGTGAAAACCCTGCACAGAGCGCCCTGAGCCCTTGAGCAGGCCGTCACCGGCATCGGCGAAAGCGATGGTCGGGCGGAAATACCGCTCTTTCATTCGCGACGCCAGAATGCCGATCACGCCCTGGTGCCATTCCGGGTCGAACAGGCACAAACCATAGGGCATCGATTCCACCGGCAAGTCCTTGAGCTGGGCGAGCGCTTCGCGCTGCATGCCCTGCTCGATGGATTTGCGGTCCTGGTTCATACCGTCCAGCTGCGCTGCCATTTCCCGCGCGGCGGCGAAGTCGGTGGTGAGCAGGCATTCGATGCCCAGGCTCATATCGTCCAGGCGCCCGGCGGCATTCAAGCGCGGTCCGAGGATAAAACCGAGGTCGGTGGAGGTGATGCGCGCGTGGTCGCGCTTGGCGACTTCAAGAATCGCCTTGATGCCCGGCCGCGCGCGACCGGCGCGAATACGCTCCAGGCCCTGGTGCACCAGGATGCGATTGTTGGCGTCCAGAGGCACCACGTCGGCGACGCTGCCCAAGGCGACCAGGTCGAGCAACTCGCCGATGTTCGGCTGGGGCTTGTTGGCGTACCAACCCAGGCTGCGCAGTCGCGCGCGCAAGGCCATCAGCACATAAAAGATCACGCCTACGCCAGCCAGCGCCTTGCTGGGAAATTCACAACCGGGCTGGTTCGGATTAACGATGGCATCCGCCGCCGGCAACTCATCACCCGGCAAGTGGTGGTCGGTGACCAACACCTTCAACCCTGCCGCCTTGGCCGCCGCCACGCCTTCGACACTGGAAATGCCGTTGTCCACGGTGATCAGCAACTGCGGCTCGCGCTGCAGCGCCACCGCAACGATTTCCGGCGTCAGGCCATAGCCGTATTCGAAGCGGTTGGGCACCAGGTAGTCGACATGGGCCGCACCGAGCAAACGCAGGCCCAGAGTGCCCACCGTGCTGGCAGTGGCGCCATCGGCGTCGAAGTCTCCCACGATGAGGATGCGCTGGCGCTGCTCCAAGGCCGTCACCAGCAGGTCCACCGCCGCGTCGATGCCCTTGAGCTGCTGGTAGGGAATCAACCGCGCCAGGCTTTTGTCCAGCTCAGCTTCGGACTGCACCCCGCGTGCGGCGTAAAGACGGGTCAACAGCGGTGGCAATTCACCGAGAAACGGCAGGACAGCGGGCAACGGGCGAGGATCGATACGCATGGGGTAACGGAAGCTTCTCTTCTAGTACAACGGTTAAACAACAATGCTGAATGCAACATGGATCAACTGTAGGAGCCGGCTCCTGTGGGAGCGGGCTTGCTCGCGAATGCATCACCTCGGTATCGCTGAAAGACCGAGGTGTCTGCATCGCAGGCAAGCCAGCGCCCACACAACCCGACTCCCAGAATTTCAGCCGCGTTCGCCGACCAGCCATTGCAATTGCACTTCATGTTGGCCACGGTCGTCGGTCACAAAAATCGTGCCCTCACTGATCATCACGTCCCACTTGATCACGCGCGGCATGTCCTTGGCCAGGGTCTCGAGGACTTCCTGCGGCACGGCAGCGATGTGCACGTTCTTCAGGTTGTTGGCCACCGGCACCACTTTGCCTTCCCACACGCGCAAGCTGCCATAAGCCAGCAAACTGGTGCGCTCGGTACGGCGCGAACACCAGGTCAGGCGGTCGGCGTCAGGCTGGCCGACTTCGATCCAGTGCAGCACCCGATCATCCAGGCTTTTTTCCCACAGGGCTGGTTCGTCGACATCTGACAGGCCACGACCGAACGCCAGTTGCTCGTTGTACCAGAGGGCGTAGGCCAGCAGGCGCACGGTCATGCGCTCTTCGGTTTCCGATGGATGGCGGGCGATGGTCTGTTTGACGCTCTCATACACCGAGCGATCAAGGTCGGTGAGGTTGAGTTCGAATTTGTAGGTCGTGGACGGCTGGGCCATGAACGGGCTTCTAGAGACAGGGAAAGGCGGCCAGTCTAACCGATGGCGAGGTCAATCAACGAATACTGCGCTGCATCATCCTTATCCCTGGGCCGCTCGCCTATGTTAAAAGGCATCACACCACCGTCCCGCGCTTGCTAAGGATCCTCATGTCGTTTAATGCCAAACCGCTTGCCGGCCTGAAAGTCATCGAACTGGGCACCCTGATCGCCGGACCGTTTGCATCACGTATCTGTGCCGAATTCGGGGCCGAGGTGATCAAGGTCGAGTCTCCTGATGGCGGCGACCCGCTGCGTAAATGGCGCAAGCTGTATGAGGGCACGTCGCTATGGTGGTTTGTGCAGGCGCGTAACAAGAAGTCGCTGACGCTCAATCTCAAGCACCCGGATGGCCTGGCGATTCTCAAACAGTTGCTGGCAGACGCCGACATCCTGATCGAAAACTTTCGCCCCGGTGTACTGGAAAAACTCGGCTTGAGCTGGGAAACCCTGCATGCCCTGAACCCGAAGCTGGTGATGGTACGGCTTTCAGGTTTTGGCCAGACCGGGCCAATGAAGGACCAGCCAGGGTTCGGCGCGGTGGGCGAATCCATGGGCGGTTTGCGCTATATCACCGGTTTCGAAGATCGCCCGCCGGTACGCACCGGAATTTCCATCGGCGATTCGATAGCCGCCTTGTGGGCGGTGATTGGTGCGCTGATGGCGTTGCGTCATCGCGAAGTCAACGGCGGGCTTGGCCAGGTGGTGGACGTGGCACTGTATGAGGCTATCTTCGCGATGATGGAGAGCATGATTCCGGAGTTTGATGTGTTCGGGTTTATCCGTGAACGCACCGGCAACATCATGCCCGGCATCACGCCGTCTTCAATCCATACCAGCGCCGATGGCAAGCATGTGCAGATTGGAGCCAATGGCGACGCGATCTTCAAGCGCTTCATGTCGGCCATTGGGCGTGAGGACCTGGCCAACGATCCGACATTGGCGAGCAATGATGGACGCGACAGCCGCCGTGACGAGCTGTATGGCGTGATCGACCGCTGGGTCAATTCGCTGCGACTGGACCAGGTGGTCGAGCAACTCAACCAGGCCCAAGTGCCCGCCAGCCGCATATACAGCGCCGAGGACATGCTCGGTGACCCACAATTTCTGGCGCGGGAAATGTTCCTCCAGGCTCAGTTGCCGGGCGGCAAGGACTTCAAGATGCCGGGGATCGTGCCCAAGCTGTCGGACACGCCCGGCAGTTGTGAATGGGTCGGGCCGCAGCTGGGCGAGCACAACGGCGAGGTACTTAACCAATTGGGCTACGACACGGCGGCCATCACCCGCTTGCGCGAGGGCGGCGCGATCTGATGGCTGGCCCGTGTAGACGCTGGACCATTCCCTTGTGCTTCATCGGCGCGATGTTCGGCGTATGGCCGCTCGCCGTGCGTGCCGAGGACACGATGATCTGGTTGCTGCGCGATCTGCCGCCGCTGACCATCTTCGAGGGCCCACAGAAAGGCCAAGGGGCATTGGATCAATTGCTGCCCGTGCTCAGCGAGCGTCTGCCGCAATACCGGCACACCGTGATGCACGTCAATCGCGCCCGCGGCATCCAGATGCTGCGCGCCGCCTCCCTGACCTGCGACCCGTCGCTGCTGTGGACGCCGGAACGCGCGAAGTACATCGTGTTCTCTGCCCAGGCATTTGCGGTGGCGAGCAACGGCGTAGCCATAAGGCGAAACCAGCAAGCGGCAATGACGCCCTTTATCGTCGACGAACACTTTGACCTGCAAGCCTTCCTCGACGCCCACAAAGCACGCATCGGCGCCACCGCCGAACGCAGTTACGGCCCCGTCATCGACGAACAGCTAAAAGGCGTCGATCCCCACATTCTGGCGCTCCATTACGGCAATGACGCCCTTGGCAGCCTGCTGCAAATGCAACGCCTTGGGCGGCTGGAAGCGGTGCTGGGCTACTGGCCGGAAATCCGCTATCACGCCACGCAACAAGGCATCGCCGCA
This sequence comes from Pseudomonas sp. LBUM920, assembly GCF_003852315.1. NCBI lineage: Bacteria > Pseudomonadati > Pseudomonadota > Gammaproteobacteria > Pseudomonadales > Pseudomonadaceae > Pseudomonas > Pseudomonas edsoni (SeqCode). The sequence continues at coordinate 5,334,451 of NZ_CP027762.1, forward strand.
CGAGACCTGGTGTTTTATCCCATCAAGGGCTCAGCGCCTTATCAGCGTACGCATATCGGTTGCTCGGATACGCCTCAAGGCCGCCTGGCCATGGCACGTATCGACCAAGTATTACGCGACATCCCGCAGGAGCAGTTACAGCAGTCCTACACATCGTGGCTGGACCCGGTCACGCGAGAACAATACTTGCGCGACAACCCTGGTTTTTTCCAGGATTCACCGAACCCTGAGTGATCACAGGACAAATCGCAGGCAAAAAGAAACCCCGAAGAGTGGGGAGACACTTCGGGGTTAAACGTGGCCTACAAAGACCAGTACAACAAGCCACAAACACCGGAGCACAATGTTTGCTCTTGCTGTTACAAAATCTGACCGGCCATGCTGTAGGAAGTTTCCCTAGTTAAACAATTCTTCATGCAAGGGCGCCATTGCGGGTCTGGGCAGCGCTGCGCAAGGCCGCGATGACGGACGGTTCCAGACGCCCTTCGGCGATTTTCAGATCGCGCAGCAGGCAATCCACCACATCCACCAACACGCGTTTATCGGTCAATTGCGCGCGGTCAACTTCACGCTCGACAACGATGGCGCCGGCCGGGTTCTTCACGGTCACCAGGCATTCGTCCTGCACACCAGCGGTGGTCAATGTCACCTGATAAGGGCTCAGTGCTTCTTCGAGCAATAGGCTGATACTTTCCATCTCGATCACCACTCAATAGTTCGGGAACAATCGTTTCAACGGGAGCTGCATCTATCCTAAGTGACTGGTTATGACGTAGGAAAGTTCGCTTTATCGTCTTTATGGGGCCGTCAGGGAGTGACGTGAACCAGCATGCACTTGAAACATGACAGGCAAAAAACGCGCGCACATTCCTGCTTACGCATTGATGCCGAACAACGCACATGCAGTGCGCAAGCTCACAAGATCACCCGAGAGAATGCCTGGTACCCAGTGGGTGTCGTCATGGCCATGTTTACGGTATTGGGCACCGTCGTAGCCCCTGCGCAGCAGCTGCTCGCGTAAGCGCTCGTAGCAAGCAGGCCTGCCTTAAACAAAAAACGCCGCTGACCCGAGGAAGGGAAAGCGGCGTTTTTGCCTACGCGGTTCGCCTTACAACGGCTTGCCACGGTTCCCGTGCTGGCTGACAAACGCCTGCACAGTCTTCAAGTCATTGGCCAGCACCGTGCAACGCTCTTCGCGCTCGAACAGGTCAGCCAAGTGCTCGGGCAATTCCAGCGCCTTGCCTACGCCCGCCTTCTCCACCGCTTCCGGGAATTTGACCGGGTGAGCCGTACCCAGAATGACCATCGGAATATCCAGGCTGCGACGGCATTCGCGCGCAGCCCTCACACCGATAGCGGTGTGCGGGTCCAGCAGTTCGCCGGTCTGGGCATAGACTTCAGCGATGGTTTCGCAGGTCTGTGCATCGTCCACCGCCAGGGAGTCGAACAGCTTGCGCGTTTCGGTCCAGCGCTCTTGGTCGACGCTGAAACCGCCACCGCTCTTGAAGCTGCTCATCAGCTCGGCCAGGGCGGCGCCATTGCGACCGTGCATGTCGAAGAGCAGGCGTTCGAAGTTCGACGACACCATGATGTCCATCGACGGCGACAGCGTCGCGTGCAGTGTTTCCTTGACGTACTGGTTGCCGCTCATGAAGCGGTGCAGGATGTCGTTGCGGTTGGTGGCGACGATCAACTGGTTGATCGGCAGGCCCATGTTGCGCGCCAGGTAACCGGCGAAAATGTCGCCGAAGTTGCCGGTCGGCACCGAGAACGATACCGAACGCGCCGGGCCACCCAGCTGCAGGGCTGCGTGGAAGTAGTAAACGATCTGGGCCATGATCCGCGCCCAGTTGATCGAGTTCACGGCGACCAGGCGCGTGCCCTTGAGGAAGCTCTGGTCGGCGAAGCTGTTCTTGACCATTTCCTGGCAGTCATCGAAGTTGCCTTCAATGGCGATGTTGTGGATGTTCTCACCAAAAATGGTGGTCATCTGGCGACGCTGCACTTCCGACACGCGCTTGTGCGGGTGCAGGATGAAGATGTCGACGTTTTCACAGTGCTTGCAGCCTTCGATGGCCGCCGAACCGGTATCACCGGAGGTCGCGCCAATGATCACCACGCGCTCGCCGCGTTTTTCCAACACGTAATCGAGCAAGCGACCGAGCAGCTGCAGGGCGAAGTCCTTGAACGCCAGGGTCGGGCCGTGGAACAGCTCAAGTACCCATTCGTTGCCATTGAGCTGACGCAATGGCGCGATGGCGCTGTGGGAAAACACGCCGTAGGTTTCTTCCAGGATCTTCTTGAAGTCTGCATCCGGAATGCTGCCGGTCACGAACGGGCGCATCACGCGGAAGGCCAGCTCGTGGTACGGCAGGCCGGCCCACGAAGCGATTTCTTCCTGGGTAAAGCGTGGCAGGTTTTCCGGCACATACAGGCCGCCGTCCGTGGCAAGGCCTGCCAGCAAAACGTCTTCGAAATTCAGGGCCGGTGCCTGGCCGCGGGTGCTGATGTAACGCATAGGGGCAAACCTTCGGTTTGGGCTTCAAGCCTCAAGTGACAAGCTGCAAGTAACAGCGGATCTGCTTTTACTTGCAGCTTGCAGCTTGGCGCTTGCAGCTGAATTAATTTAGATGTTCGACGCGAATACGAACGACCGGCCCAACCACGCCCTGAAGAGCTTCGAGAGCCCGGATGGCATCGTTCATGTGCTGCTCGAGCACGCGGTGGGTCAGCAGGATCATCGGCACCTGGCCGTTTTGCTCCTCGACTTCCTTCTGCATGATCGACTCGATGTTGATGCCGCGCTCCGACAGGATGCTCGCCACCTGGGCCAACACGCCCGGATGATCCTGGGCCTGGATACGCAGGTAGTAGGCGCTTTCGCAGGCTTCGATCGGCAGGATCGGGTGGGCCGACAGCGAGTCCGGCTGGAACGCCAGGTGCGGCACGCGGTTTTCCGGGTCGCTGGTCATGGCGCGAACCACGTCAACCAGGTCGGCGATCACCGACGAAGCGGTCGGCTCCATGCCAGCGCCGGCGCCGTAGAACAGGGTCGAACCTGCCGCGTCGCCGTTGACCATCACCGCGTTCATCACGCCATTGACGTTGGCGATCAGGCGATCGGCCGGGATCAGCGTCGGGTGTACACGCAGCTCGATACCGGCCGGGGTGCTGCGCGCTACGCCCAAGTGCTTGATGCGGTAGCCCAAGGCTTCGGCGTAATTCACGTCGGCGGTGGTCAGCTTGGTGATGCCTTCGGTGTAGGCCTTGTCGAACTGCAGCGGGACACCAAAGGCGATGGACGCCAGGATGGTCAGCTTGTGCGCGGCGTCGATGCCTTCCACGTCGAAAGTCGGGTCGGCTTCGGCGTAACCCAGGGCCTGGGCTTCGGCCAGCACGTCTTCGAAGGTACGGCCCTTTTCGCGCATTTCGGTGAGGATGAAGTTACCGGTGCCGTTGATGATCCCGGCCACCCAGTTGATGCGGTTGGCGGACAGGCCTTCACGGATCGCCTTGATCACCGGAATGCCACCGGCCACGGCCGCTTCGAACGCCACGATCACGCCCTTCTCGCGCGCCTTGGCGAAGATCTCGTTGCCATGCACGGCAATCAGCGCCTTGTTGGCGGTGACCACGTGTTTACCGTTCTCAATGGCCTTGAGCACCAGCTCGCGGGCCACGGTGTAGCCACCAACCAGCTCGATGACGATATCGATTTCAGGGTTGGTCGCCACGGCGAAGACATCGTTGGTAATCGCAATACCGGTCGTTTGGAACTGAGGCTTTGGCGTACGCGTGGCAATTTGTGCCACTTCAATCCCACGCCCTGCACGGCGGGAAATTTCTTCAGCATTACGCTGAAGTACGTTGAAGGTGCCGCCACCGACGGTCCCTAACCCACAGATGCCTACTTTGACCGGTTTCACTGAAGAACTCCCCATGAAACGGCCGACTCAAGGTCGGCCGTGGAAAACAGCCGCACAACTGCGGCTCTCAATTAATGCCCCGCCGACTGTTCGGCGGAGCATGATCGCCAAAGGCTCGACGATTACTGCTTACTCGCACCCAATGCCAGTTTGGCAACTTGTGGCGCCGGCTGGTAGCCCGGAATGACTTGGCCGTCAGCCAAAACGATGGCCGGTGTACCGTTCACGCCAATCGACTGACCCAAGGCAAACTGCTTGGAAACCGGGTTGGCGCATTTGGCCGCCTTGATTTCCTTGCCATCGACCATTTTGTCCATCGCGGCTTTCTTGTCGGTCGAGCACCATACCGCCTGCAACTGCTCGTCACCCGGCGAGCCCAGGCCCTGGCGCGGGAACGCTACGTAGCGCACTTCCACACCGAGCTTGTTCAGCGCAGGCACTTCGGCGTGCAGCTTGTGGCAGTACGGGCAGGTGGTGTCGGTGAACACGGTGATGTGGGTCTTGGTCTCGCCGATGGCCGGGTACACCACGGTTTCAGCCACTGGGATGCCGTTGATCAGCTTGGACACGCCCAGGCGCTCGGCCTTCTCGGTCAGGTTGACCGGCTTGCCATCTTTCAACTGGAACAGGTAGCCCTGAACGATGTACTGGCCATCGGCACTGGCGTACAGCACGCGGCTGCCTTTGAGCTTGACTTCATACAGGCCGGCCATCGGGCTGGCGCTGATGCTTTCGATCGGCGTGTCGAGCTGCAGGTTGGCCAGGCTCTTGCGAATCGTTTGCTCGGCGGCGTCGTCGGCGACAACAAAAGTGGAAACCAACGCAATCGCTGCGGCGGCAATAATCTGGGTCAAGCGCATGGGAACTCCTGAAGGCAGATGCAGGGACGGGTGTGGAACACCGATCTGAAAATACGGGGTCATACACTCAAGGCAAACAAAAGTCTGACCGTCCCCTTTGCTAACCGGCAAAGCCTACCACAGTTGGGCCGGAGGGCAGACTGCGGCGGGCAAATTGGGCCGTTTCGGGTGGAATTTCATCCGCGCGGGTGGTGCTTGGCGTGCATATCCTGCAAGCGTGCCCGCGCGACATGCGTATAGATCTGGGTTGTGGATAAGTCACTGTGCCCCAGCAGCATTTGCACCACGCGCAGGTCCGCACCGTGGTTGAGCAAGTGGGTAGCGAACGCATGGCGCAACGTGTGCGGCGACAGCGCCTTGCCGATCCCGGCCACCTTGGCCTGGTGCTTGATACGGTGCCAGAAGGTCTGGCGGGTCATCTGCTCGCCGCGCAGGCTGGGAAACAGCACATCGCTGGGCCGCCCACCGAGCAACTCGATGCGGGCATCACGCATGTAGCGCTCGACCCACACGATTGCTTCCTCGCCCATCGGCACCAAGCGCTCCTTGCTGCCCTTGCCCATCACCCGCAGCACGCCCTGGCGCAGGTTGACTTGCTCAAGGGTCAGGCTGATCAGTTCGGTCACGCGCAGGCCGCAGGCGTAGAGCACTTCGAGCATGGCGCGATCGCGCTGGCCAATGGCTTCGCTGAGGTCGGGCGCGGCGAGCAAGGCATCCACGTCGGCTTCCGACAGGGATTTGGGCAATGGCCGGCCCAGTTGTGGCATGTCGATTTGCAGCGTCGGGTCGGTGGCGATGAGCTTTTCCCGCAGCAGGTAGCGATAAAAGCCACGCACGCCGGAGAGAAATCGCGCAGTGGAACGCGGCTTGTAGTTCTGCTCAAGACGCCAGGCCAGGTGATCGAGGATCAGCTCGCGACCGGCATTGATCAGTTCGAGTTTTTTTTCCTGCAGCCAACCATTGAACAAGGCGAGGTCACTGCGATAGGCCTGGCGGGTGTTGTCCGACAGGCCTTTTTCCAGCCACAAGGCGTCGAGAAAGCGGTCGATCAGAGGGTGGTCAATGGCGGGCATAGGGGCTCAGGCTGATGACTGGAGTGTCTGGTAGATCCTATCGCAGGCAAGCCCGCTCCTACATGGGTTTTGTGTTTTGCCTGATAGCAGGCATCAACACCGATCGAATGTGGAAGCTGGCTTGCCTGCGATGGCCGCGACTCGGTTCAGGATCAGTCAACAAACCCTGGCAGCACCGGCACCGGACGCTTGTCGGCATCGATCGCGACAAAGCTGAACACGCCTTGGATCGCCTTTTCGCGACCATCGGCGCTCATGCTCTCGACGAACACTTCGACTTCGACCTTGAGGCTGGTGTTGCCCACCTTGATGACGCGGCCGATCAATTCAACGATAGAACCGGCCGGAATCGCGTGATTGAAATCAATGCGATCGGTGGAGACCGTCACCAGCGGCAAGCGGCAAAAACGCGTGGCCGTAATGAACGACACTTCGTCCATCCAGGCCAAGGCGGTGCCGCCGAACAGGGTGTTGTGGTGGTTGGTAGTCGGCGGGAACACAGCTTTGGTCACGTGGGTCACGGACAGGTCGGTGCGGCGCTGGATTTCTTCGAGGCGGGTGGTCATGGGCAAGTACCGGCAAGGGACAAATTTCAGGCACAAAAAAGCAGCCCGTAGGCTGCTTTTTTCTGCATCGGGAAGCTGGACTTAAGCCAGTTTTTCCTTGATGCGAGCTGCTTTACCGGACAGGTCACGCAGGTAGTACAGCTTGGCTTTACGTACGTCACCGCGACGCTTAACGGCCATGCTGTCGATTTGCGGGCTGTAGGTCTGGAAAGTACGCTCTACGCCAACACCGTTGGAGATTTTACGAACAGTGAAAGCACTGTTCACACCACGGTTACGCTTGGCGATTACCACGCCTTCGAACGCTTGCAGACGCGAACGGTCGCCTTCCTTCACTTTCACCTGAACGACAATAGTGTCGCCCGGGGCAAAGGTAGGGATCTCTTTGGTCATCTGCTCTGCTTCGAGTGCAAGGATGATTTTGTTAGTCATGCTGTGCTCCTAAGGTAAGTCAATGGACCTACCATCGATACGTTGTTAACTATCGTCCCGCGCGAGGATGTATTCCTCGAGCAGCTTCTTCTCTTCTCCAGAAAGCGAGCGGCTTTCCAGAAGATCGGCGCGTCGTTCATAGGTCCGACCAAGGGACTGCTGTAAACGCCAACGCCGGATGTGTGCGTGATTGCCACTTAGCAATACGTCGGGAACACGCTGATCCGCATACACCTCCGGTCGGGTGTAGTGCGGGCAATCCAGCAAACCATCCGTGAAGGAATCTTCCTCCGCGGAGTCCGCATGCCCTAAAGCTCCAGGCAGCAGTCGTGTAACCGCATCTATCAGGACCATCGCCGGCAGCTCGCCGCCAGACAGGACATAGTCCCCAATCGACCACTCTTCATCGACATGAGCTTCAATAAACCGCTCGTCAATGCCTTCATAGCGACCGGCAATCAGGATCAGTGCTTCCTCATTCGCCAGTTCGCGTACCGCAGCCTGTTTCAGCTGACGGCCTTGAGGGGACAGGTAAATTACCTTCGCCTTCTCCCCGGCGGCGGCCTTGGCCTCAACCAACGCGTCTTCCAGGGGCTTGATCTTCATCACCATGCCCGGACCACCGCCAAATGGGCGATCATCCACAGTGTGATGTCGATCTGTCGTGTAGTCTCGCGGGTTCCAACAGGTAAGCTGCAACAGCCCCTGTTTCACCGCCCGACTGGTGATGCCGTACTCGCTGATGGCGGAGAACATCTCGGGAAACAAACTGATCACTTCAATGCGCAAATTAGCCACGCTTAGAAGTCCGCGTCCCATTCCACCTTCATCTCGCCCGCTGCCAGGTCGACGGCCAACACGCATTGCTCGGTATACGGCAACAGGCGTTCGCGATCATCCAGGCTGCCAGCGCAAGGCTTGACCACCATTACATCATTGGCGCCGGTTTCCAGAAGATGGTCGATTTTCCCGAGCAATTGCCCGAGTTGATCAATAACCTTCAGACCTTCCAGCTGGTACCAGTAGTACTCGCCGTCGGTCAATTCAGGGAACAGGTTGCGCGGCACGCAGATCTCATAACCGGCCAGAAGACGAGCTTCTTCACGATCATCAAGACCCTTGAGCTTTGCGACCAGGAACTTATCGCTCCCGCGTCCACTGACCAGCTCGACCTGTTTCACACTACCTTCGCGCTTGAGCGTCCAGGTTTTGTACTGCAACAGGTTTTCAGTCGGATCAGTAAAGGAATACACCTTCACTTCGCCGCGAACGCCATGAACAGAGTAAATCTTGCCGATAACGATCAAATCATCAGCAACAGCTGGCGTCGCGTTCATATTGCTCAGGCTGCGGCCTTAGCCGAGTCCTTCAACAGTTTTGCAACGCGCTCGGATGGCTGTGCACCCACGCTCAGCCAGTAGGCTACGCGCTCTTGGTTCACGGACAGACGAACTTCTTGACCACGAGCAACAGGGTTAAAGAAACCAACCTGTTCCTTGTGCGAACCGTCGCGCGGGTTGCGGCTGTCGGTTACGGTCAAGTGGTAAAACGGGCGCTTTTTGGAGCCGCCAAGGGCAAGACGGATTGTTAGCATGTGAACATCGTTCCTGTAGTCGGTGCTGCAAATCTAAATGCACAGCGGGCATAGGTGCCCGAAAGGCCGCATATTCTAAGGAATATCCGGACTTTTGCAAATGTCTTTTTCTGGCGCCTATCAGCGTGCCACTCAGATCTGCTATAGAGCCGTCGGTTAAAACGGCGAGTCAGCTCCCGCTAACCGCGGGTTTGCTGGAGATCCCACATCCCTGTGGGTCGGAGCAGAAGTGAACTTCCGCTCGAATTCTTTACATTTTTGGCATGCCGCCGCCGGGCAACATACCGCCCATGCCGCGCATCATCTTGGCCATTCCGCCTTTTGCGGAGAACTTCTTCATCATCTTCTGCATCTGCTTGTGCTGCTTGATCAAGCGACCGATGTCCTGCACCTGGGTGCCGGAGCCCATGGCGATCCGACGCTTGCGCGAACCGCTGATCAGCTCAGGGTCGCGGCGCTCGGCCGGGGTCATGGAGTTGATGATGGCTTCCATCTGCTTGAACTGCTTCTCTGCCGCGCCTTGGGCATTGCCCATTTGCGCCAGGTTCACACCGCCGATGTTCGGCAGTTTGTCCATCAGGCCGCCGAGGCCGCCCATGTTCTTCATTTGTTGCAGCTGGTCACGGAAGTCTTCGAGGTCGAAGCCCTTGCCCTTCTTCAGCTTCTTGGCCAGCTTATCGGCCTTGTCCTTGTCGAGCGTGGCTTCGGCCTGCTCGATCAGGCTGAGCACGTCGCCCATGCCGAGGATACGCGAAGCGATACGCTCAGGGTGGAACGGCTCGAGCGCGTCGCTCTTCTCGCCCATACCGATGAACTTGATCGGCTTGCCGGTGATTGCACGTACCGACAGCGCAGCACCGCCACGGGCATCACCGTCGACCTTGGTCAGGATCACGCCGGTTAACGGCAGCGCATCACCAAAGGCCTTGGCGGTGTTGGCCGCATCCTGGCCGGTCATGGCGTCGACCACGAACAGCGTCTCGACCGGATTGATCGCGGCATGCAGCGCCTTGATCTCGCCCATCATCTCTTCATCGATGTGCAGGCGACCGGCGGTATCGACGATGACCACGTCGATGAATTTGAGCTTGGCTTCTTTAATAGCCGCGTTGGCAATGTCGACCGGCTTCTGGCTCAGGTCGGACGGGAAGAAGGTCACGCCCACTTCGCCTGCGAGCATTTCCAGCTGCTTGATGGCCGCCGGACGGTACACGTCGGCCGACACCACCATTACCGACTTCTTCTTGCGCTCTTTAAGGAAGCGCGCCAGCTTGCCGGCGGTGGTGGTCTTACCCGCACCTTGCAGACCGGCCATCAGCACGACGGCCGGTGGCACGGCGCTGAGGTTCAAGTCTTCGTTGGCCGCGCCCATCAGGCTTTCGAGTTCGGCCTGCACGATCTTCACAAAGGCCTGGCCCGGGGTCAGGCTGCGGGACACTTCGGTGCCGACCGCGCGCTCTTTGACCGAGTTGACGAAGTCCTTCACCACCGGCAAGGCCACGTCGGCTTCCAGCAACGCCATGCGTACTTCACGCAGGGTGTCTTTAATATTGTCCTCGGTCAGCTTGGCCTTGCCGGTTACGTGGCGCAGCGTCTGCGAGAGACGGTCAGTCAAGTTTTCAAACATGCGCGATCCTTTCAGGCCCTATTCATCGAAATGCTTTGTAGACCGAGGTAATGGCGGCCCAGGCTGTGGTAAATCGCTGTTAAAAACAGCGCTCGGCGAGCCTGCGGCGTGGGCAGGTCGCGGATTATAGCGAAGACTGCGCCTGTGCACACCCGCTGTCTGGCCCGGGAGTCTTTCGTGCAGCGTTGGTGTGTGCCAAACTCAGCGCCTTTCGGGCTTGTCTATCAGGATTTATGGTCCCCTTGTCACCCAGTTTGCTACCCAGCCTCGCCGCCGCCATTTTGTACGCCGCTGCGACTCTCTATCAGGGCACTCGTCTGGCCCAAGGCACAAAAGCGGATAAACGTCTGCTGGTAGGCCTGGGCGTCGTCGCCCTGCTCGCCCACGCCGCGAGCCTGTTCACTCACTTGATGACGCCGGTCGGCCTGGGCCTGGACTTTTTCAGTGCCGCCAGTCTGATCGCCGCGGCCGTCATCGCCCTGACGCTGCTGGCCTGTTACCGCATTCCTGTGGAAAACCTGCTGGTGCTGCTATTCCCGCTGGGAATGCTGACGGTGCTGCTGGCGCAATTCACCCCGACCGGCACCGTGCAAGTGATCGACGAGGAGCCGGGCATTCTCGCCCACATCCTGCTGTCGATCCTGGCTTACGGCATGTTCACGATTGCGGTGTTCCAGGCGTTGCTCCTGCTGCTGCAGGACCACCAGCTTAAAAACAAGCACCCGTCCGGGCTGATCAAGAACTTCCCGCCGCTGCAAACCATGGAAAGCCTGCTGTTCGGCTTCCTGTGGGCCGGCTGGACGCTGTTGTCGCTGTCGCTGATTTCCGGCTGGCTGTTCGTCGAAAACCTGTTCGCCCAACACCTGGTGCACAAAACCCTGCTGGCGTGCCTGGCCTGGGTGGTGTTCAGCGTGCTGCTGTGGGGGCGCAACCGCCTCGGCTGGCGTGGGCACAAGGCGATCCGCTGGACCCTGGCCGGTTTCTGCCTGCTGATGCTGGCCTATTTCGGCAGCAAGCTGGTTCGCGAATACATCCTGCATATCTGACGGGCAGCGATCATGGACAACTTGCCCCTTGGGCCGATGCTCGCGGTAATCGCCTTGCTGGTGTTATGGGCGGCGCTGTTTACCGCCATCGAAGCCGCACAACAACACGTGCTGGCGCTGCGCCCCGGTACACGCCAGGGTGACAAGGCTGCCGCCCGCCTGAACTTCCCGCGTAACAGCCTGATTCTGTGCAACAGCCTGTGTCGCGCGGCCGTGGTGATTCTCTGCACGCTGCTGGCAATCTACGCCTGGGCGCAGAACGGCCCGTGGCTCGGCTGGCTGATCTCTTGCGCGATCCTGCTGGTGCTCGCCGACTACCTGCCGCGCGCCCTGGCGGTTCGCCACCCGCAAGCCGTACTGGGCTTTGGCAATACGCTGCTGGGTGTGCCGCTGAAAATCCTCTACCCCCTGGCCTGGCTGCTCAATGGCATCAGCCTGTTATTGCTGCGCCCGTTCGCTCGCAAATCCGGCGTGGTGAAAAAGAGCGACGAACCATTGCCCGATCACGACGATGAACCCGAGCCCGAGGCCGACGACAATCGTACGCCCGGCATGCCCGGCATTCACGCGTTGGACAACATCACGGTCAACGACATCCTGGTGCCGCGCAGCGAAGTGGACGGTATCAACCTGGATGACTCGGTCGAGGAAATCATCGAGCAACTGCGCACCTCGCAGCGCACCCGTTTGCCGGTGTTCCACAGTGACATCAACCAGGTCGAAGCGGTGCTCAATACCCGGCAGATCCAACACCTGCTGCCCGACGCCAGCCTGACCAAAGAAGCCTTGCTCGCCGCCTGCCACGAGCCCTATTTCGTCCCCGAAAGCACGCCCCTACAACTGCAATTGCTGAACTTCCACAAGCAGCAGCGGCGCCTGGGCATGGTGGTGGACGAATACGGCGAAGTGCTGGGCATCGTCACTCTGGAAGATATCCTCGAAGAAATCGTCGGCGAATTCGAAAGTGATCAGGCAACGGACAACCCGCATATCGAAGCGCAGCCCGACGGCCGCTACATCATCGACGGCGCCGCTTCGATCCGCGAGCTGAATAAAAGCCTGGGCTGGCACCTGCCCAGCGACGGCCCCAAGACCCTCAACGGCCTGGTGACCGAAGCGCTGGAGACCATTCCGGATTGCGCGGTGTGCCTGAAGATCGGCCGCTATCGCCTGGAAATCCTCGAGACCGAGGACAACCGCGTGAGCAAGGTACTGATCTGGCACACCAGCCGCGTGCCTGTCGCCGCCTGACCCCCTGGCAAAACACATTGCCCATGTGGGAGCTGGCTTGCCTGCGATGGCATCACCTTGGTACTCCTGATGTACCGGGGCGCCTGTATCGCAGGCAAGCCAGCTCCCACATTGATCCGGTTTCCAGCCAACAGATCCTCGCCCGCCCTCTTGTTGTATGTTCAAACCCCTTCCTATAATCGGGACGGCTTACCAGAGCCCCGCCCGACCGCGTGCTACCCGCACTCAGCGCGTCCAGGCACTGCGTTACCGTGTCTGACCGGTGTTTGCTCCCATCCCGAGCCGCCCCGCTTACACCCCTGATCCATGGGTGTTTGACTAATAATAATCCGCGTCCAAACGCGCAATGACCGTCAGGGATACCTCAATGAGCACCACCTATAACGAGGCTGCAACCGCCGCCCCGCTCAACTCGACCGCACGGGTCGCCACCGCGAGCATCGTCGGCACCGCCATCGAGTTCTACGATTTCTACATCTACGCCACGGCCGCTGCGCTGGTGATCGGCCCGGTGTTCTTCCCACAGACCTCCGGCACCGCGCAGATGCTGGCGTCGTTCCTGACCTTTGGCATCGCCTTCATCGCTCGCCCGCTGGGTTCGGCGCTGTTCGGCCACTTCGGTGACCGTATCGGGCGCAAATCAACCTTAGTCGCCTCGTTGCTGCTGATGGGCGTGTGCACCACGCTGATCGGTTTGCTGCCGGGTTACGACAGCATTGGCGCGTGGGCCCCGATCCTGTTGTGTGTGCTGCGCTTCGGCCAGGGCCTGGGGCTTGGCGGCGAATGGGGCGGCGCAGCATTGCTGGCCACCGAGAACGCCCCCAAGGGCAAGCGCGCCTGGTTTGGCATGTTCCCGCAATTGGGCCCTTCGATTGGCTTTCTGGCGGCCAACGGTTTGTTCCTGATCCTGGCCATGAGCCTGAACGACGAGCAGTTCCGCAGTTGGGGCTGGCGCATCCCGTTCATTCTCAGCGCAGCGCTGGTGATGGTTGGCCTGTATGCACGCCTCAAACTGCATGAAACCCCGGTGTTCGCCAACGCCGTCGCCAAAGAAGCGCCGGTGAAAGTGCCGTTGGTAGAGTTGTTCAGCCAGCATTGGCTGCCGGTCCTGCTGGGCGCGGCATCGATGGTGGTGTGCTATGCGTTGTTCTACATCACCACCGCGTTCTCGCTGAGTTACGGCGTTTCAACACTGGGCTACAGCCGCGAGACGTTCCTGGGCCTGCTCTGCTTTGCGGTGTTGTTCATGGGCCTGGCTACGCCGCTGGCGGCCTTGGCCAGCGACCGTTACGGGCGCAAGCCGGTGCTGATCGTCGGCGCCATTCTTGCGATTCTGTCGGGTTTCACCATGGAGCCGCTGCTCACACACGGCTCGACTTGGGCCGTCGCTCTGTTCCTGGCACTGGAATTGTTTCTGATGGGCGTGACCTTCGCCCCAATGGGCGCGATGCTGCCGGAACTGTTCCCGACCCGCGTGCGTTACACCGGCGCGTCGGCGGCGTATAACCTGGGCGGGATTGTCGGGGCGTCGGCCGCACCATTTTTCGCGACCAAGCTGGTGGCGATGGGCGGGCTGAGTTATGTGGGCGGGTATGTGTCAGCGGCAGCGTTGCTCAGCTTGATTGCTGTGCTGTGCCTGAAAGAGACGCGGGATAATGATTTGAACAAGGTCGTCTGATAGACCGCTTTCGCGAGCAAGCCCGCTCCCACATTTGAAGGCATTCACAATTCAAAATATGTGAACCCAATCAAATGTGGGCGCTGGCTTGCCTGCGATGGGCGCGACGCGGTTTTACAGCTCTACAACAACCGCCTTCGAAGCACGAGTCGCCTTGGCCCGCGCCGCCTCAATCGACTCATCCCGCGCCAACGCCACACCCATCCGGCGCTGACCATTGACTTCTGGCTTGCCAAACAGACGCAACGCCGTGTCCGGCTCGCTCAAGGCCGCGCCGAGGTTGGCGAACGCGGTCTGGGTCGACTGCCCTTCTACCAGAATCACCGCCGAGGCCGAAGGCCCGAACTGGCGGATCAACGGAATCGGCAGGCCCAGGATCGCACGCGCGTGCAGCGCGAACTGCGACAGGTCCTGAGAAATCAAGGTCACCAAGCCGGTGTCATGCGGGCGCGGCGACACTTCGCTGAACCACACTTGATCGCCCTTGATGAACAATTCCACGCCAAACAGACCACGGCCACCCAGCGCCTCGGTCACGGCTTTGGCGACGCGCTCGGATTCTGCCAGGGCAATCGGGCTCATCGCTTGCGGCTGCCAGGATTCCTGGTAGTCGCCTTTCTCCTGACGGTGGCCGACCGGCGCGCAGAAGGTGGTGCCGCCAATGTGGCGCACAGTCAGCAGGGTGATTTCGTAATCGAAGTCGATAAAGCCTTCGATGATCACGCGGCCTTTACCGGCACGCCCGCCTTCCTGAGCGTAATCCCAGGCTTTGCGCACGTCATCGGCGCTGCGCAGCAGGCTCTGGCCCTTGCCCGAAGAACTCATCACCGGCTTGACCACACACGGGAAGCCCAGGTCCTGGACGGCCTTGCTGTAGTCCTCGAACGTGTCGGCAAAGTGGTACGGCGACGTCGGCAGGTCCAGCTCTTCGGCGGCCAGGCGACGGATGCCTTCGCGGTTCATGGTCAGCGAGGTGGCACGCGCGGTCGGAATCACGGTGAAGCCTTCGGCTTCAAGCTCTACCAGCGTGGCGGTGGCGATGGCTTCGATTTCCGGCACGATAAAGTGCGGCTTCTCGGCTTCGATCACGGCACGCAGGGCGGCGCCGTCGAGCATGTTGATCACGTGGCTACGGTGCGCAACCTGCATGGCAGGCGCGTTGGCGTAACGATCCACGGCAATCACTTCAACGCCCAGGCGTTGCAGTTCGATTACCACTTCCTTGCCCAGCTCACCGCAGCCACACAGCAAAACGCGGGTCGCGGTTGGCGACAATGGAGTTCCGATTCGGGTCATCTCAGGTCCTCAGGGGAGCGGATCATGGGGAGAAAGGCCGGCATTTTACATGAACTGCAAGAATTGGCCTCAGTTGGCGACGGCGCGTTTGCGCAGGCGCCAGGCCATGATCAGCCACACCACTGTGACTCCGGCGAATTTCGACACCAACGCCGTACCCGCCACCGCTGGCGTCAGCGCGCCGATCAGGCCGAAGAAGATAAAGGTATCGAGGGGAATACTCAGCGCCGAACTTATCCACAGGCGATCGTGCAGTGGACGCTTGGTGATGCTGAACACCAGCCAGTCAATGCATTCGGACACCGCAAATGCCGTGGCGCTGGCCAGGGCGATGGACGGGTCGGAAGTGATATACGACAGCACCAGCGCCGCCAGCATGGCGAGTATCGCGCCATGGCCGAAGCGGGTTTGCACCATGTCGCGCAGGATAAACACCAGGCCGCCCCAGGCGGACCAGATGACGTCCAGATGCGGAGCGGTGGAAAAGGCGAAGTTGATCAGCACGACGCTGCTGATGTAGGCGATCAGGAAGAGCATGGAGATGGACCTGTGGGTAATGCCGCACAGGGTACACAATTACAGGGATGTCGTCTGGCAGGGCCTCATCGCAGGCAAGCCAGCTCCCACATTTTTGAAAGTATTCACATAGCAATTGTGGGAGCTGGCTTGCCTGCGATAGCGATGGCTCAGGCGCCGGATTTTCCCGGCATCATCCACACCAACCCACTCGCCTTCGCCCGCTCATGACACAACCCCAACACCACCCGGCGTTCGGCATTGTCCATGCGGCTCCAGCGCGTAATCTCATCCACGTTGCGCTGGCAGCCTGTGCAAATATCATCGTCATCCAGCGCGCAAATGCTCACGCAGGGCGAGGCAACAGGGCGTTCAATCGGGTTCATTCTTCCTGCTCAACCAAGTCCCGCGCATAGCGCTGCGCGTTATGCACATAGTGCGCGGCGCTGGCTTCGAGCATGCGTTTCTGCGCTTCGGTCAACTCGCGCACCACTTTGCCCGGCGAGCCCATTACCAGCGAGCCATCGGGAATTTCCTTGCCTTCGCCGATCAGCGAATTGGCGCCAATGATGCAGTGCTTGCCGATTTTGGCGCCGTTGAGGATCACCGCGTTGATGCCAATCAGGCTGTAATCGCCGACGGTGCAGCCATGCAGCATGGCGTTATGGCCAATGGTCACGCCGGTGCCCAGGGTCAGCGGGTAGCCCATGTCGGTGTGCATCACGCTGCCGTCCTGCACGTTGCTGTTCTTGCCGATCAGGATCAGTTCGTTGTCGCCACGCAACACCGCGTTGAACCACACATTGGCGCCCTCCTCCAGCTTGACCTTGCCGACCAGCGTGGCATTGGGCGCCACCCAGCTTTGCGGATGAGTCTCGACGCGGGTGTCGCCCAGGCGGTATTTCATGGTGTGTCCTCACGGCGGTGCCATTCAAGCGATGGCTCAGGTATTGATGAAACTCATGGGTGGCTGGTGCAGGCTGATCTGCGCGTCGTCATAGAGAAGGTTGATCAGCTCGACAATCATGATTGCCGTCAGCCCCCAGATTTTGTATTCGCCAAACCGATAGCTGGGCACATACCAACTGCGGCCCTGGTAATCGATACGGTGGGTATGCTCGCGCGGGTCCTGGCGGAAGAACTCCAGAGGCACGCTGAATACGGCGGCGATCTCGGCATCATTGGCCAGGTATTCAACGTAATCGGGGATAACCCCGACATACGGCGTTACGCGGATACCGTGCAGGGAAATCAGTGGGCTCAACGGGCCGATGACTTCCACCAGGCCGGGCGGCAGGCCGATTTCTTCTTCGGCTTCGCGCAGCGCGGTAAAGATCAGGTCCGGGTCTTCGGGGTCACGCCGCCCGCCCGGAAACGCCACTTCGCCGCCGTGGGTCGACAGGCCGCTGGCGCGCAGGGTCAGGATCAGCTCGGGTTCGTCACTGCGGGTAATCGGCACCAACACGGCAGCCTCGGGGAAACGCCCGTCAGTTTCCAGTGTGTGAGGGGTGTGATTGCTTACCCGGCGAAGTAGCTCGTCCAGCATGAGTCATCTCGGTCTGTTGGCTACCTTGCATCATGCACCAAAGCGGGCGGGTGCCCAACCCCAAAACCCGGCACATGTCGCGAAACGACAACTTGCAGGGCCCTGCCCGCCAAGCCAAGATAGGCCCACTCTCCAGGAACCCCAGCATGAACTTCTGCAGCCAGTGCGGTAAACCGGTTACCCAGCGCATTCCCGAAGGCGACACACGCCTGCGCTATGTGTGTGATCACTGCTCGACCATTCACTACCAGAACCCCAATATCGTCGCCGGCACCGTGCCAGTGTGGGGCGATCAAGTGCTGCTGTGCCGCCGCGCCATCGAGCCGCGCCTGGGTTACTGGACCTTGCCCGCAGGCTTTATGGAAAACGGCGAGACCGTGGAACAGGCCGCCATGCGCGAAACCCTGGAAGAAGCCTGCGCCCGCGTGCGCAACATGAGCATCTACACCCTCATCGACGTGCCGCACATCAGCCAGGTGCATATTTTCTATCGCGCCGAACTGGTCGACCTGGACTTTGCCGCAGGCCCCGAAAGCCTTGAGGTGAAACTGTTCGATGAAGCCGATATCCCTTGGTCAGAGCTGGCTTTCCGCACGGTCGGGCGTACCTTAGAATGCTTCTTCGCTGACCGCCGGCAACAACGGTTCCCGGTACGCAGCGAGTCGGTGCCGCCGATGACGCGGCCGGCCAAATAACACCTTCAGGCAGCACCGTCTAACAAGGGAAACCGTTTCAATGCGTTGGTTGCTCGCTTTCATCTGCCTGTCGTTCGCTACCCTGTCCTCGGCCTCCACGGTGGAAATCCTCGGCGGCAAGCCTGTCGAGAAAATCCTGGTGCTCAAGTCCGCGCACCAGTTGCAACTGATCAACGACGGCAAACCGCTCAAAACCTACCGCATCTCGCTGGGCAAAAACCCCAAGGGCACCAAGCAGTTCGAGGGCGACCGCCGCACGCCGGAAGGTTTTTACTGGATCGACTGGCGCAAGACCAGCGACCGCTACAACCTGGCCCTGCACATTTCCTACCCCAACATCAGCGACTCTGCCCGCGCGCGCCGCGAAGGCGTGAGACCGGGCAGCATGATCATGATCCACGGCACGCCCGACACCGAAGAATACCCGGAGCAATGGTTCCACACCCTCGACTGGACCGATGGCTGTATCGGCATGCGCAATGTCGACATGCGCGAAGTCTGGAACCTGGTCAAAGACGGCACCATGATCGAGATTCGGCCGTAATTTCCTACCGTTCGTAAAATAATCTGAAAATAATTCCTGCCCCTGGCAGCGCCTGCCGGTGAATACCAGTTCACCGCGCCGGGCTGCACAGTTCTGCGCGCGATAAAGACCTCTCTAATACCACTTGATACCACGCACCCTTAAAGCGCCCTGAAACCGGGTTCTGCACCGTTTTGGTTGCATTGACATGGTATTTAAGTGGTATTAATTTCCGGCCATTACCGGGCGACAACACTCCAATAACCGCATCGGAAACTTCACAGATGAATCCCATCCAGACGCTGCGCCCCGACGAGAAACAATCCACGCCGCTGTACCTGCAACTGGCCCGTAACCTTGAAGCGGCGATCCATGCCGGCCAGTGGAAATCCGAGCAGGCCTTGCCGTCGGAACGCGCCCTCAGCGAGCAACTGAGCATCTCGCGGGTGACCGCGCGCAAGGCCTTGGAAGTGTTGTTTGCCCAAGGCCTGATCCGTCGCAGCCAGGGCTCCGGCACCTTTATCACGCCGCGTCTGGAACAACCGCTGTCACGCCTGTCGGGCTTCAGCGAAATGCTGCGCCTGAAAGGTTTTGTACCCACTTCGCAGTGGCTGGAACGCGACATCACCCCGCCGACCCACGAAGAACTGATCCGCCTGGGCCTGTCGCCGACCGACAAAGTCGCGCGCCTCAAACGCCTGCGTAAAGCCGACGACACGGTGATGGCAATTGAAATGACCGCCATGCCCGCCTCGGTGCTGCCGCATCCGCAGGCCATCGGCAATTCGCTGTACGAGTACCTGGAAAGCATCGGCAAGCCCATCGTGCGCGCCTTGCAGCATATCCAGGCGATCAACGCCTCGGATGAGTTCGCCAAGCTGGTGGGCATTGCTCCCGGCACCGCCATGCTGCTGATGACGCGGGTCGGCTACACCGCCGACAACACGCCGATTGAAATCACCGACACCTACTGCCGCAACGACTACTACGACTTCGTCGCAGAGCTGCGCCGCCATGACTATTCCGCTGAACTGCGCATTTAGAGAACTGCCCATGTCCGAAGACAACATCCTCACGCCCAGCGGCTGGATTCGCGGCCGCCTGGTGCACGAACACGGCAAAGTGGTCGCCGTCCAAGGCACGCCGTGCGACCCGGCTGACAACGACCTGCCCTACTTGCTGCCGGGTTTCATCGACCTGCATGTGCACGGCGGTGGCGGCAAAGACATCATGGAAGGCGCAGACGCCTTCGCGACCATCACCCGCACCCACGTGCGTTTTGGCACGACGTCGCTGCTGGCCACCACCATGACGGCGCCGGTGAACGAGATCTCCCGCGTGCTCGGCGAGCTTGGCAGCTTCTGCGAGCAGCGCCCGACCGGCAGCGCCCGCGTACTCGGGGTGCACCTGGAAGGCCCCTATATCAATCCGGGCAAACTCGGCGCGCAACCCAACTTCGCCCACACCGCGCTGATGGCCGAAGTGGAAGCCTACCTGCGCCTGGCGCCGATCCGGGTGATCACCATCGCCCCGGAAATCGCCGGGCATGACGGCCTGATCCGCGCCCTCAGCCAACGCGGCGTGCGCATGCAGATCGGCCACACATTGGGCAGTTATGAAGAAGGCGTCGCCGCCCTCGCCGCCGGCGCTACCAGCTTCACGCATTTGTACAACGCCATGAGCCCGCTGCATCACCGCGAACCGGGCATCGTCGGCGCCGCCCTGGCCCACGCCAAGTACGCCGAGTTGATCCCCGACTTGCTGCACGTACACCCCGGCGCCATGCGCGTGGCCCTGCGCTCGATCCCGTGCCTGTACTGCGTCACCGATTCCACCGCCGCCGCCGGCATGCCCGACGGCGAATACAAGCTGGGCAGCCACACCGTGACCAAATGCCTGGGCGGCGTGCGCCTGGCCGACGGCACCCTGGCCGGCAGCACGCTGACCATGGACCAGGCGCTGCGCAACCTGGTGAAAATCGGCCTGCCCATCAGCGAAGCCTCACAACGCCTGTCGCAATTTCCTGCGGATTACCTGGGACTGGAAGAACGCGGCCGCCTGCAACCCGGCAGCTTCGCCGACTGCGTACGCCTGGACCGCTCCCTGCACCTCACCGACGTAATGGTCGAAGGAGAAACCATTGACTTCAAAAATGCTTGAAGAGGCCCTGGCCTCCTGTGATGCCGTGGCCGCGCAACTGCAGCGCCTGGACCCGCTGCTGGAGGAAATCGCCGGTCGCCTGCGCCGCCAGCCGCCGCAAGTGGCGATGACCATTGCCCGTGGCAGCTCGGACCACGCCGCGAGCTACTTCGCCTACCTCGCCATGCAGCATGTGGGCATTCCGGTGGCGTCGCTGCCGATGTCAGTGGTGACCCTGTTGCAGGCGCCACTGAAAGTCAGCGGTCAGGTGGCATTCGGTTTCTCGCAGTCGGGGCAAAGCCCGGACCTGGTCAACAGCCTGCGCCTGCTGCGCAAACGCGGTGCCCTGAGCATTTCGCTGGTCAACGCTGAAGAATCGCCACTGGAAGCCGCCTGCGAATTCCACCTGCCGCTGTGCGCCGGGCCGGAACACAGCGTGGCCGCGACCAAAAGCTTCATCGCCACCCTCAGCGCCAGCGCGCAGTTGATTGGCCACTGGAACCAGGAAGCCGCCTTGCTGCAAGCCTGCCGCGCGCTGCCCGATGAACTGCGTGCAGCGGCCAAACAGGATTGGAGCAGCGCCATCGAGGCCCTGC
Organism: Pseudomonas sp. LBUM920; assembly: GCF_003852315.1. NCBI lineage: Bacteria > Pseudomonadati > Pseudomonadota > Gammaproteobacteria > Pseudomonadales > Pseudomonadaceae > Pseudomonas > Pseudomonas edsoni (SeqCode). The sequence continues at coordinate 5,355,815 of NZ_CP027762.1, forward strand.
GTGGCTGCCAGCAATTGATGGTGATCGGCCGTGGCGCCGGTTTTGCCATCGCCCAGGAAGCCGCGCTCAAGCTCAAGGAAACCTCGGCGATCCAGGCCGAAGCCTTCAGCAGCGCTGAAGTCCGCCACGGGCCGATGGCCTTGATCGACGAAAACTACCCACTGCTGATTTTCGCCCCGCGTGGCGCCGAGCAGGCCGGGCTGCTGAGCCTCGCCGCCGACATGCGTCAGCGCGGCGCGCGTGTGCTGCTGGCTGCGCCAGACGATATCGCCGAGCGCGACCTGACCCTGAGCCGCGCCGAACACCCAAGCCTGGACCCGATCCTGGCGATTCAAAGCTTCTACGTAATGGCCGCCGGCCTGGCGCAAGCCCGGGGCATGGACCCCGACCAGCCGCGTCACCTGAGCAAAGTTACCCGCACTCACTGAGTCGATTGTCGTGTTTTCCTGATGAGTACCGTGCCCATGTCCAACAACAATAATGAATTGACCCTCAGCGCCCCACTCAGTGGCCCGGTGCTCGCCCTGGGCGAGGTGCCCGACGAAGTGTTCGCCAGTGGTGCCATGGGTGACGGTATCGCCATCGACCCACTGAACGATTGCCTGCACGCACCGTGTGACGGGGTGATCATCCATGTCGCGCGCACCGGGCATGCCCTGACGATTCGTGCCGAAAACGGCGCCGAGGTGCTGATGCACGTGGGCATCGACACGGTGGAACTCAATGGCGAAGGGTTTGCGCTGCTGGTCAAGGAAGGCGCACGGGTGAGCAAGGGCCAGGCGCTGGTGCAGTTTGATCTGGACCGCATTGCGCGCCAGTGCAAAAGCCTGGTCAGCCTGATTATCCTGACCAATGGCGAGCGTTTTGAGCTGCGGCCGGTGGCAGGAAAAATCACCCAGGTCGGTGAGCCGTTGCTGCACATCGTCACGCGCTCAGCGACCACCCAGCAGGCGGTTGTGGATAACTCGGTCACCGAAGTCCGCGCCTGCGTGCGCATTACACACCGGGGCGGTTTGCATGCGCGCCCTGCCGCATTGATCCGCAAAACCGCACAGGGTTTCAGCAGCCACGCGCACTTGCACTTCGCGGGCAAGTCAGCGCCGTGCGACAGCCTGATTGGCTTGATGGGGCTGGGGATCGGTGAAGGCGACGAAGTGCGCGTCACTTGCCGCGGCAAGGATTGCGAGGCGGCGTTGCAGGCGTTGGTGGCGGCGCTGTCGGTGGCGGTCAGCGAAGAACACCACGCGCCCGTGGCGGTCGCCCCACGCAAGGCGAACACCGAAGCCGGTGTGTTGCAAGGCGTGTGCGCGGCACCCGGCCTGGTCTGCGGGCCGCTGTTGCGTCTCACCGGTATAGAACTGCCGGCCGACACCGGCAATCACTCGGCCGATGAACAACTGCAACGTTTGGACACGGCCCTTGAGCAAGTGCGTGGCGAGATCCGCACGACCCTGGACCACGCCCGCCAACGCAAAAACGTCGAAGAAGAAGAGATCTTCGCCGCCCACCTCGCCCTGCTGGAAGACCCGGCCCTGCTGGACGCGGCCACCGCGGCCATCGAACAAGGCAGCGCCGCCACCCACGCCTGGCGCGATGCAATCCAGGCGCAATGCGCGGTGTTGCTGGCGTTGGGCAAACCGCTGTTCGCCGAGCGCGCCAACGACCTGCGCGACTTGCAGCAACGCGTGCTGCGTTCACTACTGGGCGAAACCTGGCATTTCGAATTGCCTGCCGGGGCGATTGTCAGCGCCCACGAGCTGACGCCGTCCGACCTGCTGCAACTGAGTGCGCAACACGCGGCCGGCATCTGCATGGCCGAAGGCGGTGCTACGTCCCACGTGGCCATTTTGGCTCGCGGCAAAGGCTTGCCCTGCGTGGTGGCGCTGGGCGCAGCAGTGCTTGATGTGCCCCAAGGCCAACGCGTGGTGCTCGACGCGGTCAATGGGCGCCTGGAACTGACGCCCAGCGAGGCGCGTCACGCTGAAGTGCACCAGATTCGCGACGCGCAAAAACTGCGCCGCCAGCAGCAACAGACACAAGCACAAGAACCGGCGCACACCCGCGATGGCGTGTGTATTGAAGTGGCCGCCAACGTCGCCTCCAGCGCCGAGGCCCACGTGGCGTTTGAAAACGGCGCCGATGGCGTCGGCCTGCTGCGCACCGAATTCCTCTTCGTCGATCGCCGCACCGCGCCGGATGAACAAGAGCAGCGCCAAGCCTACCAAGCCGTGCTGGATGCCATGGGCGACAAGTCGGTGATCATCCGCACCATCGACGTGGGCGGCGACAAGCAGCTCGACTACCTGCCGCTGCCCGTGGAGGCCAACCCGGTGTTGGGCCTGCGCGGTATCCGCATGGCCCAGGTTCGGCCCGAACTGCTCGACCAGCAACTGCGCGCGCTGCTGCAAGTCAGCCCCTTGGCACGGTGCCGCATTCTGCTGCCGATGGTCAGCGAAGTGGATGAACTGCTGCAGATCCGCCAGCGCCTGGACGAGTTGTGTGCCGAGTTGGGGCTGACTCAGCGCCCGGAGCTGGGCGTGATGATCGAAGTACCCGCCGCCGCGTTGATGGCCGAGCAGTTGGCCCAGCACGCCGACTTCCTCTCCATCGGCACCAATGACCTGTCCCAGTACACCCTGGCCATGGACCGCGACCACGCCGGCCTCGCCGCGCGGGTCGATGCCTTGCACCCGGCGCTGCTGCGCCTGATCGCGCAAACCTGCGCGGGCGCGGCCAAGCATGGGCGTTGGGTCGGCGTTTGCGGTGCCCTCGCGTCCGATCCGCTGGCCACGCCAGTGCTGGTCGGCCTGGGCGTCAGCGAGCTGTCGGTGAGCCCGCCACAGATCGGAGAAATCAAGGACCGCGTCCGTCACCTGGACGCGGCTCACTGCCGGCAACTGAGCCTTGGCCTGCTCGACCTGAGCAGCGCCAAGGCGGTTCGCCAAGCCTGCCAACACCACTGGCCGCTGAGCTGACAACAACAAGAAAAAGGGAGACACGCCATGTATCAACATTTTATCGAAGGCTTACAACGCCTGGGCCGCGCGCTGATGCTGCCGATCGCGATCCTGCCGATCGCCGGCCTCTTGCTGCGCCTGGGCGACACCGACCTGCTCAACATCGCCGTGATGCACGACGCCGGGCAGGCGATCTTCGCCAACCTCGCGCTGATCTTCGCCATCGGTATTGCCGTGGGGTTTGCCCGCGACAATAACGGCACGGCGGGCCTGGCCGGTGCGATTGGTTACCTGGTGATGGTTTCCACGCTCAAGGTGATGGACACCACCATCAACATGGGCATGCTCGCCGGTATCGCCAGCGGCTTGATGGCGGGCGGGCTGTACAACCGCTTCAAGGACATCAAGTTGCCCGAATACCTGGCCTTCTTTGGCGGACGACGTTTTGTGCCGATTGTCACCGGCTTTTCGGCAGTGGCCCTGGGCGTGATCTTTGGCCTGATCTGGCCACCGATCCAGCACGGCATTAACAGTTTCGGTGTGCTGCTGATGGAAAGCGGCAGCTTTGGCGCCTTCGTGTTCGGCGTGTTCAACCGCCTGCTGATCGTCACCGGCCTGCACCATATCCTCAACAACATGGCGTGGTTCGTGTTCGGCACCTTTACCGACCCGACCACCGGCGCCGTCGTCACGGGCGACCTGACCCGCTACTTTGCCGGCGACCCCAAAGGTGGCCAGTTCATGACCGGCATGTTCCCGGTGATGCTGTTCGGCCTGCCCGCCGCGTGCCTGGCGATGTACCGCAACGCCCTGCCGGAACGCCGCAAGGTGATGGGCGGGATTTTCCTGTCGATGGCGCTGACCTCGTTCTTGACCGGCGTGACGGAGCCGATTGAGTTCGCGTTCATGTTCCTCGCGCCGTTTTTGTACCTGATTCACGCGGTACTCACCGGCCTGTCGATGGCCGTGACCAACATGCTGAATATCCACCTCGGTTTTACCTTCTCCGGTGGGTTTATCGACATGGTGCTGGGCTGGGGCAAGTCCACCAACGGCTGGCTGGTGTTCCCGGTCGGCCTGGCGTACGCGGTGATCTACTACAGCGTGTTCAACTACTGCATTCGCCGCTTCAACCTGAAGACGCCGGGACGTGAAGATATCCAGGTGGTGCAGGCCGAAGCGATGAGTGATAACCAACGGGCCGGCGCCTACATCCGTGCGCTGGGCGGTGCAGCGAATTTGCTGAGTGTCGGCGCCTGCACCACCCGCCTGCGCCTGGACATGGTGGATCGCAACAAAGCAGTGGACGCGGATTTGAAAGCACTGGGCGCCATGGCCGTGGTTCGCCCAGGCAATGGCGGGAGCTTGCAGGTGGTGGTCGGGCCGATGGCCGACAGCATTGCTGACGAGATTCGCTTGGCCATGCCATCGTTTGTTGCCAATGCGCCCGTGGCGGCTGCACCTGTGGATAAGCCGGTTGCGGTGAATGTGCAGGAGGCCGAGAAATGGCTGAAGGCCTTGGGTGGCCGCGAAAATGTACGGCAACTGGACGCCGTGGCGATGACCCGGTTGCGGGTGGAGTTGGGGGATGATTCGGTGTTGTCCGAGGCTGATCTGACGGCGCTGGGTTGCCAGGGTGTGAGCCAGTTGGACAGTGGAGTTTGGCACTTGTTGATTGGTGACAAGGCCTCGGGGTTGAGTGAGGCGCTGGAGCGGTTGGTCAGTGGCCGTGAGGTCGGCGTCAGGGTTTAGCGCTGTAGCAGCTGTTCTGGCCTCATCGCGGGCAAGCCCGGCTCCCACATTTGACTGTATTCACAGCTCAAAAATGTGGGAGCGGGCTTGCCCGCGATTGGGCCCGACAGGCGCCCGATTACTTCGGTTCAGGCACCTCAACTAAATCCAACACCCGATCCACCATCAACTGGATACCCTCCAGCATCCGATGAATTCCCAGCACCGCATCACGCTGCGGGCCGTCGATGTCAAACGCCAGATTGCCCGCCAGTGCTTGCACGGATGCCAGGTCTTGGGAGGCATTGGCCAGGAGGGTTTCGCTGTTCAGGTTGGGGAGTACGGTGAAGATTTGATCGGTGGGCTGAGAATCAGATGGAGGATTTGGACTGTCTTTGATCATGGTGTATTTCCTAGTGAGAGTTTAGGAACTACCAACATCACTTGCAGTTGATGGGTGGCAGCTGTGCGCGGGCCTGCAAGACCGAGTCCCACCAGCACCTCGGTAGACCCGAAGGTCTCCCGCACACAGCCGCCATAAATGACGACCATGAAAAAACGCCGCAATTATAAAGGCGCTTAGGAGTAACTGGTGAGGTTTCGGCGGGCTTGCAGTCCCGGTCGCCACATTGGCAGCGACCCGAGAAGATTAGTGAGGCCAGTTCCGAGGGACAACCTGAAAGGCATGTGGGAAAGGTCTGAGGTGCCTGTCCCGACGCCTTCGCGAGCAAGCCCGCTCCCACAGTTTGATCGGTGCCCGACGTGGCAATGCGGTCAAATGTGGGAGCGGGCTTGCTCGCGAAGAGGCCATCACAGCCAACAAAAAACCCGCTGACCAAACTGGCCCAGCGGGTTTCTTGTTTTCACAGCCAGCGCATCAAAAATCCGCCAGCTGCCAGACCTCATACGCCGGTGTCTCATACGGGTGACTCAGTTTGAGCGCAGCCACTACAGCCACGATCAATTCATCCGCCACCACCAGCTCAACCTTCCATTCTTCAACCACTTCAACCTGGCCCACCTGCCCGATAAACGGCTGACTGCCGTCCAACGCGCGGAATTGGCCCTGGCCCAGCACTTGCCAGGCGCAGCTGTCGTAGTTGCCGATGCGCCCGCCGCCAGCAGCGAAGACGGCGGTTTTCACCGTCTCCACATGGCTTGCGGGCACAAAGAAAGCGAGCTTGTACACCGCCTTAGTTCACCCACACGCGGGCGTTGCGGAACATGCGCATCCAGGCGCCGTCTTCGTTCCACTCTTCCGGGCGCCACGAGTTCTGCACGGCGCGGAATACACGCTCCGGGTGCGGCATCATGATGGTCACGCGACCGTCGCGGCTGGTCAGGCCGGTGATCCCGCGCGGCGAGCCGTTCGGGTTGGCCGGGTAGCTTTCGGTGACCTTGCCGTGGTTATCGACGAAGCGCATGGCCACGCAGCCGGACAGGTCGGCTTCGAGCAACGCTTCTTCGCTTTCGAACTCGGCATGGCCTTCGCCGTGGGCGATGGCGATTGGCATGCGCGAACCGGCCATGCCTTGCAGGAAGATCGAGTTGGACTCCTGCACCTGCACCATGGCCACACGGGCTTCGAACTGCTCGGAACGGTTACGCACAAAGTGCGGCCAGAACTCGCTGCCCGGGATCAGTTCGCTGAGGTTGGACATCATCTGGCAACCGTTGCACACACCCAGTGTGAAGCTGTCGTTACGCTCGAAGAAGCCTTGGAACGCATCACGCGCACGGCTGTTGAACAGGGCCGACTTGGCCCAGCCTTCACCGGCACCCAGCACGTCGCCGTAGGAGAAACCGCCACAGGCGACGAGGCCTTTGAACGCGTTGAGGTCAACGCGACCGGCGAGGATGTCGCTCATGTGCACGTCGATCGCATTGAAGCCGGCGCGGTCGAACGCAGCCGCCATTTCTACCTGGCCGTTGACGCCCTGCTCACGCAGTACCGCAACTTGTGGGCGAATGCCTTTTTTGATGTAAGGCGCGGCGATGTCCTGGTTGACGTCGAAGCTGAGCTTGGTGCTCAGGCCCGGGTTGTCTTCTTCCAGGATCACGTCGAATTCCTGCTCGGCGCAGTCGGCGTTGTCACGCAGGCGTTGGATCTGGTAGCTGGTCTCGGCCCACTGGCGTTGCAGCAGACGGCGCTGGCCGGCAAACACAGTGTCGCCATTGAAGGAGATGTTGACCTCACCGTTGTTGATCGGCTGACCGATCACTGCCACGCAGTCGTCCAGGCCGGCGGCGCTGAATTGTGCAAGCACGTCTGGCGTGGCGTCCTGGCGAACCTGGATCACGGCGCCCAACTCTTCGTTGAACAGGATGCCGTTGATTTCGGACGCATCCTCGGCAACGCTGTCGAGCACGATGTTCAGGCCGCAGTGACCGGCAAACGCCAGTTCTACAACGCTGGTCAGCAAGCCGCCGTCGGAACGGTCGTGGTAAGCCAGCAGGTGGCCGTCGGCGTTCAAGCCCTGGATCACGGCGAAGAAGGCTTTCAGGTCTTCGGCGTCATCCACATCCGGCGCGTGCTTGCCGAGCTTGCCGTGGGTTTGCGCGAGGATCGAGGCGCCCATGCGGTTCTGGCCACGGCCCAGGTCGATCAGGATCAGATCGGTGGTGCCCTTGTCCATGCGCAGTTGCGGGGTCAGGGTCTGGCGGATGTCGGTCACCGGTGCAAAACCGGTAACGATCAACGACAGCGGCGAGGTCACGCTCTTGTCGGTGCCGTCTTCGTTCCAACGGGTGGCCATGGACATCGAGTCCTTGCCCACCGGAATGGTGATGCCCAGCTCAGGGCACAGCTCCATGCCGACAGCCTTGACGGTGTCGTACAGGCGCGCGTCTTCACCTGGGTGACCGGCAGCGGACATCCAGTTGGCCGACAGTTTGATGTCGGACAGCTTGCCGATGCGGGAGGCGGCGATGTTGGTGAGGGTTTCACCAATGGCCATGCGGCCCGACGCCGGGGCGTCCAGCAGGGCCAACGGCGTGCGCTCGCCCATGGCCATGGCTTCACCGGTGTAGACGTCGAAGCTGGTGGCGGTGACGGCAACGTCGGCCACCGGCACTTGCCATGGGCCAACCATTTGGTCACGGGCCACGAGGCCGGTGATGGTGCGGTCGCCGATGGTGATCAGGAAGCTTTTGCTCGCCACGGCCGGGTGGTGCAGCACGCGTTCGATGCTGTCGGCCAGTTCGAGAGTGCTTGGGTCGAAGTCGTCGCCCAGCTCGGCTTCACGCACCGCCGAACGGTGCATGCGCGGGGCTTTGCCCAGCAGCACTTCCAGCGGCATGTCGACCGGGCTGTTGCCGAAGTGGCTGTCGGTGACCGTCAGTTGCGGCTCGGCAGTGGCTTCGCCGACCACGGCAAACGGGCAACGCTCACGCTCGCAGATGGCCTGGAAGCGCGCGAAGTCTTCAGGGCCGACGGCCAGTACGTAGCGTTCCTGGGATTCGTTACTCCAGATTTCGTGCGGGGCCATGCCCGGCTCGTCGTTTGGAATGTTGCGCAGTTCGAAACGACCGCCACGCTCGCCATCGTTGACCAGTTCCGGGAAGGCGTTGGACAAACCGCCGGCGCCGACGTCGTGGATGAAGCTGATCGGGTTCTTGTCACCCAGCTGCCAGCAACGGTCGATGACTTCCTGGCAGCGGCGTTCCATCTCTGGGTTTTCGCGCTGTACGGAAGCAAAATCCAGGTCGGCCGAGCTGGTGCCGGTGGCCATGGAGGAAGCAGCGCCGCCGCCCAGGCCGATCAACATGGCCGGGCCGCCGAGTACGATCAGCTTGGAGCCGACCAGAATCTCGCCTTTCTTGACGTGTTCTTCACGGATGTTGCCCATGCCGCCGGCCAACATGATTGGCTTGTGGTAGCCGCGCACTTCATCGCCACGCGGGGTGGTGATGGACTGTTCAAAGGTACGGAAGTAACCGGTCAGGGCCGGACGCCCGAATTCGTTGTTGAACGCGGCGCCGCCCAGCGGGCCTTCGATCATGATGTCCAGCGCGGTCACGATGCGCTCAGGCTTGCCGTACGGCACTTCCCACGGCTGTTCGAAACCTGGGATCTGCAGGTTGGACACGGTGAAACCGGTCAGGCCCGCCTTTGGCTTGGCGCCACGGCCGGTGGCGCCTTCGTCGCGGATTTCGCCGCCCGAACCCGTAGCTGCGCCCGGGAACGGGGCAATTGCGGTCGGGTGGTTGTGGGTCTCAACCTTCATCAGGATGTGCACCGGCTCCTGCACCGCGCCGTACTGGCGGGTCTCAGGGTCCGGGAAGAAACGGCCGGCCACCGAGCCGACGATCACCGAGGCGTTGTCCTTATAAGCCGACAGAACGCCTTCGCTGTGCATCACGTAGGTGTTCTTGATCATGCCGAACAGGCTTTTTTCCTGGCTTTGGCCGTCGATGTCCCAACTGGCGTTGAAGATCTTGTGACGGCAATGCTCGGAGTTGGCCTGCGCAAACATCATCAGCTCGATGTCGTGCGGGTTGCGCTTCAAGCCGTTGAAGGCGTTGACCAGGTAGTCGATCTCGTCTTCGGCCAGGGCCAGGCCCAGTTCGGTGTTGGCCTTCTCGAGGGCGGCGCGGCCACCGCCGAGCACGTCAATCGCAGTCAGCGGCTTGGGTTCGGCGTGGCTGAACAGGCCGGCAGCCTGTTCCAGCTGGCTGACGATGATCTGCGTCATGCGGTCGTGCAGGCTGCTGGCGATCAGCTCGGCTTCGGCATCGCTGAACTGGCCGGCAACATAGAAAGCGATACCGCGCTCCAGGCGCTGGATTTTTTCCAGGCCACAGTTGCGGGCGATATCACTGGCCTTGCTCGACCAGGGCGAGATGGTGCCGAACCGCGGCAGAACCAGGAACAAGCGGCCGTCAGGCTCTTGAACGGGAACGCTTGGGCCGTACTTCAGAAGGCGCGCCAGCACTTGCTGTTCGTCGGCGGTCAACACGCCGGTGACGTCGGCGAAGTGAGCAAATTCAGCATACAAGCCTGTAACCGCTGGAACCTTCTGGCTCAGTTGCTCAAGGAGTTTGCTGTGGCGAAAGGCAGAAAGGGCAGGAGCGCCGCGCAGGATCAACATCTTCGGGACAGCCTCGGGAAGGGGGTGTGCTTTGAGGCCGTGCATTCTAGCGTAAACCATCGCCAACGGCACCCGAAACGGCACGGCTGGCCGCTGCCGAACGTCAGTTGGCACGGTTTGCACAGTATCGGGGCATTTTCCGGGGCTGGGCGCGCAGTTATTTTAACCGTCACAAACCCTCGCCAACCCGCGTTTCTGCGGGCTGCAGCCCGGTTCTGCGGGCGCTAGCAGACAAGTCCGCTGCTGTCGAGATATGGCGCTGAGGGTCGTTTGCGTATACTGCGCAGATGTTCTCCCCTACTGCTTTGCGCCCGCGATGCGCCAAATGGCTGATCGCAACCGGACTCTTCCTGATGCTCAGCGCCTGTGTTGATAAACCCAGCACGCTCGAGCGAATCAAGGAGGATGGCGTATTGCGGGTGATCACCCGAAACAGCCCGGCCACGTATTTCCAGGACCGCAACGGTGAAACCGGTTTCGAATACGAACTGGTCAAGCGGTTTGCCGACGACCTGGGCGTGAAGCTGGAAATCGAGACCGCCGACAACCTTGATGACCTGTTCGGCCAATTGGGCAAACCCAACGGCCCGGTTCTGGCCGCCGCCGGTCTGGTCAGCAGCGAACAGCGCGAACAACAGGTGCGCTTCTCGCACCCTTACCTGGAAGTAACGCCGCAGATCATCTACCGCAACGGCCAGTCGCGCCCCACCACCGCAGCCGACCTGGTGGGCAAGAAGATCATGGTGCTCAAGGGCAGCACCCACGCCGAGCAATTGGCCGAGCTGAAAAAGCAAAATCCCGCGATTGAATACGAAGAGTCCGACGCCGTTGAAGTCGTCGACCTGCTGCGCATGGTCGACGAGGGGCAAATCGACCTGACCCTGGTGGACTCCAACGAAGTCGCGATGAACCAGGTGTACTTCCCCAACGTGCGCGTGGCCTTCGACCTCGGCAATGCCAGCCACCAAAGCTGGGCCGTGGCGGCAGGCGATGACAACAGCCTGCTCAACGAGATCAACAGCTACCTGGACAAGGTGGAAAAGAACGGCACCCTGCAGCGTCTTAAAGACCGCTATTACGGGCACGTCGATGTTCTCGGTTACGTCGGCGCCTACACCTTTGCCCAGCACTTGCAGCAACGCCTGCCCAAATACGAGAAGCACTTTCGAACTTACGCCAAGGAAGAAAAAGTCGACTGGCGCCTATTGGCGGCCATCGGCTATCAGGAATCACTGTGGCAACCGGCCGTCACCTCCAAGACCGGCGTGCGTGGCCTGATGATGCTGACCCAGAACACCGCCCAGGCCATGGGCGTGTCCAACCGCCTGGATGCCAAGCAAAGCATCATGGGCGGCGCCAAATACCTGGCGAAAATCAAGGATGAGCTGGACGACAGCATCGCCGAGCCGGATCGCACCTGGTTCGCCCTCGCCGCCTACAACGTCGGCACCGGCCATCTCGAAGACGCGCGCACATTGGCGAAGAAGGACGGCCTGAACCCCAACAAATGGCTGGACGTGAAGAAGATGCTGCCGCGCCTGGCGCAGAAGCAGTGGTACAGCAAAACCCGCTATGGCTATGCGCGCGGCGGTGAGCCGGTGCATTTTGTGGCGAACATCCGGCGTTACTACGACATCCTCACCTGGGTGACCCAGCCGCAGCTGGAAGGCAACCAGGTGGTCGACGGCAATTTGCATGTGCCGGGCGTGGACAAGACCAAGCCGCCGGAAGATAACCCGCAGCTGTAAGCCACTCGCCCAAACACTCCAAAACCCGTGGGGGAGCGGGCTTGCTCGCGAAAGCGGTGTGTCAGTCGACACATTCAGTGACTGGCACTCCTTCTTCGCGAGCAAGCCCGCTCCCACATTTTTGAGCTGCGCCTGGCTTCAGAGACCCGTGAGCAAATGCACGACGCCGCCGCCCAACACCATCACCCCCGGCACACCCGCCGCCTTTAACGCCGGCTCATCCAACCGCGTCGCATCCTGCAGTTGCACACGCACCCGCGTCAGCGCCACGCGTTGCTGCGACTTGAGGTTATCCGCGCCACCCAATGCACTCAGCACGCTGGCCGACAACAGACTCGGCGTCGGCGCCGCGACCGTCTCGGCAATCAAATCCGGGGTCAGGGCTTTCCAGAACGCCCGCTGCAATTTCTCGAACATGCTCAGTGCTCCACGACAGGTGAGGTTTGAACGGTAGCCGCGTGGTACTGGCGCAGGGCCTCGCGTACGTGCGCGGCTTCTTCCAGGCCCAGCACCTGGCGGGCAATGATCTGGCAGTCAGCCAGGTCCAGCTCGCGCACGGTGGCCTTGATGGTCGGGATCAGCGGCACGCTGACCGACAACTCATCCACGCCAAGCCCGATCAACATGGGTACCGCCAACGCTTCGGACGCCAACGCGCCACACACGCCCACCCACTTGCCATGGGCATGCGCGGCCTTGACGGTGGTGGCGATCAGGCGCAACACCGCAGGGTGAAAGCTGTCAGCCTGGCTGGCCAGCCGTGGGTGATCACGGTCCATGGCCAAGGTGTATTGGGTGAGGTCATTGGTGCCGATGGAGAAAAAGTCCACATGCGGGGCAAAGACATCGGCCATCAGCGCCGCAGACGGCACCTCGATCATGATGCCCAGCTTCGGCAACGCTTCAAGCCCCAGCGCCAGCGCTTCCTCTTCAAGAATCCTGCGCGCCAGGTGCAGCTCCGAGAGCAGACTGACCATCGGTAACATGATGTGCAGCCGCGCCAAACCGGCGCTGGCAAGGATCGCGCGAAACTGTTCGCGCAGGAGCTCGGGGCGCTCCAGGCACAGGCGGATACCGCGCAAGCCCAAAAACGGGTTGGTCTCGCTTTCCATCGGTACATAGGCCAACGGCTTGTCGCCCCCCACGTCCAGGGTGCGCACGACCAAATTGCGCTGAGTGCCCAGGGCGCGGGCGATGGCGCTGTAGGTGCCCGCTTGCTCCTCGGGGCTGGGTGCGCGGTTGCGGTCCAGGTAGAGAAATTCCGAACGCAGCAGGCCGACGCCTTCACCGCCCAGGGCCAGGGACTGCTCCACTTCCTGCAATGAAGCGACGTTGGCCGTGACCTCAACGTGATGACCGTCGCGGGTCGTGGCCGGCAAGGCCGCCTGCGCCACCTCACGCTGGCGGCGCTGCACTTGCTGATCACGGGCCGCCTGCAGTGTTTCGATTTCCGCCAGGTCTGGCTCCAGGTGCAGCTCGCCTTTGTCGGCATCGAGCAGGACTTGTTTGCCATTAGCCAGTGCCAACACCTGCCCTGGCACACCGCAAATCGCCGGCAGGCCGAGCGCACGGGCGAGGATCGCCACATGACTGGTCGCGCCGCCGCCGACAGTGACAAACCCCAGCACCTTGCGTGTATCCAGGCTGGCGGTTTGTGACGGCGTCAGTTGCTCGGCGATCAGGATGGCCTGCTCGGGCAAGTCCCATGCGCGGTCCTGGATACCGAGAATCAGCTTCAACACGCGCTGGCCGACATCGGCCAAATCCGCCGCGCGCTCGGCGAGCAACGCATTGCCCAGGCCCTGGAACAGCTTGGCGGTGGCAACGGTGGCGCTGTTCCAGGCAAAGGCGGCGCTTTTGCCTTCGGCCAGCAGGCCGTGGGCTTGCTCCAGCAGGGTCGGGTCTTCGAGCAACTCCTGATGGGCCCTGAAAATTTCGGCCTGGGCGCTGCCGGCCGCCTTGGCTTGCAGGGTTTGCAGCGCCTCGGTCGCCGCCAGCAGGCCACGCGTCAACGCGTCGCGCTCGGCGGTTTCGCCCGTGCCGTTTTCAATGATGTTCAGCTCCGGTTCTGCCACCTGCACAACCTGGCCAAATGCCGAACCCGGTGACGCACACACGCCACGCAGCAACGCGGCCGACGACACGGGCGCGACTGCCTCAATCACCTGCGCCGGTGCCGCAACCGTTTCGCCGCAGCCCTCGGCCAACAGCGCGACCAATGCCTTGATCGCCGCGTCGGCATCGTTACCCGCCGCACTGACCTGCAAGGTGTCGCCCTGTGCGGTTTGCAGCGCCATGATCGCCACCAGGGATTTTGCGTTGGCGCTTTGGGTTTGCTTGTGCAAGTAAATGCTCGCCTTAAAACCCTTGGCCGCCTGGGCAAGCACTGCCGCAGGGCGGGCGTGCAAGCCGTTGGCGTTGGGCAAGCTCAGCGGCTTGGAGAACAGGGCCTCACCCTCCTCCTGCGCGACTGCTGCAGTTGCCTCGCCGGGGGATACTCGCAGCAGCGGCTGGCCAACATCCACGCAATTGCCGTCGGGCGCCAACAGCGTAAACGGCTCGCCGCTGACCACCAGCATCAAGGTCAACAAACTGCGCGCAGTGAGCGCCACGTAATCGGCATCGAATTCAATCAGCGGCTGCCCAGCTTCCACTCGCTGGCCTTCCTGCACCAGCCGCGTGAAGCCCTGGCCTGCCAGGTTCACCGTGTCCAGGCCGATATGCATCAGCACCTGGACGCCGTTGTCGTCGGTAACGCTGACCGCATGGCCACTGTCCTGAAGACTGCTGATCACCCCGGCCAGCGGCGCGCAAAGGGTCTGCGAGGTGGGATCGATGCACAGGCCGTCGCCGATCATGCGACTGGCGAACACCGGGTCGGGCACCTGATCCAGCGCCAGCAGCACACCCGATAGCGGCGCCAGCAGTTCCAGGGGTTGCGTTGTGGTCATGACTTCACCTGCTGTTTTGTTCTGTAAAAATCATAGGGCGAACGAAGATCCAATGTGGGAGCTGGCTTGCCTGCGATGCTGGCGACTCGGTTTCTCAGTAGAACCGAGGTGTTGCTATCGCAGGCAAGCCAGCTCCCACATAAAACTCATTCACTTAAATCCGCGTTATTTCCACCAGTATTCGACCTGCACACCCACATTCGAGCCATGCCGCGCTGTGCCGTAGGCGCCGGTGTCGGACAACGCCGAGCCCGCCGCCAATTCATTCGCCGCGCGCTTGGCCGCTTCGTTCCAGGTTGCATAGGTGTAGTACAAACGCACTTCCGGCCGCGCCCAGAAATCCGGGCCATTGGGCGACCAGGTCGGGGCGAAGGTGAATTTGCTCAGCTTGCGCGTGCCACCGGTGGCGTCGACCTGATCATGCCCAAGTTCGGTGACCAGTTTGAACTGCTCGCTGATGGCATACGCCGGGCGCACGCCGATGGACATCCAGGTTTGGTCCTGGCTGCCAGGGCGAATATCTTTTTGATACACCGCCTCGACCTGCCCGCCGAAACGCGGGGTCACCTGCCAGTCGAAAAACTCCACGGCGCGGTAGCTTTTACTGCTGTTATCCAACGCGGTGTTGCCGGTGTAGCCCAAGCCCGTGCCGGGGCCTTCGCCGTACTGCAAGGCAAACTTGTTCTTGCCGCCCAGGAAAGTTTTTTGCACATGCTGCGCCGTGATTGCCCAACCGCTGTTGGCGTCGCGCCCGCCGGCTTTTTCGATGTAGCTCAAGCCAAACTCCAGCTCACCGCCGGGGTTGGTCTTGAACCCCGCGACGTTGAAGTCGTGACGGGTGGCGTATTCCTTCTGGTATAGGTTGTCCTTGCGGGAAATGGCGTAGCTGTATTTGAGGTCGCCGATCAGCACGTCCTCGACGCCGCCGCCCGTGGCGCTCTGGTTCCAGTAGTAGAAGTCGGAGATATGGATGTCGTTACGTTTGTAGTAACGCCGGCCCGCCCACACCGAGCCGCCATTGAGGCTGGGCAAATTGGACCACTGCGCATACATCTGCGGCATGCGCGCCGAGCCGTTGTCTTCGCCCTGGAACTTCAGGGCACGGTCGTACTTGTTGTACAGCGATGCCATGGCATCGACGCTGAGCACCGAGCCGTCATCGAGGGTCAGCAGGTCCTGGCGCAGCTCAAGCTCGGCGTACTGCTCGCATTCGTTACCCAGACGGTATTTGGATTGCGCCCCCGGCAACTGGAAGCACTGCTGCTTGCCACTGCCCGTTGAAGTGCCCGCGCCGCTGCGCAAGTAACCGGCAAATTCCAGGGCCTGCGCGGCAAAAGGTGCGGTGAGGCATGACGCAATGAGGCCCAGCTTTATTGTTGTTTTCATGAAGCACTCCTTTTATTTTTATTTTTTTCTTACTTTTTGTCTTTCGCGCGGCGTGCAGGGGCCTGCTCGCTGGCAATGGCGCGCTCAGGGCGCTATCGCCGGCAAGTGGGCTCCTACGGGTGACCCGCGGTGGTTCAGTCGGTCAGGTGCAGGACGAAAGATTCATAGGGGCGCAACACCACCGTGGCCGTACGCAACGGGCAATCGGGGTAGTTGCTGATCAGCAGGCGCTGCGCGCTCGACGCGTTGATCACGCCTTGCGGCAGCTGGATTTCGCAGGGTTTGCCATAGAAGTTGTTCACCACCAGCAAGCGCTCGCCATGGCCTTCGCGCAGGTAGGCCCAGACCTGAAGGTGGTCTTGCAGCAGTGGGCGATAAACCCCCGCCTGAATCAGCGGCTCATGCCGACGCAACGCAATCAGCGCACGGTAGTGATGCAGCACCGAATCCGGGTCATCCCGTTGGCTTTCGACGTTGATCTGCGCCGCGTTGGCTGGAATACCGATCCAGGGTTCACCGCTGCTGAAACCGGCGTTGACTTCAGTGCTCCACTGCATCGGCGTGCGGCCGTTGTCGCGCGACTTCTGCATGATCGCCGCCATGCTCGAGGCCTCGGACTCACCGGCATCGCGCTTGAGCCGGAAGATGTTCAGGGTCTCGACATCGCGGTACTGCTCGATCGTGTTGAAGCCAGGATTGGTCATGCCCAACTCTTCGCCCTGGTACACATACGGCGTGCCCTGAAGGAAGTGCAGCGCCGTGGCGAGCATCTTGGCCGAGACCACGCGGTGCTCGCCGTCGTCACCAAAACGCGAGACCACCCGCGGTTGGTCGTGGTTACACCAGAACAGCGCATTCCAGCCACCACCGGCCTGCATGCCCAGTTGCCAGTCAGAGAAAATCTGCTTGAGCTGCAGGAAATCAAAGTCGGCCTTCACCCACTTTTGCAGGTTCGGGTAGTCGACCTTCAAGTGATGAAAGTTGAAGGTCATCGACAGCTCTTTCGACTCAGGATTGGAGTAGCGAATGCAGTGTTCCAGGCTGGTGGACGACATCTCGCCGACATTGATCAGGTCATGCCCTTCGAAGACTTCGCGGTGCATTTCCTGCAGGTATTCGTGCACGTTCGGGCCGTCGGTGTAGAAGCGACGACCATCAGTGTTGTCTTCGGGGAAATCGGCGGGCTTGGAGATCAGGTTGATCACGTCCAGGCGGAAACCGCCCACGCCCTTGTCGCGCCAGAAGCGCATCAACTTGAACACTTCGGCGCGCACCTTGGGGTTGTCCCAATTGAGGTCGGCCTGGGTGTGGTCGAACAGGTGCAGGAAGTACTGGCCGGTTTGCGCTTCGTATTCCCAGGCGGAGCCGCCGAACTTTGACTCCCAGTTGTTTGGCTGGTCGCGCCAGATATAGAAGTCGCGGTACGGGTTATCGAGGCTGCTGCGCGCCTGCTGGAACCACTCGTGCTCGATGGAGGTGTGGTTGACCACGATGTCGAGCATCAGCGTGATGCCGCGCTTGGCCGCTTCGCTGATCAGCAGGTCGCAGTCGGCCATGGTCCCGTAGCTTGGGTCGATGGCGTAGTAGTCGCTGATGTCATAGCCGTTGTCGCGCTGCGGCGAGCGCAGGAATGGGGTGATCCACAGGCAATCCACGCCCAGCCATTTCAGGTAATCGAGCTTGTCCACGATGCCCAGCAGGTCACCGGTGGCGTTACCCGCGTGGCTGTGGAAGCTTTTTGGGTAGATCTGGTAGATCACCGAGTGCTGCCAGTTTTGCATGGTGGGTTCCTTCAATTTGAAATGCGATCAACTGTGGGAGCTGGCTTGCCTGCGCTAGCGGTAGGTCAGGCGACCCTGTATCCAGGCCGAACAATCTTCATGCTCAACACACAGGTCAAAACAAACGGCACGACAATCGCGATCGACATCCCAATCAAAAACACCGGGATGAACTGCGGAATAATCGAGATAAAGCCAGGCAAGCCGCCCACCCCAATGGCAGAGGCCTGGACCTGGTTCATCGCCAGGAAAACACTGGCCATGGCCGAGCCGAGCAACGCTGAATAGAACGGAAACTTGAAGCGCAGATTGATGCCGAACATCGCCGGTTCAGTGATGCCGAAGTAAGCGGAGATTGCGGAGGTGGACGCCATGCTTTTGTCTCGTGCATTGCGCGTCATGTAGAACACCCCAAGCGCCGCACTGCCCTGGGCCAGGTTAGACATGACGATCATTGGCCAGATAAAGGTGCCACCCTGAATGGCGATCAATTGCAGGTCCACGGCAAGGAACATGTGGTGCATGCCGGTGATCACCAGCGGTGCAAACAGCAGACCGAATATCGCCCCGCCCAACATTGGCGCCAGGTCGAACAGCGTGACCAGGCCTTGGGTGATCAGGATGCCCAGGTGACGGGTCACAGGGCCGATAATCGCCAGCGCCAGCACGCCCGTGACGACAATGGTGGTGATTGGAATCACCAGCAATTGAATGGCATTGGGTACACGCGCCTTCAGCCATTTCTCGATGACGCTCATGACATAGGCGGCCATCAGGATCGGCAGTATTTGCCCCTGATAGCCCACCTTCTCGATTTTGAACCAGCCGAAAATATCGAAGTACGGCATGCTCTGACCATCAAGCCCGCTGACCGCCTTACCGTAGTTCCAGGCATTGAGCAGGTCCGGGTGCACCAGCATCAGGCCGAGCACGATGCCGAGTATTTCACTGCCGCCAAACCGCTTGGCCGCCGACCAGCCCACCAGCGCGGGCAGGAACACAAACGAAGTGTTGGCCATCAGGTTGATCAGGCTCCACACCCCGTCCAGGTTCGGGTAGGCCTCCAGCAAGGTCTTGTCCGCGATGAACATGCCCTTTGCGCCCATCAGGTTGTTCACACCCATGAGCAAGCCGGCAATGATCAGCGCCGGCAGGATCGGCATGAACACATCGGAGAACACCCGCACCAGGCGCTGCATAGGGTTGATCTTGTCAGCGCTTTTCTTTTTCACGTCGGCGATGGTGGAGGCGGCAAGACCGGTCTGCTCGCGCAGGGCGGCGTAAACCCGCTCCACTTCACCGGGGCCTATCACCACCTGGAACAGGCCGCCGGTGAAGAACGACCCCTTGACCAGATCGACCTGGTTCAACGCACTGCTGTTGACCAGGCTCGGGTCCTTGAGCGCCAGGCGCAGGCGGGTCACGCAATGGGCAGCCTGCTCAAGGTTGTCGCTGCCCCCAAGGTTCTCGAGAATCTCGCGAGCAATAGTCGAATAGTCGTGGCTCATGCTTGGTTTCCACTTTGATTTTTTTATTTGGGGGCAGTCATTGGCAGCACGCCGAGGGCAAAAGTACTCGTCTGTACGAGTTAAAGCAACAACTCGTCTGTACGAGTTACAAATAGTTTAATTTTCTGAATGTGGAGTCAGACTTTTCCTCTATTCCACAGGCGGCCAATGGACAAAGCCCACCTCTGCCACTAAGGTTCCTGCCTTGAACGCGCAGTTCACCCTCATCAAGTCGGGCATAGAGCCATCCCCATGAGCAAATACAACCAGATCTATACGGATCTGCTTGCCAACATCACCACCGAACGCCTGCAACGCGGCACGCGCCTTCCCTCCGAAACCGAACTGATGGACGCCTACCAGGCCAGCCGTGGCACCGTGCGTCGCGCAATCGAGCAGCTTCAGGAGCGCGGTTTCGCGCAAAAAATTCACGGCAAGGGCACGTTCGTGCTGTCGCCCAACCCGATCGAGTTTCAACTGGGCGGCATCGTCAGCTTCCACGAAACCCACGCTGACCTGGGCGATGACGTACGCACCGAAGTCGTCGAGTTCAGCCAAGTCCCGCTGGAAGGTTCACTGCTGCAACACATCGAGGCCGAACCCGGCACTCTGATCACGCGGATCAAACGGGTACGGCGCATCGGCGGCAAACGGGTGATCCTCGACATCAACCACTTCGTTGCCGAACTGATCCCCGGTCTGGACCGCGACATCGCCGAACAGTCCATCTACGCGTTTATCGAACAAACGCTGCAGCTGCAGATCAGCTACGCGCAACGCACCATCGAAGCCCTGCCGCGCAGCAAGGACGATCAGACCCACCTGGACCTCGAAGGTCAGAGCCATGTGATCGTGGTGAGTAACCAGACGTTTTTGCAGGATGGGCGGCAGTTCGAGTACACCGAGTCGCGGCATACGCTGGACAAGTTTTACTTCTCGGATATTGCGCGGCGCTGAGGCCAGAGAGGTCAGGTACTGTGAATATCCCAGACAAGTGGCGTACACAGTTTGCGCAGGCGCTGATTGAGCAACAGGCCATCGGTGAATCGCGGGCGGACGTGTTCCGCCTGCGCCAGGTCGGGCGTAAGGATTTGTTCCTGAAGGCCGAACCCCTGGTGGCGTTCAGCGAACTTGCGGACGAAATCGAGCGCCTTCGGTGGCTCCAGCAGGTTAATTTGCCTGCACCCGTTGTACTGGATGAGCTGATAGACACCCACCACCATTGGCTGCTGATGACCGCCGTGCCTGGGCAGGACCTGGCCAGCGCCAACACGCTGCCCGCCGCGCAGACCGTCGACATCCTGGCGACAGCCCTGCGCACCCTGCACCAGGTACCCATCGCGCAATGCCCCTTCGATCACGCCCTGCAACAGCGCATCGCGCTCGCGCGGGCGCACGTCAATGCCGGGCTGATCGATGAGACGGACTTCGACGACGAACGACTCGGGCGAAGCCTCGAGGATGTGTTCGCCGAGCTCTTGTCGACCCAGCCCAACACCCACGACCTGGTAGTGACCCACGGTGACGCCTGCCTGCCGAATTTCATGGCCGCAGACGGCCGTTTCAGCGGCTTTATCGACTGCGGACGCCTTGGCATCAGCGACCGCTATCAAGACCTGGCCCTGGCGGCACGCAGCATCGAACGCAACGTTGGGCCGAAATGGGTAAAGCCATTCTTTGAGCTTTATGGTGTTGAGCCTGATGAGCAGCGGATGAAGTTTTACTGCCTGCTGGATGAGTTTTTCTAAACGCCTGACGCCTGAAACGCAAAACCCCGGCACATGGCCGGGGTTTTGTTATTTAGCGTTTACCTGCTAGCGCAGGATCATTCCCACTCAATCGTCGCCGGCGGCTTGCTCGAAACGTCATACGTCACGCGCGAAATACCTTCGATCTCATTGATGATACGGCCGCTGACAGTCTCCAGCAGCTCGTACGGCAGGTGTGCCCAACGGGCGGTCATGAAGTCGATAGTTTCCACCGCACGCAGTGCAACAACCCACGCATAACGACGGCCATCGCCCACAACGCCCACCGATTTCACCGGCTGGAACACCACGAATGCCTGGCTGACCTTGTGGTACCAGTCGGCTTTGCGCAGTTCTTCGATGAAGATGTGGTCGGCGCGACGCAGCAGGTCGGCGTATTCCTTCTTCACTTCACCGAGGATCCGCACGCCCAGGCCCGGGCCTGGGAATGGGTGGCGGTAGACCATGTCGTACGGCAGGCCGAGTTCCAGGCCCAGACGGCGGACTTCGTCCTTGAACAGCTCGCGCAGCGGTTCTACCAGCTTGAGGTTCATTTCCTCAGGCAGGCCACCCACGTTGTGGTGGGACTTGATCACGTGAGCCTTGCCGCTCTTGGCGCCGGCCGACTCGATCACGTCAGGGTAGATGGTGCCCTGGGCGAGGTACTTGATGTTGTCCAGTTTGTTGGACTGGGCATCGAATACGTCGATGAAGGTGCGGCCGATGATCTTGCGCTTCTTCTCTGGATCGGACTCGCCGGCCAGGTTGTTCAGGAACTGGTCTTCCGCGTTGGCGCGGATCACCTTGACGCCCATGTTCTCGGCGAACATGGCCATCACTTGCTCGCCTTCGTGCAGGCGCAGCAGGCCGTTGTCGACGAACACGCAGGTCAGCTGGTCGCCGATGGCTTTGTGCAACAGGGCAGCAACTACCGAGGAGTCAACGCCGCCGGACAGGCCAAGCAGCACGTTGTCGGTGCCGACCTGGGCGCGAACCTGGGCGATGGCGTCTTCAGCGATTTTCGACGGAGTCCACAGGGCTTCACACTCGCAGATGTCGAGGATGAAGCGCGACAGGATGCGCCCGCCTTGCTTGGTGTGGGTGACTTCGGGGTGGAACTGCACGCCGTAGTAACGACGCTCGTCGCTGAACATGCCGGCAATCGGGCAGCTCGGGGTGCTGGCCAGGATGTGGAAGTCTTCCGGCATCTTGGTGACCTTGTCACCGTGGCTCATCCACACGTCGAGGCCGAACAGGCCGTCGGCGTCGATGTGGTCTTCGATGCCGTCCAGCAGGCGGCTCTTGCCGACCACATCAACACGGGCGTAACCGAATTCACGCAGCTGGGAACCTTCAACCTTGCCGCCCAGTTGCTCGGCCATGGTCTGCATGCCGTAGCAGATACCGAAGACGGGCACGCCCAGGTCGAATACGGCTTGCGGGCAGCGCGGGCTGTTGGCTTCGTGCACGGACTCGGGGCCGCCGGCGAGGATGACGCCTTTAGGGGCGAATTCGCGAATCGCTTCGTCATCCATGTCGAACGGGTGCAGTTCGCAGTACACGCCGATTTCGCGCACGCGGCGGGCGATCAGCTGGGTGTACTGGGAACCGAAGTCGAGGATCAGGATGCGGTGGGCGTGAATGTCGAGGGCCATGAGGATCAGTCTCGTCTATGTAATTCAGAAACAACTCGGGGCTGAATAAAACAGCCCCGGTTACTTAACATTTTGCTGGAAGCCTCAACCTACGCGGTAGTTTGGCGCTTCCTTGGTGATCTGCACGTCGTGGACATGGGATTCAGCCATGCCGGCGCCGGTGATTCGTACAAACTCAGGCTTGGTACGCATTTCTTCGATGTCGGCGCTGCCGGTGTAGCCCATCGAGGAACGCAGGCCGCCCATCAGTTGATGGATGATCGCGCTCAAGGTGCCTTTGTACGGCACACGGCCTTCGATGCCTTCCGGTACGAGCTTCTCGGCGCCTGCCGAGGAGTCCTGGAAGTAACGGTCGGAAGAGCCTTGCGCCTGGGACATGGCGCCCAGCGAACCCATGCCGCGGTAAGCCTTGTACGAACGACCCTGGAACAGTTCGATCTCGCCCGGCGCTTCTTCAGTACCGGCGAACATCGAGCCCATCATCACGCAGGAAGCACCGGCTACGATGGCCTTGGACAGGTCACCGGAGAAACGGATGCCGCCGTCGGCGATCAACGGAACGCCGGTGCCTTCAAGGGCAGCGGCGACGTTGGCGATGGCGCTGATTTGTGGCACGCCCACACCGGCGACGATACGCGTGGTGCAGATCGAGCCCGGGCCGATACCGACCTTGACGGCGTCGGCGCCCGCTTCGGCCAGGGCCTTGGCGGCAGCGCCGGTGGCAATGTTGCCGCCGATCACTTGCACGTCAGGGAAATTCTGTTTGACCCAGCGCACGCGGTCGATCACGCCTTTGGAGTGACCGTGGGCGGTGTCGACCACCACCACGTCAACGCCGGCAGCGACCAGGGCCGAAACGCGATCGCCGGTGTCTTTACCGGTGCCGACCGCAGCGCCAACGCGCAGACGACCTTGGTCATCCTTGCTGGCCAGCGGGTAAGCCTTGGCTTTTTCGATGTCGTTGACGGTCATCATGCCTTTGAGGGCGAATTTGTCGTCGACGATCAGCACGCGCTCGATGCGGTGCTTGTGCAGCAGCTCGCGCACATCGTTCTTGTCGGCGCCTTCCTTGACAGTCACGAGGCGCTCTTTAGGCGTCATCACTTCGCGGACGGTGACTTCAAGACGGTTCTCGAAACGCACGTCACGGGAGGTGACGATGCCGACCAGGTCGCCATCGTGCAGTACCGGGACGCCGGAGATGTTGTGCAGGCGGGTCAGGTCGAACAGGTCACGCACGGTGGCGTCGGCTTCGATGGTGATTGGATCTTTCACCACACCGGCTTCGTAACGCTTGACCTTGCGCACTTCGGCAGCTTGCTGCTCGATGGTCATGTTCTTGTGGATGATGCCGATGCCGCCTTCCTGAGCCATGGCGATTGCCAAACGGGCTTCGGTGACGGTGTCCATGGCAGCGGAAACCAGGGGAATATTCAGCTCGATGCCACGGGTTAGGCGGGTCTTGAGACTGACTTCGTTAGGAAGCACCTCGGAATAACCGGGCACTAGGAGAATGTCGTCGAATGTCAGAGCTTCTTGGCTGATACGCAGCATCGCGGGGGCTCCCGAGCGGGAAAATGGAAGCGCGCCATTATATACATGCACCCTGTCAGGCTCAATGTAAAACTCTGACAAACTTGGTAATACTGATAGAAGGGTTAAAGCTCGACTTTGACCCAACTCATCTTTTGGTCCAGCCAATCGGCGAATTCGTCGATAAAGCTTTGCTTGAAGCCCGCCTCTGCCCAGTTGTTGAAAATGAAACCCAGGTTGGAAAACCCGCATTCCTGCAGGAACAGAAACCCGTTGATGTCGTCTTCATGCCCACACAAAGGGCAGGTGAAGTTGTCTGTGTGGCCGGGCATCCAGTCTTCCAGGCTTTCGAACAGCGCCTCGCCGACTTCCTTGAGGCATTCAGGGCAGCCGGCTTCTTCGAGAAAACCCTTGGCCGGCGTATAGATGCAGCGTTTGTAGATAATCTCGAGGCCATTGATCGGCTCGTTGAACGGCAGCGCTTCGGGGTGCAACACCACGGCACGGGCGCCGTCGGCCAGGGCGTAGGCCATGCGATTGCCGGTGCGCCCGCAGGTGGTCAGCTCTTCCTTGATGATGTTCTTGCGCACCAGCCAGCGCACGATTGCCCGCGCGCGGGGTTCGTGGACGGGCAAGGTGGAAATTTTCGGGACAAGGATGCTTTGGGAGTTCATGAGAGTCCTGCGGTGTGGCTTCTGGCCTCATCGCGGGCAAGCCCGGCTCCCACATTGGAATGCGATCAACTGTGGGAGCCGGGCTTGCCCGCGATGAGGCCCTAGAGCCCGGCAGCTTAATCCCTGACACCCACAGGTCAAGTACTCAAGTAACGGGCGATCAACGCAATGCCGCTCGCCAACACCAGCCAAGTCACCCACCGCACAAACGCCTCACGCGACATCCGCATCGTCAGCCTGCGCCCAACCCACAGCCCCAGGGCCATCGCCGGCAACAGGCACAGCGCCAACATCAACAGCGGCCAATCAGCGTACACCCCGGCAATCAGGAACAAACTCAAGCGCACCACTGTGCTGCAACTGATCAACGCACTTTGCGTGGCCCGCGCCGCGTCCTTGGGCAAACGACTGTTCAGGTAGATCGCATATAAAAAGCCGCCACTGCCAAATAAGGCACCAAACAACCCACCGACCGTGCCCATGGGAATCGACCAGCCCGCCGCCAGCTGCGTCGGCCGCGCCTTTACCGCCAGGCTGTAAATCGCATAGGCGCTGATAAACAGCCCCATCAACAGCAGCAACAGGTCCGAATGCAGATTGAGCAAAAACACCACCCCAAGCGTGCAACCGATAGCCATGCACGGCAGCAATCGCAACAGCTCCGGCTTGTTCACCTCCCGCCGCGATTGCAGCAGGTTGCCAAAGGCCGCGACAAAGTCGAGCAACACCAGCAGCGGGATGATTTTCGACAACGGCATAAACACAATCAGAATCGGCCCCGCGACCAGCGCCGTACCAAAGCCTGCGATACCAAACACGATGTAGGCCACGACAATGCCGAGGCCGATCACCAGCCAATCAACGCCGCTAAACGACCACTGACTCATCAGCTCAACCGGGCTCATGGGCACTTCCTTGAAAGAGATGACGTGCACTTTAGCCATCGGCGAGTGTTGCGACTAATATCTTCAAAGCCCCCCACTCATCTCGAAAAGGCATGACGCGTGATTTCCACTCGCCAACTGCGCTACTTCGTCGAAATCGCCGACAGCGGCAGCTTCAGCGCCGCCGCCGAACGCCTGTTTGTGGCGCAATCGGCCCTGAGCCGACAGATCAAAGAGCTGGAAACCCAGCTGCAAACGCCACTGTTCGAACGCACCGCGCGCCAACCCCGGCTGACGGCGGCCGGCGAAGCCTTTTACCCACGGGCGCGCAACCTGCTGAGCGAGTTGCTCAAGGCCGGCGAAATGGCCACCCAGGTGGGCCATGGCAAGCTGGGCACGTTGCGCCTGAGCCATTCGAGCACCGTGCCGATGAGCGGGCACTTGTTGAAAGCCATCAGCACCTGGCTGGAGCGCTGCCCTGGCGTGTCGATGGACATCGTCAAACTGTCCTCCGAGGCGCAACTTGAGGAAATCGCCGAGGGTCGGCTTGAAGTCGGGCTGTTGCGCTTACCGGTGTTGCGCCAACGCGAAGGTGTCCGGGTGGTGCCCTTGTACAACGAACAGCTGGTGCTGGCTGTGCCGCCTGATCACGCGCTGGCGCGCAGCAATGCACCTGTCGAACTGGAACAGCTCAAGGACGAAGTGTTTATCTCGATCCCCCATCCCCAACGCGGCGGCCTGAGTTATCTGTCAGCCGAACTCTGCATGCGCGCAGGATTTTTCCCCAAGGCTGCACGGGTGATGTCACGCAAAACCACGCAGCTGCAACTGATCCAGGCCGGTTTCGGAATTGCCTTGTTACCAAAATCCATGCAGGACATCGCACCCGCCAACCTGCACTTTTTGCCCCTGGCTGATCCGGACTGCCTCAGCACCGTGGCCCTGGCCTGCGCGCAGACGCCGAGCGCGCTGGTCGAGCAATTCTGCCAAACCTTGCGCGAATGCCTATAAACTGCCGCCCATGATTAAAGATCCTTTTGCCCGTCTGGGCCTGGACCGCGAAGTCCTGACTGTCAGCCAGCTCAACGGCCGCGCGCGGGTGTTGCTGGAAGACGTGTTCACCAATATCTGGGTCGAAGGCGAGATCTCCAACCTCGCCCGCCCGGCGTCCGGCCATGTGTACTTCACCCTCAAGGACAGCGGCGCCCAGGTACGTTGCGCGTTGTTTCGCAACAATGCCGCACGGGTGCGCCAAGCCTTGAAGGATGGTTTGGCGGTCAAAGTGCGCGGCAAGGTCTCGCTGTTCGAAGGCCGTGGCGACTATCAATTGATCCTCGACACCGTAGAGCCCGCCGGTGATGGCGCGCTGCGCCTGGCCTTTGATGCGTTGAAGGAAAAGCTCAGCGCCGAAGGCTTGTTCAGTGCCGAACGCAAGGTGCCACTGCCGGCGCATCCTCGGCGCATTGGCATCATCAGTTCGCCCACAGGTGCGGTGGTCCGCGACATCATCAGCGTGTTCGGCCGCCGCGCGCCGAACGTTGAATTAACGCTGATCCCGACGGCCGTGCAAGGCCGCGAGGCCGTGTCGCAGATTGTGCGCGCCCTCAAGCTGGCCGACGCACGCGGCTTCGACGCGTTGATCCTCGCTCGCGGCGGCGGCTCTCTGGAAGATCTGTGGTGCTTCAACGAAGAAGCCGTGGCGCGTGCGGTGGACGCGTGCGTAACGCCGATTGTCAGCGCCGTCGGCCATGAAACCGATGTGTCGATCTGCGACTTCGTGGCCGACGTGCGCGCGCCCACGCCCTCCGCTGCCGCCGAATTGCTCGCCCCCGATGCCAGCCATTTGGTGCGCCAGGTCGAAAACCTGCACCGCCGCCTGGTGATGCTGATGCGCAATCGCCTCAGTCACGAGCGCCTGCGCCTGGAAGGCATGGCCCGCCGCCTGCGTCACCCCGGCGAACGTCTGCGTCAACAGGCCCAGCGCCTGGATGACCTGGACATGCGCATGCGCCGCGCCTTCGAACGCAGCCTCAATACCCGCCGCGAACGCCTGATCCGCCTGGAAACCCGCCTCGCCGGTCAGCACCCCGGCCGTCAACTGGCCCTGCTGCGCCAGCGCCTGGACAGCCTCGCCGAACGCCTGCCGCGCGCCATGCGCGAAGGCCTCAAGGCGCGTCGCTTGCAACTGCAAAGCCAGGTGCAGACGCTGCAAGTGGTCAGCCCACTGGCGACCCTGGGCCGTGGCTATAGCATTTTGCTGGACGAACGTGGCCAGGCGATCCGCAACGCCGCGCAAACCCACACCGGCCAGCGCCTGACCGCGCGCCTCGGTGAAGGCCAATTGCAGGTGCGGGTGGAAGATAACCACCTGACGCCCGTCACCCTTTCGTTATTGGATTGATTGATGTCCCGTCTATTTAGCCTGCTGATGCTGTTGTGCCTCACCTTCAATGCCCATGCCGACAGCTACATCACTCGGCTGCTGAACAAGCCGGTGCCGGGCGGCGTCGCAGTGGTCGATCTGGGTGCGGCGGCAACCGCGCCCAAAGCCACCTATCAGAACAGGCCGGTGTTGGTGGTCAAGGAACAGAACACCTGGCTGGCGATTGTCGGGATTCCCCTGACGGTTAAACCCGGCACCCAACGCCTCACCAGCGGTGGGCAAACCCTGCCGTTTGTGGTGGGCTTCAAGAAATACCCCGAGCAGCACATCACCCTGAAAAACAAAAGCCAGGTCAATCCTGACCCGGCACAGCTCAAGCGCATCGAGGGCGAACTGGCGGTCCAGCTCAAGGCTTACCGCAGTTTCAGTCCAAACACGCCCAGCAACTTACTGCTGGATAAACCCGTGAACGGGCCGCTGTCGAGCAAGTTTGGCGTACGCCGGTTCTTTAACGGCGAGGAGCGCAACCCGCATTCGGGCCTCGACTTCGCCGTCGGTGCCGGCACACCGATCAAGACCCCGGCGGCCGGTAAAGTCATCCTTACCGGCAATTACTTCTTCAACGGCAACACCGTCTTTGTCGACCATGGCCAGGGCTTTATCAGCATGTTCTGCCATATGTCCAAGATCGACGTGAAGGTGGGCGACCAACTGGCGCGCGGCGCGGTGGTGGGCAAGGTCGGCTCGACGGGCCGCGCCACCGGGCCGCACATGCATTGGAACATCAGCCTTAACGATGCACGAGTCGACCCGGCGATCTTTATTGGCGCGTTCCAGCCCTGATATAAATATTGAACATACCGGCCTCATCGCGGGCAAGCCCGGCTCCCACAGGTGATCGCGATTCCCTGTGGGAGCCGGGCTTGCCCGCGATGGCGCCAGGTCTGCCAACACAATTGCGCCCCTAATAAAGGCCACGCAATTAAAATCAACTCTCAGCTACAAACCCGCCATAAAATCTCGCACGCCCGCCAGATAGCAGAACTTATCTCAATTTTTCTCGACAGCTTGCCATCTTTCACCCCGGCGGTTAGGGTTGAGCTTATGAAAACCTCTCACACCCTCATTCAGCTCCGCCAGCACCGCAGCCTGTGCCTCGTCAGCGCACGACTGCCAGGCTGAATCGATCTGCCTCGTCTTCTTGCTTTATCCCTAAAAACAGTTCTACGGCAGGCCGCCTTTTCTCGGCCCCTACAACAAAGGATTTCCCGATGAGCATGCTCAAAGACCCGTCTTCGAAGTACCGTGCGTTCCCGACCATCGATATCCCGGACCGCACCTGGCCGTCGAAAACCATCACCGAAGCGCCGATCTGGTGCAGTTCCGACTTGCGTGATGGCAACCAGTCGCTGATCGAGCCGATGGACGCCGCAAAAAAACTGCGTTTCTGGAAGACCCTGGTTGCGGTGGGCGTGAAGGAAATCGAAGCCTCGTTCCCGGCTGCTTCGCAAACCGACTTTGACTTCGTGCGCACCCTGATCGAAGACAACCATATCCCCGAGGACACCACCATCCAGGTGCTGACCCAGGGCCGTGAAGACTTGATCGCACGCACCTTCGAATCCCTGCGCGGCGCCAAAAAGGCCATCGTGCACTTGTACAACGCCACTTCGCCGTCCTTCCGCCGCATCGTGTTCAATCAGGACAAGGACGGCATCAAGGCCATTGCGGTCAACGCCGCCAAGCTGTTCGTCAAATACGCCGCCCAGCAGCCGGAAACCCAATGGACCTTCGAATATTCCCCGGAAACCTTCAGCGCCACTGAGCTGGAGTTCGCCAAAGAAGTGTGTGACGCGGTGATCGAGGTGTGGAACCCGACGCCTGAGCACAAGATGATCCTCAACCTGCCCGCCACCGTCGAGTGCGCGACGCCGAACATCTATGCCGACCAGATCGAGTGGTTCGGTCGTCATATCAACCGCCGCGACAGCGTGATCATCAGTCTGCATACGCACAACGACCGTGGCACCGGCGTAGCCGCCACCGAACTGGGCCTGATGGCCGGCGCCGACCGTGTCGAAGGCTGCCTGTTCGGCAACGGCGAGCGCACCGGTAACGTCGACCTCGTGACCGTGGCACTGAACATGTACACCCAGGGTCTCGACCCACAACTGGACTTCTCCGACATCGACGGCGTGCGCAAAGTCGTCGAGGAATGCAACCAGATCCAAGTGCACCCACGCCACCCATACGTCGGCGATCTGGTGCACACCGCGTTCTCTGGCTCCCACCAGGACGCGATCCGCAAGGGCTTCACCCAGCAGAAAGCCGACGCGCTGTGGGAAGTGCCGTATTTGCCGATCGACCCGGCCGACATTGGCCGCAGCTACGAAGCGGTGATTCGTGTGAACAGCCAGTCGGGCAAAGGCGGCATCGCCTACCTGCTGGAGCAGGAATACGACATCAGCTTGCCGCGCCGCATGCAGATCGAATTCAGCCAGGTGGTCCAGGCTGAAACCGACCGCGTGGGTCTTGAGATGACCGCGCCACAGATCTACGCCTTGCTGCAACGTGAATACCTGCAAGCCAACACGCCGTACGCGCTGGTCAGCCATCGTCTGCAGGAAGAAAACGGCAACAGCTTTGTCGAAGTGGAAGTCTCGGGCAAAGGCCAGGGCGAAACCAACCTGCACTGGAAAGGCAAAGGCAACGGCGCTCTGGAAGCGCTGGTGGCTGGCTTGCCGATTGGCGTAGAGATCATGGACTACAACGAACATGCCATCGGGGCAGGCACCAACGCCAAGGCAGCGGCCTACATTGAGCTGCGTGTGAATGGCGAGCGTCCGGTGCATGGCGTGGGCATTGATGAAAACATCACCACGGCCAGCTTCAAGGCACTGTTCAGTGCCCTGAACCGCTCGTTGAGCCAGCAGGAAGCGAAAGCGGCGTAAGCGGGTTCGTGGAAATGCAAAAGGCCCCTGGGTGAGCACTCAGGGGCTTTTTTGTTGGGCGCAGGATTTGTGGGGTCAGTAAGTGCCTCTTCGCGGGCAAACCCGCTCCCACAGGCGCAATGCATTCCAAATGTGGGAGCGGGCTTGCTCGCGAAAGCGGTCTTTCAGACAAACTCAAACCTGTCTGCGTCAAGGTTCGCCGGAAATTTTTCGCGATACGCCGCCAGCTCTGCCGCCTCCAGGCACACCTGAAACACGCCATCCGCCTCCCCTGCACTCAGCAAGGTCTCGCCCTGGAAATCCAGCACCTGACTGTCTCCGGTGTAGGCAAAGCCCTTCCCATCCGTGCCCACCCGGTTCACCGCCGCCACGTAGCACAGGTTTTCGATCGCGCGCGCTGGCAGCAAACGGTTCCAGTGCAGGCGCCGCGCACCCGGCCAGTTGGCGGTGTACAGCAGCAAGTCAGTGTCCTGAGCATCACGGCTCCACACCGGGAAGCGCAGGTCATAGCAAATCAACGGCCGAATACGCCAACCCTTCAATTCGAACTGCACCTGGCGCTCACCCGGCGTGTAGTGATCGTGCTCGCCCGCCATACGGAACAAGTGGCGCTTGTCGTAGTGCAACACCTCGCCGTCCGGCCGCGCCCACAGCAGGCGGTTGCGATGACTGCCATCGGCGGCCTGGATAATCACACTGCCGGTGATCACGGCGTTGTACTTCGCCGCCTGAGCCTGGAGCCAGTGATGGGTCGGGCCGTTTTCCCGTTCAGCAAGGGTCTGCGACTCCATTGAAAACCCGGTGGTGAACATCTCCGGCAGCACAATCAGGTCGGCCCCTTTGGCCTGCTCCAGCAACAGCTCGAAATGTTCCAGGTTGGCCTGACGGTCATGCCACACCAGGCTGGTCTGCACCAGGGCGATGTTCAGGTTGGGTAATGCACTCAGATCACGCATAGTTTTTCGGCTGCTTGTTGCAGCGTCTCCTCGCGTTTGGCAAAGCACAGGCGCACCAGGCGCTGGCCTTGGGGTGGGTTCTGGTAGAACACCGAGACCGGGATCGTCGCCACGCCGTGCTCGCGGGTCATCCACAGCGACATGGCGACGTCATCCAGGTCCGGGCGAATCTGTGAGTAATCCACCAATTGGAAGTAAGTACCGGTCACCCGGGCAAAGCTGAAGCGCGACGGCGCCAGCAAGTCGCAGAACAGGTCGCGCTTGGCCTGGTAGAAAGCCGGCAATTGTTCGACATGTTCCGGGTGATCGGCCATGAAGTCCGCCAAAGCGTACTGCAAAGGGGTCACGCCGCAGAAGTTGACATATTGATGCACCTTGCGCAGTTCAGCGGTCAGCGCCGGTGGCGCGACCACGTAGCCGGTTTTCCAGCCGGTGACGTGGTAAGTCTTGCCGAAAGAGCTGACCACGAACGCACGCTGATACAGTTCTTCATGGGCCAATACGCTGACATGGGGCACGCCGTCGAACACCAAGTGTTCGTAGACTTCATCGCTGACCAGATAGATATCGCGGTCGCGGACCAATTCGGCCAACTGGTCCAGCTCGGCGCGGCTGATCAGTGCGCCGGTCGGGTTGTGCGGGGTGTTGAGGATGATCATGCGCGTGCGCGGCGACAGCGCGGCCTTGATCTTTTCAAAGTCCAGGGAGAAGCCCTGCAGGCTCAGTTGCACATGCACGCAGCGACCGCCGGCCAGCTCGACCGAGGGCTCGTAGCTGTCGTAGCAGGGGTCGAACACGATGACTTCATCGCCGTTGCGGATCACCGCCTGAATCGCACAGAAAATCGCGGCAGTGGCGCCGGGAGTAATGGTCACTTCGCTGTCAGGATTAACCGTTGCGCCGTAGCTGCGGGCGATCTTGGCCGCCACTTGCTGGCGCAGGGCTGGCAAACCGGTCATCGGTGAATACTGGTTATGCCCGCTGGCAACGTGCTGGCCCACCGCATCGAGCAACGCCTTGGGTCCATTGAAATCGGGAAAGCCCTGGGACAGGTTGAGCGCGCCGGTCTCGGCAGCGAGTTGCGACATGGTGGTGAAAATGGTCGTACCGACATTCGGCAGCTTGCTGGTGATCATGGGAGCCCCCTTCGGGTGAGCTGCAAGTTTTAAGCTGCAAGCTGCAAGCAGGTCAAGCCAGCAATCCATCAGGCACAAAAAAGGGCTCAAAGAGCCCTCTCTTGCAGCGTGTAGCTTAGAACTTGAAGCGGCGCTTATTTCTTGTCGCGGCGCTTCTTGTCGGCCTTCTTGTGGTGAGTCATCAAACGACGCTTCTTGTTCACCTGACGGTCAGTCAATGTGTTCTTGTTGCCTTCGTATGGGTTCTCGCCACCTTTGAACTCGATACGGATCGGCGTACCGACCAGTTTCAAGACACGGCGGTAGGTGTTTTCCAGGTAACGCACATAGGACTTTGGCACTTTCTCGATCTGGTTACCGTGGATCACGATAATCGGCGGGTTGGCACCACCCAAGTGGGCGTAACGCAGTTTGATCCGGCGGTTGTTGACCATCGGTGGCGCGTGCTCGCCAACCGCGTCTTCCAGGATCTGGGTCAGACGGTTGGTCGGCCAGCGGGTGACCGCGGACTTGAACGAGTTCTGTACGGACGCGTAGAGGTTACCCACGCCAGTGCCGTGCAGTGCCGAGATAAAGTGGATATCGGCGAACTCAACAAAGAACAGGCGACGCTGCAGCTCGATCTTGACGAAATCGCGCTCGCTCGGCGTCATGCCGTCCCACTTGTTGATCGCGATCACCAGGGCGCGACCGGCTTCCAGGGCAAAGCCCAGCAAGTTGAGGTCGTGGTCCACCACGCCTTCGCGGGCGTCCATCACGAAGATCACCACGTTGGCGTCTTTGATCGCTTGCAGGGTTTTGACCACCGAGAACTTTTCAACTTCCTCGTGGATCTTGCCGCGCTTGCGCACACCGGCGGTGTCGATCAGCGTGTACTTCTCGTCGTTACGCTCGAACGGGATGTAGATACTGTCGCGGGTGGTACCGGGCTGGTCATAAACGATTACGCGGTCTTCACCGAGCATGCGGTTAACCAGGGTCGACTTGCCAACGTTCGGGCGGCCGATGATGGCAATCTTGATACCGTCTTTTTCGCTCGGGCCAGGAATGCGCTTGGCTTCCTCACCTTCGGCGACGATCTCCTCGATGCCTTCTTCTTCCTCGGCGTCATCCTTAGGGAAGTCGCGCAGGGCGATTTCCAGCATCTGGGTGATACCGCGACCGTGAGCACCGGCGACCGGGATCGCGTCGCCCAGGCCCATCGGGCTGAACTCGGCACGGGCCGCCTCAGGATCGATGTTATCGATCTTGTTGGCGACCAGATAGGAACGCTTGTTGCGCTTGCGCAGGTGCTCGCCAATCATCTGGTCGGCAGCGGTGTAGCCCGCGCGGGCGTCCACCAGGAACAACACGACATCGGCTTCTTCGATAGCGAGCAGCGACTGCTCGGCCATCTTTTCGTCCATGCCATGCTCGTCACCGGAGATACCACCGGTGTCGACAATAATGTAGGAGCGCCCTTGCCACTTTGCCTCACCGTATTGGCGATCACGGGTCAGACCGGACAAGTCGCCGACGATGGCGTCGCGAGTCCTGGTCAGGCGGTTGAACAAGGTGGACTTGCCGACGTTAGGTCGGCCCACCAGGGCGATTACGGGAACCATGCGGCTCTCCACTT
Source organism: Pseudomonas sp. LBUM920 (assembly GCF_003852315.1). Taxonomy (NCBI): domain Bacteria; kingdom Pseudomonadati; phylum Pseudomonadota; class Gammaproteobacteria; order Pseudomonadales; family Pseudomonadaceae; genus Pseudomonas; species Pseudomonas edsoni (SeqCode). Next base: position 5,390,505 of record NZ_CP027762.1, read on the forward strand.
CGTTATTTCAGAAAATACAAAAGCCGCTGCAAGGCAGCGGCTGGTGCTCGGGGCAGCATATTTAAATGCCGCATGCCCCGCCGAAGCGGGGCCGCCTGGGTTTTACCCCAAGCATAGTTCTTACTTGATGGTCAGGGCTTCCAGCTTGCCGCTGTTGCCATACACGTAAAGCATGTTACCCACGACCAGCGGACGGGCACGCAGGCCGTCGCTGTCGATACGCTCGCGGCCGACAAAACGACCGTCCACTTGGCTCAGCAGATGCAGGTAACCTTCGAAGTCGCCTACCGCTACGTAGCTGGAGAACACTTCCGGTGCCGACAGTTGACGGCGGGCCAGAGAGTCGTTGCTCCACAATGCAGTGGTGGAACGCTCATCGACACTTTCAACGGTGCCGGACGCCAGGCTTACGTAGACGCTGCCAAACCCTTGGGCGACACCGGCATAACTGGAAGCATCACGCTGCCAGTTGATGCGGCCGCTTTGCAGGTCCAGCGCCGCAACACGGCCCTGGTAGGTGGCCACGTAAAGGGTTTCGCCCGACAGCAGCAAGCCGCCGTCGATGTCCACAACGCGATCCAGTTCGGAACGACCTTGAGGGATTGCCACACGGGTTTCCCAGGCCGGCACGCCGTTCTGGGTATCCAGGGCGACCACTTTACCGGTCGACAGGCCTGCAACGGCCAGGTTGTTGGTCACAATCGGACCACTGGTACCGCGCAGCGTCAGCACCGCAGGGGTGCTGTCGTACAACCAACGCTGGTTGCCGGTGGCGGCGTCCAGGCCGATCACACGGTCATCCTGGGTCTGCACCACTACGACATCGCCGTTGGTGGCAGGCGCTGCGAGCACTTCACTGGTCACACGAGCGCGCCATTTCTCTTCGCCCGTCGCCGAGTCCAGAGCAACCACGTCGCCCTTGAGCGTACCGACCAGCACCATGCCGTAGCCGACACCCACGCCACCGGAAACCGGCAGCTCGAGGTCTTTCTTCCACTTCACGTCGCCATTCATGCGATCCATGGCAATGATCACGCCAGTGGAGTCAGTGGCCACAATGTTTTCGCCGTCGATTGCCGGCTGCAGCAGGTTGTACAGGTCGCCCTGGCCATCACCGACGGAGCGGCTCCACTGCTTTTGCAGAACCACTTCTTCCTTGAAGCTGGTCAGCTCGGCCGGAGGCAGTTCTTTTTTACTGTTGCTGCTGCAACCCGCGGCCAGAACGGCCAGAGCCAGCAATGCTGCATGTTTCCAACGGATCACGTCACGCATCCCCTTTGGCCAAGTCGTCCAGCTTGATTTGTAAGCCACCGACTGCCGCTTCATCAGACAGCGCCGCCTTGGCTTTTTGGTACGCAGCATGGGCTTCGTCGGTACGACCCAATTGGACCAACAGGTCGCCCTTGAGCTCTTCACGAGTGGCCACAAATGCTTTGTCAGCATCGCCGTCGAGCAGTTTGAGTGCTTCGTCAGCCTTGTTCTGTGCCGCCAATACCTGTGCCAGGCGCTGACGTGCGATTTCACCCAGGGTCGGGTTGGTCGGCTTGTCGGCGATGGCCTTCAGTTCGGTCGCGGCGTCATCCAGCTTGCCGGTGTCCACCGCAACTTTTGCGACGAACAGGCTGCCGTACTGGGCGTAGGTGCTACCGCCGAATTCGCTTTTGAGCTTGCCGGCCAGGTCTGCAACCTGGGCAGGATCAGGCTTGCCGTCCGGCGTGAGCGTGGTTTCCAGCAATTGCTGATAGAGGACCGAGGCGCCTTGGGACTGGTTGGCCTGATACTTGTGCCAGGCTTGCCAGCCGAACACCACCACTAAAGCCAGCAGACCGCCGGTAACCAGGGGCTTGCCGTTACGCTGCCACCAGTCCTTGAACTCGGCCATCTGCTCATCATCAGTACTCGACACCCCAATACTCCTTAATCGCTAAATTCGGCTGTTCGACAGCTTCAACCCTGCACGACGCAGGTGGCCAAGTGCGCGGCAAGCGCATCAAAGGCAATGTTCTGTTGCTCGCCCTGGCCACGCAGGGGTTTGAAACCTATCACTTGCTGGGCCAGCTCGTCATCGCCGAGGATCAGTGCATACAGCGCACCGCTCTTGTCGGCCTTCTTGAACTGGCTCTTGAAGCTGCCGGCGCCGGCATTGACCTGCAGGCGCAGGTTCGGCAGTTGGTCGCGTACTTTCTCGCTCAGGGCCAGGGCGGCCAGTTCGGCGGCCTCGCCAAAGGCGCACAGGTACACATCCACCTGACGGGAAATTTCTTCCGGAACCTGCTCCAGGGTTTCGAGCAGCAGGATCAGCCGCTCGATGCCCATGGCAAAGCCCACGCCCGTGGTCGGCTTGCCGCCCATTTGCTCAACCAGGCCGTCGTAGCGACCACCGGCACACACGGTGCCCTGAGCGCCGAGTTTGTCGGTGACCCACTCGAATACGGTCTTGCTGTAGTAATCGAGACCACGCACCAGTTTCGGGTTGATCACGTAGGGAATACCGGCCGCATCCAGACGAGCCTTGAGGCCCTCGAAGTGCGTGCGCGATTCGTCGTCCAGGTAGTCGGCCATTTTCGGCGCATCGACCAGTACGGCCTGGGTGTCGGCGTTCTTGGTATCCAGTACACGCAACGGGTTGGTTTTCAGACGGCGCTGGCTGTCTTCATCCAACTTGTCCAGGTGCGCGGACAGGTACTCGACCAGGGCTTCGCGATAGCGGCCCCGGGATTCGCTGGTGCCCAGGCTGTTGAGTTCGAGTTTGACCGCGTCGCGGATACCCAGTTGGCCCCATAGGCGCCAGGTCAGCACGATCAGCTCGGCGTCGATGTCCGGACCATCCAGGTTGAAGACTTCGCAACCGATCTGGTGGAACTGACGGTAGCGACCTTTCTGCGGGCGCTCGTGGCGGAACATCGGGCCGATGTACCACAGCTTCTGGGTCTGGCCGCCACCCGTGATGCCATGCTCGAGCACGGCGCGCACGCACGCAGCTGTGCCTTCCGGACGCAGGGTCAGGGAGTCGCCGTTGCGGTCTTCAAAGGTGTACATCTCTTTTTCGACGATGTCGGTCACTTCACCGATAGAGCGCTTGAACAGCTCGGTGAATTCGACGATCGGCATGCGGATCTGCTTGTAACCGTAGTTATCCAGCAGGCGCGCGACCGTGCTTTCGAAGTAGCGCCACAACGGCGTCTGCTCCGGCAGGATGTCGTTCATGCCACGAATGGCTTGCAGAGACTTGCTCACATCTAATCCTTAAATTCGTTCTTAGCCGCGCGCGATCAGCGCTGCGTCAGCCGCGACCTTCTCGGCCGCTTTCTCGCGGATCAGTCTTTCGAGCTCATCCACCAGATTGTCATTCGTCAACTTCTGCGACGGCTTGCCGTCGATGTAAATCAGGTTGGGCGTACCGCCAGTCAGGCCGATGTGCGCCTCTTTGGCTTCACCCGGGCCGTTAACCACACAGCCAATCACCGCAACATCCAGTGGCACCAGCAAGTCTTCGAGGCGCCCTTCCAGTTCGTTCATGGTTTTCACCACGTCGAAGTTCTGCCGCGAGCAGCTCGGGCAGGCAATGAAGTTGATGCCACGGGAACGCAAATGCAGGGATTTGAGAATGTCGTAACCGACCTTCACTTCCTCTACCGGGTCCGCCGCCAGGGAGATGCGGATAGTATCGCCAATCCCTTCGGCGAGCAGCATACCGAGACCTACCGCAGATTTCACTGTGCCTGAGCGCAAACCGCCCGCTTCAGTGATACCCAGGTGCAGCGGCTGCACGATTTCCTTGGCCAGCAGGCGGTAGGCTTCTACCGCCATGAACACGTCGGAAGCCTTTACGCTGACCTTGAAGTCCTGGAAATTCAGGCGTTCAAGGTGCTCAACGTGGCGCAGCGCCGATTCAACCAGCGCGGCCGGGGTCGGTTCGCCGTATTTCTTCTGCAGGTCTTTTTCCAGGGAACCGGCGTTGACACCGATGCGGATCGGAATGCCGCGATCACGGGCAGCATCCACCACTGCGCGCACACGGTCTTCGCGACCAATGTTGCCCGGGTTGATGCGCAGGCAATCGACGCCCAACTCGGCGACACGCAAGGCAATTTTGTAATCGAAGTGAATGTCGGCAACCAGCGGCACCTTGACCAGCTGCTTGATGCGGCCGAAGGCTTCGGCAGCGTCCATGTCTGGCACGGAAATCCGCACGATGTCTACGCCGGCCGCTTCCAGACGGTTGATCTGGGCGACGGTGGCGGCGACATCATTGGTGTCGCTGTTGGTCATGCTCTGCACCGCGATGGGGGCATCGCCACCCACCGGCACCGAGCCGACCCAGATCTTGCGCGATACGCGACGTTTGATTGGAGATTCGCCGTGCATGACTATTGTCCCAACTTGAGGCGAGCGGTCTCGCCACTGGTGAACGGCGCTACGTCCACAGGCTGGCCGTTGTAGGCCACTTGCGCGCCACGGGCAAAGCCCAGACGCAGCGTCAAAGGAGGCTTGCCGCCTTGGTCAAGCGTATCTCCCTTACGCTTCAAACCACTGAACAGCACTTTGCCGTTGCCATCGGTGACTTGCGTCCAGCAGTCAGCGACGAAGGTAATCTGGATATGGCCGTCACCGGCGATCAACGCAGGCGCAGCTGGCGGCGCAACGGCCGGCGCTGCCGGTGCAGCTGGCGCGGCGGTCGTTGGAGCCTGAGCGGCAACGGCTGGGGTATGGGCCTGGGCAGTTGGCGCGGCCGGAGCCGCCGGTGCGGCTGGAGTCGGCACGGCAGCAGTCGCCGCTGCAGTACCCGCTTCCGGCGCGGGCTGCTCGGCGGCGGCCGGCGCTTCTGGCGCGGCTTGCCCTTCGGCAACGGCCTGGTCTTCCGGCTCATCCAGCGGGTGAATCTGGGTGGTGCCGTCGGCGCTTTCGACTTCGACGTGCTCCATGGCGTTGCTGGTCAGGTCCTTGCTGCGCTGGGAGGCCTGGTCTTGCCACCAGACGAAACCGCCGCCGATCACGGCAATCAGCAGCAACAGGCTGACAATGCGCAAAATCGTGTGGGAAACCCGCACCGGTTCTTCGATGCGACCCAGGCCATGCACATTGCTGCCCTGAGAGTCGGTGCCGGTAAATTGGTCGAATTCCTGGACCAGCACGGTCTGGTCAATGCCCAGCAGCTTGGCATAGGCGCGGATATAGCCGCGGGCGAAGGTATGCCCAGGCAGCTTGTCGAACGCGCCGGCTTCCAGGTTGCCCAGGGAAGTCGTGGTCAAATTGAGCTTGAGGGCCACTTCTGCCAGCGACCAACCATTGCTTTCGCGGGCCTGACGCAAGGTCTCGCCTGGGTTTACGCGATTAGCTGCTACAACTTCCGGGTGCGCCGCTTTCATCATTGCTCCGACAGGTATTGCTGATATTCCGGCGTACCGGGATAGAGTCGTTCGAGTTGCTGGCCAAAACGTGCGGCTGTATCGCGTTCATCATGAACCGTCGCCAGCCGCACACCGAGCAATAGACTACGTGCATTTTGCCCGCTGAGCAGGCTAAAACGCTCGTAATAGTCACGTGCAGGCACATAATGCCTGTCTTCGTAAGACAACTCAGCCATTTCGAGCAACGCGCGTGGCTGACGACTGTTCAAATGCAGGGCTTTTTCCAGCTGCTGGCGCGCGCTGTCACGCTGGCCGAGGCGCATCGAGGTGACCCCAAGGTTCTCGAATACCCGCGACCGCTCCGGGTAAAGGGCGTCGGCGGAGGCTTGCTGGAAATAACGGGAAGCCTGGTCATAACGTTTCTGCTCGAACAGGAAGCTGCCGTAATTGTTCAGCAGCCGAGGGTCCGCAGGGCGCGAGGCCAAAGCCTTGTGGAAATATTGATCGGCTAAATCAGGCTCAGCCTGGGCCTGGAACACCAAAGCCAATGCGGCATTCGCGTCGGCATCATCGCTGTCCAGTTCGAGGGCCTTTTTCAACGGCACCTTGGCCTGCTCGCTCATGCCTTGCCGCAAATAACCCAAGCCCAGTTGCACATAGGCAACTCGCGCCTCGTCACGGCCTTTACCCGTCTGCAAAGGGCTGTCATGGCCCGATGAAACACAACCGGCCGCGAGGCCGGTAACTAGCAAAAGCAGCGCAAGGCGCAAGGGCATAGAGATCCTCTCTCAGATTCGATTCACAGCAATTTGCGGCAAATCTTCGGCGGCGTTAAGTTCGCGCACGGCGATATAACGTTCGCTACGGCGGGTGCGGTCCATCACCTGCCCTACCAATTGGCCACAGGCGGCGTCGATGTCTTCACCACGCGTGGTGCGTACGGTGACGTTGTAGCCGGCCTGGTGCAGTTGATCCTGGAAACGGCGGATAGCATTGTTGCTCGGCCGCTCGTAGCCAGAATGTGGAAACGGGTTAAACGGAATCAGGTTGATCTTGCACGGGGTGTTCTTGAGCAACTCGATCATCTCGACGGCGTGCTCAACCTTGTCGTTGATGTCCTTGAGCATGGTGTACTCAATGGTCAACACACGCTTCTCGCCCAGAGTCGCCATGTAACGCTGGCAAGATTCGAGCAGCATCTTAAGCGGATACTTCTTGTTGATCGGCACCAATTGATTACGCAATGCGTCATTGGGCGCGTGCAGCGACAACGCCAGGGAGACGTCGATGTGCTTGGCCAGCTCATCGATCATCGGCACTACGCCTGAGGTCGACAGGGTCACACGGCGCTTGGAAATGCCGTAGCCCAGGTCGTCCATCATCAGGTGCATGGCCGCAATCACGTTGTCGAAGTTCAGCAGCGGCTCACCCATGCCCATCATCACCACGTTGGTGATGGCACGGTCGACGGTTGCCGGGACGCTGCCAAAGGATTTGTTGGCAATCCACACCTGGCCGATGACTTCGGCGGCGGTGAGGTTGCTATTGAAGCCTTGCTTGCCGGTGGAGCAGAAACTGCAGTCCAGGGCACAGCCTGCCTGGGACGAAACGCACAAAGTGCCGCGCTTGCCCTGGGGAATGTAGACGGTCTCGACGCAGCTGCCGGACGCCACGCGCACCACCCACTTACGGGTGCCGTCGCTGGAGATGTCCTCGCTGACCACTTCGGGACCACGGACCTCAGCAATGGCCTTGAGCTTATCGCGCAAGGCCTTGCTGACGTTCGTCATGGCGTCGAAATCGTCGACACCAAAGTGGTGAATCCACTTCATTACCTGACCGGCACGGAAACGCTTCTCCCCGATTGAGTCGAAGAATTTCTCCATTTCCGGCTGAGTCAGACCCAGCAGGTTGGTTTTAACAGTCGATGTAGTCATGGATTCACCCTCACTCTTTAAGCCGATGCTTAGCGAGCGGTTACTTCAGTAGCAGCGAAAAAGTACGAGATTTCGCGAGCAGCAGCGGCTTCGGAGTCCGAACCGTGAACAGCGTTGGCGTCGATGGACTCAGCGAAGTCAGCACGGATGGTGCCGGCAGCTGCTTCTTTAGGGTTGGTAGCGCCCATCAGCTCACGGTTCAGAGCGATAGCGTTTTCGCCTTCCAGAACCTGAACAACAACAGGACCGGAGATCATGAAGGCAACCAGGTCGCCGAAGAAACCACGAGCGCTGTGCTCAGCGTAGAAGCCTTCAGCTTCAGCTTTGGACAGTTGCTTGAGTTTCGAAGCTACAACCTTCAGGCCGGCTTTTTCGAAACGAGTGGTGATCTCGCCGATGACGTTTTTTGCAACAGCGTCAGGCTTGATGATGGAGAAAGTACGTTGAACAGCCATGGTGTAACTCCAGAAACGGTAATTTACGAAAAATTAAACCCGCGAATTATACGCGGGTTATTGGGTATTGCCTAACTGCGTAATAAGGCGGCTCAGTCTGCTTCTTCGATCCACAGGCCTTGAATCGCCTCCAGAACCTTTTCGCCACCCCGGTCGGGGATGTCATCAAAGTCCGGCAGCTCCATCACCAGATTGCGCAGCTTGACGAAGTTGACCGTCAGAGGATTGACCTCAGGGTGGGCTTCAGCAAGTTGTATAGCGATTTCTTGTACATCAACCCATTTCAGGCTCATGACATTTCCTTGAATCAATGCGGTGCTTCAGCCGCATGGTTGAGGGAATATTTCGGAATTTCGACGGTGATGTCTTCGGTCCCAACCTTTGCCTGACAGCTTAGGCGAGAAGTCGCTTCAAGGCCCCACGCGCGGTCCAGAAAGTCTTCTTCCAGCTCATCCGCTTCTTCAAGCGAGTTGAAACCCTCGCGAATCACGCAGTGGCAGGTGGTGCAGGCGCAAACACCGCCGCAGGCACTCTCGATCTCGATGTGGTTGTCATGGGCAACTTCGAGGATGGACTTGCCGGTCTCAGCCTCCACGACCATACCGTCCGGGCAATGCTCGGCGTGTGGCAGAAAAATGACCTGCGGCATTAATTATTCCTCAATTTCATTCAGGTTGCGCCCGGCCAGTGCGGCTTTCACCGTCTGATCCATGCGGCGGGCGGCAAAGGCATCAGTCACTTGCGACAGGCGCTTGGTCTGCTGCTCGATGGCGTAACCATCGTTGCCTTTCATCAGTTCGGCCAGTTCCTGCATCTGCAGGTCGATGACCATGCGCTCTTCGGCGTCCAACAGGCGCGCGCCGTCGGTGTCGAGAGCGCCTTGTACGGCCTCAAGCAAGCGCTGCGCATCAACTTGCTGTTCACGCAGTACGCGGGCGACTTTATCGTCACCGGCGTACTGGAACGAATCCTTGAGCATTTTGGCGATCTCGCCGTCGGTCAGGCCGTAGGACGGCTTGACCTGGATGCTGGCTTCTACGCCCGAACCCAGTTCACGCGCAGCCACGCTGAGCAGACCATCGGCGTCAACCTGGAAGGTCACGCGAATTTTCGCTGCACCGGCCACCATCGCCGGAATGCCGCGCAATTCAAAGCGCGCCAGGGAACGGCAGTCGCTGATCAGCTCGCGCTCACCTTGCAGCACATGAATCATCATGGCCGTCTGGCCATCTTTATAGGTGGTGAAGTCCTGGGCGCGGGCAACGGGGATGGTGGTGTTGCGTGGAATCACCTTCTCCATCAGGCCGCCCATGGTTTCCAGCCCCAGGGACAACGGGATCACGTCGAGCAGCAGCAATTCGCCACCGTCGCGCTTGTTGCCGGCCAGGGTATCGGCCTGGATCGCAGCGCCGATGGCAACCACTTGATCCGGATCGATTTCGGTCAGCGGCTGGCGACCAAATGCTTCAGCAACGGCTTCGCGCACACGCGGCACACGAGTCGAACCGCCGACCATAACCACGGCAGCGACGTCTTCCAGCTCAACACCGGAATCACGTACCGCACGGCGACAGGCTTTAAGGCTGCGAGCGACCATTGGCTCGATCAGCGCGTCGAAGGCTTCGCGCGTCAGCTGGGCCGACCAGGAACCGTAGGAAACATCGACAGAACGGGCGTCAGTCAGCGCTTCTTTGGCCGCGCAGGCGGTTTGCAGCAAATGACGCTGCTCGCCCGGGTCAAGGTCGGCGGACAAACCGGCGCTGGTGATGATCCAGCCGGCAATGGCGTGATCGAAGTCATCGCCGCCCAGGGCGGTATCACCACCGGTGGCCAGCACTTCGAACACACCGCCGGTCAGGCGCAGGATCGAAATATCAAAGGTGCCGCCGCCCAGGTCGTAAATTGCAACCAGGCCTTCGGCGTGCTGATCCAGGCCATAGGCCACAGCGGCGGCCGTCGGCTCATTGAGCAGGCGAAGCACGTTCAGACCGGCGAGCTTCGCCGCGTCCTTGGTGGCTTGGCGCTGAGCGTCGTCAAAATACGCAGGCACGGTGATCACCGCGCCGACCAGTTCGCCGCCCAAGGTGGTTTCCGCGCGCTGGCGCAGCACCTTGAGGATATCGGCCGACACTTCCACCGGGCTTTTGGGGCCCTGGACGGTGTCGATGAATGGCATATGCGATTCGCCACCGACAAAGCGATACGGCAGCTGGTCGCCCAATTGCTTGACGTCGGACAGACCACGACCCATCAAGCGTTTGACCGACAGCACGGTGTTCAAAGGATCGGAGGACGCCGCCAGCTTGGCCGACTCACCGACTTCAATATGGTCAGCGTGATAGCGCACGGCCGACGGCAGGATAACCTGGCCATCGGCGTCGGGCAGCGGTTCGGACAGGCCGCTGCGCAAGGCGGCGACCAGGGAATTGGTGGTGCCCAGGTCAATCCCGACCGCCAGGCGACGCTGGTGCGGTTGAGGGCTTTGGCCGGGTTCGGCGATCTGCAGTAGGGCCATGGTAATCAGGTCTTATCTGTCTATCAGGCGTGCACGGGCAGCACTGGGTTAATCGTCGAGGCGCTCTTCTAGCTGGCGCACTTCGTAGGTGAGCTTGTCGAGGAACTGCATGCGCCGCATCAGGCGTTCGGCCTGTTCACGTTGCGCTGCATCATCCCAACAGGCTGCGAAGCTTTCGTTGAGCTCATCCTGGGCCACTTTCAGACGGCGCTTGAAGACTGCGACACCAGCCACATCGGCTTCGTCCTGCAAATCTTCGAGTTCTTCGCGCCACTGCATCTGCTGCATCAGGAAGTCCGGGTCGTGCACCGTGACTTCAATCGGCAACTCGCCACCATTCATCGCGAGCAGGTAACGCGCGCGTTTCGGAGGGCTTTTAAGCGTCTGATAGGCTTCATTGAGGCTGGCCGACTTCTCCAGCGCCAGGCGTTGCTCACGCTCGGAAGCGTCAGCGAAGCGGTCCGGATGCACGCCACGCGCCAATTCTCGGTAGCGCGTGGCAAGCTGCTCGAGGTCCAGCCGAAAGCTCGGCTGCAGCTCGAATAAAGCGAAATGACAAGGAGTACCCACAGATAGCCTCAGATGTTGAAGCTTTCGCCGCAGCCACATTCACCGCGCACGTTTGGGTTGTTGAACTTGAAGCCTTCGTTCAACCCTTCCTTGACGAAATCGAGCTCGGTGCCGTCCAGGTAGGTAAGGCTTTTAGGGTCGATGATCACTTTCTCGCCGTGACTTTCGAACACCTGATCCTCTTCGACCACCTCGTCGACAAACTCCAGCACGTAGGCGAGGCCGGAACAGCCCGTGGTGCGAACACCCAGACGAATCCCCTCACCTTTACCGCGCCCATTCAGGGAGCGGCGAATGTGCTGCGCAGCCGCTTCTGTCATGCTGATAGCCATCGTTGACTCCTTACTCGTCGCCAAATGCTTAGATCAAGCCTTTCTTCTGCTTGTAGTCGCGAACGGCCGCCTTGATGGCGTCTTCTGCGAGTACGGAGCAGTGAATTTTCACTGGCGGCAAGGCCAATTCTTCGGCCAGCTGGGTGTTGCTGATGGTGACAGCCTCATCCAGGGTCTTGCCTTTCATCCACTCGGTCGCGAGGGAGCTTGAGGCAATGGCGGAACCGCAGCCGTAAGTCTTGAACTTGGCGTCTTCGATAACGCCAGCGTCGTTGACCTTGATCTGCAGGCGCATAACGTCGCCGCACGCCGGAGCGCCGACCATGCCAGTGCCGACATCAGGGTCTTCCGCGTTCATCTTGCCGACGTTGCGCGGGTTTTCGTAGTGGTCGATGACCTTTTCGCTGTAAGCCATGGTACTGAATCCTCACTCATCAGGGCCGCTCTGGAACCCTGTAAAAACGCCTGCGTTTTCCGCCACGTTCCTACAGAGCTTGGGTGGCGGCTTCTATATTTAGTGTGCCGCCCACTCGATCTTGGAAATGTCGACACCGTCTTTGTACATGTCCCACAGCGGCGACAGAACGCGGAGCTTGTTGACGGCTTCGCAGACTTTCTGCGCGGCGTAGTCGACTTGCTCTTCGGTGGTGAAACGGCCGAACGTAAAGCGGATCGAGCTGTGTGCCAATTCGTCGTTGCGGCCCAGGGCGCGCAGCACGTACGAAGGCTCAAGCGAGGCCGAGGTGCAGGCCGAACCGGACGAAACCGCCAGGTCCTTGAGCGCCATGATCAGCGACTCGCCTTCGACGTAGTTGAAGCTCAAATTCAGGTTGTGCGGTACACGGGCGGTCATGCTGCCGTTGATGTACAGCTCTTCAAGGTTCTCGACCTGCTTGTAGAAGCGATCGCTCAACGCCTTGATGCGCACGTTTTCGGCAGCCATGTCTTCTTTGGCTACACGGAAGGCTTCACCCATGCCGACGATCTGGTGGGTCGCCAGGGTGCCGGAACGCATGCCGCGCTCGTGACCGCCGCCGTGCATGGTGGCTTCGATGCGCACGCGAGGCTTGCGGCTCACGTACAGCGCGCCGATGCCTTTAGGACCGTAGGTCTTGTGGGCGGAGAACGACATCAGGTCGACTTTCAGTTTCGACAGGTCAATGTCGACCTTGCCGGTGGACTGAGCCGCGTCGACATGCAGCAGGATGCCCTTGGAACGGGTCAGCTCGCCGATGGCCTCAATGTCGTTGATGGTGCCGATTTCGTTGTTCACGTGGATCACGGAAACCAGGATGGTGTCTTCACGCAGCGCGGCTTCGATCATGGCCGGGGTGACGATGCCGTCGGTGGTTGGCTCGAGGTAGGTGACCTCAAAACCTTCACGCTCCAGTTGGCGCATGGTGTCGAGGACAGCCTTGTGCTCAATCTTGGTGGTGATCAGGTGTTTGCCTTTGGTCGCGTAGAAATGCGCCGCGCCCTTGATTGCCAGGTTGTCGGACTCGGTAGCACCGGAGGTCCAGACGATTTCGCGTGGGTCGGCGCCCACCAGGTCAGCAACCTGGCGACGAGCATTCTCGACCGCTTCTTCGGCTTTCCAGCCGAACACGTGGGAACGGGAGGCCGGGTTGCCGAAGTTTCCGTCAACCAGCAGGCATTCGCTCATCTTTTGCGCGACACGCGGATCAACCGGGGTGGTCGCTGAGTAATCAAGGTAAATCGGCAATTTCATGGACTTTCTCCTAAATCAGGCTGGCTGGCGTGCCGTTAGCTCTGCGGCTGTCACTCGACGGCGGACGCTTCGATCTTGTCCAGACGCGGCGCCTTGGTGTTGCAACGGCGCTGGTCCTGACGCTGGGCTACTTCTTGCACCTCACGGCGAGTCACAAGATCAGCCAAGCTGATACCACTCAAAAACTCATGGATCTGCAGGCTCAAGTCACACCACAAGTGGTGCGTCAGGCAGGTGTCGCCGGCGTGGCAATCACCCAAACCCTGGCATTTGGTGGCATCGACGGATTCGTTGACCGCGTCAATCACCTGGGCTACTTGAATGCCCTGCATGTCGCGGGACAGTTGGTAGCCACCACCCGGCCCACGCACGCTGGAAACCAAGTTGCTACGGCGCAATTTGGCAAACAGCTGTTCGAGGTAGGACAGGGAAATGCCTTGGCGCTCGGAGATATCGGCCAGGGACACCGGCCCAGTTTGCGCGTGCAAGGCCAGGTCAAGCATGGCGGTTACCGCGTATCGGCCTTTTGTAGTCAGTCTCATGGACAAGTACCAAGGTGTTTCAGAATGGGAGCAAGTATGCGATTCCCGAGTATTTAAGTCAACTATAAGACCTAGTACTTTAGTCAGGATTACCCGTAAAAAGGGCGCGCGAATCATAGCAGGATGGGGTGGGATCGAACAGCGGGAACAGGGCCCAAGCCTTATCTCAAGACCAGTGGAGATCAAATGTGGGAGCTGGCTTGCCCTCGAAAGCGGTGGATCAGCAATGAGAGGGTGGCTGGCAGACCGCTATCGCAGGCAAGCCAGCTCCCACAGGGGACCGCGCTCACCCAGCCTTGGTTGTGGCGTGTTCGCTCTTGATCTCAGCGAAGTCTTCTTCGCGCAGCGAAGGCAGATCTTTCGCACAATAGCTGCTGCCCAGCTCCTTCAACGCGCCGCACATGCCGTCCAGCTTGCCGTCGACTGCCTGCAAGTGGTCAAGCAATTGCCCAATGGCACGCGCCACGGGGTCAGGCATGTCTTCGCTGACGCCGTAAGCATCGAAGCCGATCTTCTCAGCCATGGCCTTGCGCTTGGCTTCCTGCTCGTCGCCGACTTCCGGCTTGACGATGATCCGCCCAGGAATGCCCACAACGGTGGCGCCAGGCGGCACGGCCTTGGTCACCACAGCATTGGAACCTACTTTGGCACCGGCACCCACCGTAAAGGGACCGAGCACCTTGGCGCCCGCCCCTACCACCACGCCATCACCCAAAGTCGGGTGGCGCTTGCCTTTATTCCAGGTGGTGCCGCCCAGCGTCACGCCTTGATACAGGGTCACGTCATCACCGATTTCGGCGGTCTCGCCAATCACGATGCCCATGCCATGGTCGATAAAGAAGCGACGCCCCACCTTGGCACCCGGGTGAATCTCGATGCCGGTCAACCAGCGGCCGAAGTTCGACACCACGCGCGCCAGCCATTTCCAGCCCATGCCCCACAACGCGCCGGACAGGCGGTGAATCCAGATCGCGTGCATGCCCGGGTAGCAGGTCAGCACTTCAAAGGCGTTGCGCGCCGCCGGGTCACGGTGGAAAACACTCTGGATATCTTCTCGCAAACGCTCGAACATTTTTAATCCTTCCGCTTAAGCAGCTCGCCACGGGCCGCTTTCTGGGTTTCCGTGAGGATGCCACGCAATATATTCATCTCTGCTCGACTGACCGAGCTGCGCCCGTACAAGCGACGCAGGCGCGCCATCAAGTGCCGTGGTTTTTCCGGATCGAGGAATTCGATGGCCACCAGGGTTTGCTCCAGGTGCTCATAGAATCGCTCCAGCTCATCCATCGTGGCCAGTTCGCCACTCTTGGTCGATGCGACTTCATCCTTTTCTACCTTGCTCGGCTGACCTTCAGCGGCCAGCCAGGCCATGCGCACTTCATAACTCAATACCTGCACCGCCGCCCCGAGGTTCAGCGAACTGAATTCAGGGTCTGATGGAATGTGCACGTGGTAATGACATCGCTGCAGCTCTTCATTGGTGAGGCCGGAGTCTTCACGGCCGAATACCAAGGCGATTTCTGCGCCGCCGGCAGCTTCTTCCACTACTTTGGTGCCGCACTCGCGCGGATCCAGCAGCGGCCAGGGGATGCGGCGGTCGCGGGCGCTGGTGCCGAGCACCAGGTTGCAGCCGACCAAGGCGTCTTCCAGCGTGGCGACGATCTGGGCTTTTTCGAGGATGTCATTGGCGCCGGATGCACGGGCATCGGCCTCGTGGTGCGGGAACACGCGCGGCTCGACCAGCACCAGGCGCGTCAGCCCCATGTTTTTCATGGCTCGCGCCACCCCGCCGATGTTGCCGGGATGACTGGTATTGACCAAAACGACACGAATGTTTTGCAGCAAGGGAGGCGCTCTCGGACACGGGAAAGGGGAGCAAATCTTACAGAACAGCCTAAGGTTATGCCATGAAAGCTAACGTCGTCCTTCACCTGAAGAAAGTTTCTGCTAGAATGCCCGGCTTTCTTTAACAACCTTAGGTGACACATCCATGCAGCCCATGCTGAATATCGCGCTGCGCGCCGCCCGCAGCGCCAGTGAATTGATCTTCCGCTCCATCGAGCGCCTGGATACCATCAAGGTCGACGAAAAAGACGCCAAGGATTATGTGTCCGAGGTGGATCGCGCCGCCGAACAGAAAATCATCGACGCTCTGCGCAAGGCCTACCCTACCCACGGCATCCTCGGCGAAGAAACCGGTTTGCACAAAGGCAGCGGCGAAGGCGAAGACTACCTGTGGATCATCGACCCACTGGATGGCACCACCAACTTCCTGCGCGGCATTCCACACTTTGCCGTGAGCATTGCCTGCAAATACCGCGGCCGCCTGGAACACGCAGTGGTTCTGGACCCGGTTCGCCAGGAAGAATTCACCGCCAGCCGCGGCCGTGGCGCCCAGTTGAATGGTCGCCGTCTGCGTGTCAGCGGTCGCACCAGCCTGGACGGCGCCCTGCTGGGCACGGGCTTCCCGTTCCGTGACGACCAGATGGACAACCTGGAAAACTACCTGGGCATGTTCCGCGCCCTGGTTGGCCAGACCGCCGGTATCCGTCGCGCTGGCGCAGCCAGCCTGGACCTGGCCTATGTAGCTGCCGGTCGTTTTGATGCGTTCTGGGAGTCGGGCCTGTCCGAGTGGGACATGGCCGCGGGCGCCCTGCTGATTCAAGAAGCTGGCGGTTTGGTGAGCGACTTCACTGGCGGCCACGACTTCCTTGAGAAAGGCCACGTCGTTGCCGGTAACACCAAGTGCTTCAAGGCAGTACTGACGGCGATCCAGCCGCACCTGCCGGCTTCGCTGAAGCGCTAAGCGAGCGAGCACAAAAAAGCACCCCGAGGGGTGCTTTTTTTATGCCTTTGATTTGGGCGATATGGCAATTCCAGCGTCAACCCATACCCAATGTGGGAGCGGGCTTGCTCGCGAAAGCGGTAGCCAGTCAATAAATCTGTTGATTGACACTCCGCGTTCGCGAGCAAGCCCGCTCCCACATTTTGAACCGCGCTCGGCCTGGAATTACTGCTGGTTTTGACCCAGGACCAAACGACCTTCTTTATCCACTGGAATCTGGCCACCTGGATCACGGTCCATGCGCACCGAACCTTCTTTGCCATCCAGGGTGTACCGCACGTCATAGCCGACAACCTTGTCGCTGATGTCGTTGACGGTGTTACAACGGGTTTGTGTGGTGGTGTAGGTATCGCGGTTCTGCATGCCTTCCTGAACCTTGTTACCGGCGTAACCTCCACCCACCGCACCGGCTACAGTCGCCAGCTTCTTGCCATTACCGCCACCGACCTGGTTGCCCAACAGGCCACCGGCCAGCGCGCCAACCACGGTGCCGACGATTTGATGTTGATCCTGCACCGGCTTCTGCCGGGTTACGGCGACGTCCTTGCAGACCTCGCGCGGGGTTTTAATCTGGGTCTTCACCGGCTGCACCGCCAGCACTTGCGCATACTCAGGGCCGCTTTTTACCAGGCTGTAGGTGGCAACAGCACCCCCGGCAGTCACACCGACAGCACCCAATACCGCACCAACCAGCAACGACTTGTTCACGTGAACCTCCTGACCATCACAAACGGACCGAAACGTCCGCGCTATACCCAGCCTTGGAGCAAAAAAAAAGGCGCGAGTTCAATACTCGCGCCTTCTTTGTAACAGCGTGTCAACAAGCGCCCGTCAAGGGCGGTCGTCGACCTCCTTGCCGGTAGCGGCAGGAGGGATCAAGTCTTCACTGTTGAGGTTCAGCCAGATCAGCACCACGTTGGCGATGTAGATCGACGAGTAGGTACCCGCCAGAACGCCGATAAACAGCGCCAGGGAGAAGCCCCACAGGTTGTCGCCACCGAAGATCATCAACGCAGCAATCGCCAGCAACGTGGAGATCGATGTCGCCATGGTCCGCAGCAGGGTCTGGGTCGTCGAGACGTTGATGTTCTCGATCAGCGACGCCTTGCGCAGTACGCGAAAGTTTTCACGCACCCGGTCGAATACCACGATGGTGTCGTTGAGCGAGTAACCAATGATCGCCAGCACCGCCGCCAACACCGTCAGGTCGAAGGTGATCTGAAAGTACGCGAGGATACCCACGGTCACGATCACGTCGTGGATCAGCGACACAATCGCGCCGACGCCGAACTTCCACTGAAAGCGGAACGCCAGGTAGATCATGATGCCGACCAGCGCCATCAGCATGCCGAGGCCGCCCTGGTCGCGCAGCTCTTCACCCACCTGCGGGCCTACGAACTCAACGCGCTTGACCGACGCCGGGTTGTCGCCGCCGACCTTCTGCAAGGCTTCGGCTACCTGGTGACCCAGTTGCGGGTCTTCACCTGGCATACGCACCAGCAGGTCGGTGGTCGCACCAAAGCTCTGCACGATGGCTTCGTGATAGCCGGCCTTGACCAGCTCGTTGCGCACCAGGGTAACGTCGGCCGGCTTCTCGTAGGTCAGCTCGATGAGCGTACCGCCGGTGAAGTCCAGACCGTAGTTCAGGCCCTTATGGAACCAGCTGAACAGCGCCAGAACGGTAAGGAGCACAGTGACGCCGAACGCAATGTTGCGAACGCCCATGAAGTTGATTGTACGTAACATGGCAGCCCCTTAAATCCACAACTTCTTGAAGTCACGCCCGCCAAAGATCAGGTTGACCATTGCGCGGGTCACCATGATGGCCGTGAACATCGAGGTAAAGATACCGAGGGACATGGTGACCGCAAAACCTTTGACCGGGCCGGTGCCCATGGCAAAGAGAATCCCGCCGACCAGCAAAGTGGTCAAGTTGGAGTCGAGAATCGCGGTAAATGCCCGGCCGAAGCCTTCGTTGATTGCACGTTGTACGGTCATGCCCGCCGCGATCTCTTCACGAATCCGCGAGAAGATCAGTACGTTGGCGTCTACCGCCATACCCATGGTGAGTACGATACCGGCGATGCCTGGCAGGGTCAGTGTAGCGCCCAGCAGCGACATCAGCGCCAGCAGCATGACCATGTTGCCCGCCAGGGCCACGGTGGCGATGATGCCGAAGAAGCGGTAGATGGCGATGATGAACAGCGACACGAACAGCATGCCCCACAAGGCTGCGTCGATACCCTTGGTGATGTTGTCAGCACCCAGGCTCGGGCCAATGGTGCGCTCTTCAGCGAAGTACATCGGCGCCGCCAGGCCACCGGCACGCAGCAGCAGTGCCAGCTCGGACGATTCGCCCTGGCCGTTCAGGCCCGTGATGCGGAATTGAGCACCCAGCGGCGACTGGATGGTCGCCAGGCTGATGATCTTCTTCTCTTCCTTGAAGGTCTGCACCGGCACGTCTTTCTCGACGCCGTTGACCACTTGCTTGGTGTAGGTGGTGATCGGGCGCTGCTCGATGAAGATCACCGCCATGCTGCGACCAACGTTGCTGCGCGTGGCGCGGCTCATCAATTCGCCGCCGTGACCATCCAGACGAATGTTCACTTCAGGCGTGCCGTGCTCGCCAAAACCTGCCTTGGCGTCGGTGACCTGGTCGCCGGTGATGATCAAGCCACGCTCGATCAACGCTGGAGGACGGTTACCTTCACGGAACTCGAATTCTTCGGCAGTCGCGCGAGAAGCACCCGGCTCAGCAGCCAGACGGAACTCCAGGTTGGCGGTCTTACCCAGGATACGCTTGGCTTCAGCAGTGTCCTGCACGCCCGGCAGCTCAACCACAATGCGGTTGGCGCCTTGACGCTGAACAATCGGCTCAGCCACACCCAGCTCGTTGACGCGGTTACGTACCGTGGTCAAGTTCTGCTTGATGGAGTATTCGCGGATTTCCGCCAGCTTGGCTGGGGTCATCGCCAGACGCAGTACAGGTTGACCATTGAGGTCGGCCGGCACGATGTCAAAATCGTTGAAGTTCTTGCGGATCAGCGCACGGGCCTGTTCGCGGGACGCTTCGTCAGAGAAGCCCAGCTGAATGGCACCGTTGAGCTGCGGCAGGCTGCGATAACGCAACTTCTCTTTGCGCAGCAGGCTCTTCACATCGCCTTCGTAGACTTTCAGGCGTGCGTCGAGGGCTTTGTCCATGTCGACTTCCAACAGGAAGTGCACACCACCGGACAAGTCCAGACCCAGCTTCATCGGGTGCGCGCCAATGCTGCGCAGCCATTTTGGCGTGGTCTGTGCCAGGTTCAGCGCGACAACATAGTCGTCACCCATGACCTTGCGCACAACGTCTTTGGCCGGTAATTGGTCTTCTGCCTTGGTCAGGCGCAACAAGCCGCCCTTCGCATCAGCCGCCAATGTTGCCGCTTTAACCTGAATGCCCGCGTCGGTGAGCGCTTTGCTCGCGCGTTCCAGGTCAGCCTGATTGACTTGCAGCGAAGTGCTGGCGCCCGTGATCTGGATCGCAGGGTCATCAGGATAAAGATTGGGAGCGGAATAAATAAAACCGATCGCCAGCACCGCCAGGATCAGTACGTATTTCCACAGAGGGTATTTGTTCAGCATCACGCCGCCCGCTTATAACGCGGGGCGCCTTGCGCGCCCCGTCGATTGGTAAAGGTTGTTACTCAGATCGCTTTGAGCGTGCCTTTTGGCAACGTGGCGGCGATGGCGCCCTTCTGGAACTTCATTTCTACGGTGTCGGAGACTTCCAGAACCACGAAAGCATCGGAAACCTTGGTGATCTTGCCGGCGATGCCGCCAGTGGTCACAACTTCGTCGCCTTTTTGCAGGCTGCCCAGCAGGTTTTTCTGCTCTTTGGCGCGCTTGGCCTGTGGACGCCAGATCATCAGGTAGAAAATAACCAGGAAGCCGACCAGGAAAATCCACTCAAAACCACCGCCCATAGGGCCGGCAGCGGCAGGCGCAGCGGCGTCAGCCATGGCATTAGAGATAAAAAAGCTCATTTAGCACTCCAGTTGCAAATAGTGAATCTTAGGGTCGGAAAACTCAGTCCAAGGGCGGCACAGGGAGCCCGCGCTTGGCATAGAAGGCATCGACGAAGGCGGCCAATGTACCCTGTTGAATAGCCTCGCGCAAACCAGCCATCAGGACTTGGTAGTGACGCAAATTGTGGATGGTATTCAACATGCTACCCAGCATTTCCCCGCACTTGTCCAGATGGTGCAGATAAGCGCGCGAGAAGTTCTGGCAGGTGTAGCAGTCACAGGTGGGATCCAGCGGCGAATCATCATGGCGATGGAACGCGTTACGGATCTTCAGCACGCCTGTATCGATGAACAGATGCCCATTGCGGGCATTACGGGTTGGCATCACGCAATCGAACATGTCCACACCGCGGCGCACACCCTCTACGAGATCCTCCGGTTTGCCAACGCCCATAAGGTAACGAGGTTTGTCAGCCGGCATCAGGCCCGGCAGGTAATCCAGCACCTTGATCATCTCGTGCTTGGGCTCGCCCACCGACAAACCGCCGATGGCCAGGCCGTCAAAGCCAATCTTGTCCAGGCCTTCCAGCGAGCGCTTGCGCAGGCTTTCGTGCATGCCGCCCTGAACGATACCGAACAGCGCCGCGGTGTTGTCGCCGTGGGCATTCTTCGAACGCTGAGCCCAGCGCAACGACAGCTCCATGGAGATACGCGCCACGTCTTCGTCCGCCGGGTACGGCGTGCATTCGTCAAAGATCATCACGATGTCGGAGCCCAGGTCGCGCTGCACCTGCATCGACTCTTCCGGGCCCATGAACACCTTGGAACCGTCAACCGGCGAGGCGAAGGTCACGCCCTCCTCCTTGATCTTGCGCATGGCGCCCAGGCTGAACACCTGGAAACCACCGGAGTCGGTGAGGATCGGGCCCTGCCACTTCATGAAGTCATGCAGGTCGCCATGCTTCTTGATCACTTCCGTGCCCGGGCGCAGCCACAGGTGGAAGGTGTTACCAAGGATGATTTCGGCGCCGGTGGCGACGATGTCACGCGGCAGCATGCCTTTGACGGTGCCGTAAGTCCCCACGGGCATGAAAGCCGGGGTTTCGACGGTGCCGCGCGGAAACGTGAGGCGACCACGACGAGCCTTGCCATCCGTGGCCAACAGTTCAAACGACATACGACTCATAGTTGTTCCTCAGGGCCCGCTTCTTTAGGAGCAGTCGGCGCAGGGTTTCGGGTGATAAACATCGCATCACCGTAGCTGAAAAAACGGTACTCGTTGGCGATGGCAGCTTGATAAGCGGCCATGGTTTCCGGGTAACCGGCAAATGCCGACACCAGCATCAACAGCGTGGATTCCGGCAAATGGAAGTTGGTCACCAGGCAATCGACCACATGAAACGGCCGGCCCGGGAAGATAAAGATATCGGTGTCGCCGCTGAACGGTTTGAGCACGCCATCACGCGCCGCACTCTCCAACGACCGCACGCTGGTGGTGCCCACCGCCACAACACGACCGCCGCGCGCCTTGCACGCCGCCACCGCATCCACCACTTCCTGGCTGACTTCCAGCCACTCGCTGTGCATATGGTGGTCTTCGATGTTATCCACACGCACCGGCTGAAACGTGCCGGCCCCCACGTGCAGAGTCACGTAGGCGCTTTCGACGCCTTTGGCGGCGATCGCATCCAGCAGCGGCTGGTCAAAGTGCAGCCCGGCCGTCGGCGCGGCAACAGCACCCAGGCGCTGGGAGTACACCGTTTGGTAGCGCTCGCGGTCCGCGTCTTCGTCGGGGCGGTCTATATAAGGAGGCAACGGCATATGGCCGACGCGTTCCAACAGCGGCAACACCTCTTCGGCAAACTTGAGCTCGAACAGCGCGTCATGGCGCGCGACCATCTCGGCCTCGCCACCGCCATCGATGAGGATGCTCGAGCCCGGTTTCGGCGACTTGCTGGAGCGCACATGGGCCAGCACGCGATGGCTGTCCAGCACCCGCTCGACCAGAATTTCCAGCTTGCCGCCGGACGCTTTCTGGCCAAACAGCCGTGCCGGAATCACCCGGGTATTGTTGAACACCATCAGATCGCCTGGGCGCAAATGCTCAAGCAAATCAGTGAATTGACGGTGTGCGAGGGCACCGCTCACCCCGTCCAGGGTCAGCAGTCGACTGGCGCGACGCTCGGCCAAAGGGTGGCGAGCGATCAGCGAATCAGGGAGCTCAAAAGTAAAGTCAGCAACGCGCATGATGGGGTTCGTCTAGCAGGGCCGGGAAGTCTAGCGGAAATAGTGAAAATAGACCATGAAACGTGATTGACCAACGGTAATCTCATCTCTATACTTCGCCGCCATTGAGCCCTGATGGCGGAATTGGTAGACGCGGCGGATTCAAAATCCGTTTTCGAAAGGAGTGGGAGTTCGAGTCTCCCTCGGGGCACCATCTTAAAGAAAGACCTTGAAATTCAAGGTCTTTTTTTTCGCCTGTCGAAAAGTGAGCAGCCGCAGGCGAACGCAGACGTTAAGGAGCCGGGACCATGGAATTGACGCTGGAAGCTGTTGCCCTTTTTGCTCTCAAGCTGGTGCATGAGACCGAAGGCGCGAGCCCGATTCTGCGCGATGACCTGGTCATGGACGGGTATGAGCGCGAGGTGTTCGGGTTGTTGGTGCGTCAGGGGGATTTGGCCAGGATTCAACTCAAGCTTGATGAATGCCTGACGTTAGCACTCGACTCCCTGGGCGGCCCAAACACGGTGATGGGGCGTGAGCTGCAACGGCTCGCGGTGGACGTGCGCCAAGCGACGACACTTGAAGCACTCAATACTCCGCTCGACGCACTCAAGGACTACCTGAAAGCCATCCTGTAACAAGCGACTTACCGCCGCCCCTCAACCGCCATCCGCAGCGCCAACCCCATCAACACCGAGCCCATCACCCAGCGCTGCACCACCTGCCAACCCGGGCGGGTGACGAAGAACACCGCGATGGAGCCCGCCATAACGGCAATCACCGAGTTGACGCTCACGCTGATGGCAATCTGCGTAAAGCCCAGCACCAGGGACTGCGTCAGCACACTGCCATACCCGTTCGGGTCGATGAACTGCGGCAGTAGCGATAAATACATCACCGCCACTTTGGGGTTCAGCAGGTTGGTCACAAAGCCCATCATGAACAGCTTGCGCGGGCTGTCCTGGGGCAATTCCCGAACCTGAAACGGCGAACGACCACCCGGCTTGACCGCCTGCCAGGCCAGGTACACCAGGTACAACGCCCCGCCGAGTCGCAGCGCGTCGTAGGCAAACGGCACCGCCATCACCAACGCAGTGATGCCCAATGCCGCGCAAAACATATACACAAGGAAGCCCAACGCAACGCCGCCCAGTGAGATCAACCCGGCAGTGCGCCCCTGGCAAATCGAGCGGGAAATGAGGTAAATCATGTTCGGCCCTGGCGTAAGTACCATGCCGAGTGAGATCAGGCCGTAGGCAAGCCAGCTGGACAGTTCGGGCATGGTGTCGCTCCTCAAGAGTTGTGCTGGGCACCATGGTAGGGCGTTGAAAAGCAGGCCGTTAGATACAGATCCGCGAGCAAAACGTCATACACATAGACAAAAAAAGAGACCTTGGCGCCCCAAGGTCTCTTTTACTGCCAACACTGACTCAACGGATGTACACCCTCCACGGTAGGAGCTGGCTTGCCTGCGAAGACGCCAGCCGCCACACCCTCAACTCACCCGCCTACCACCAACAGCGTCACCCTCCTCCATCACCCATTCGGCAACAACCCATTGGCCAAATCATCCACCACCGCCTTCGCCATCTCCCCAAACAATGCGCCGCCCAAGCGCAGCGATCCGTGCTGTTGTCCATGGCGGCACGCCAAGGTTGATCGCGCATTGATCACTGAAATTCTTGGCGCCGTTGGTTCGGCATGGAGCAGCGTCTCCGAAAATTTCGGGATGGTTTTTCCAAAGGGTGTTGAACGTGAGCATTCGGCGTATCCATCGCGTATTTGGCTCGCGACCGTAGCAAACGCTTAGGAGCTAAAGATGACCCAGGAGCAAATTCAGAACAGTCCTACCTGCCTGTAGGCACTAACATCAGCAACCCCAACTCCCCATTTTGGGGTCGCTAGCAACCAGCTGACTTTTCCCACGCACACCATCGAACAAACCCGACATCAGCCTCTGATCCCCCCTCGTACGCTCACTCCCTCGCACAAGGAAGTGAGCCCGTCATGTCAGAACGCGGGTACCCCATCACCGAAGAAGAACAACTCAAACGACGAATCCTGATGCCGCAGCCGAAACGGGTGCCCTATTCGCCGCCCATGGTGTTGCTCGACCCAACACCTGCACCGGCGCCTACGCCCGCGAAGCTTCCCGGTTGCGTGTTCACCAAACCCTGCCAACTGCCCGACGGCATCATTCGCTACAACGACCCCAGCGGTTACGTACCGTTGGAGCTGATCAAGGATTACGGCCACTTCAGCCTGTTGGGTGGGCGCGAGGTGGACAGCCGAGGCGCGGTTGCTTTGCGCAAGATCAGCGGCAGTGCCCTGCCCGTTGGCTTGGGGCAGTTGGCGTTGCGTTCGGCGGTGGTGGAATCCGCAGCAACCGCCGCTGGCACTGTAGCCGGTGGTTTATTGGCGGGCTTGGTGGCGCTGGCTTGGCCGTCGAAGCTGGGTGATAGCGCGCTCTACAGCGAGGAGCAGTTGCGTTCGCTGCAACGGGCGCGGTCGCAGATGCGTTTGCATGTCGAGCAGCGTGGGGACGGTACGCTCAAGGGGTACGGGTTTTACACGGGCAACACTGCCGATTGGCAGATGATTGATGTGGTGCAGTTCCAAAGCCGTGGCGACCAGTTTGTGGCGGACTTGGGGTGAGGGCGTGGAACTGATCTGGACGCCTGCGGTTGATCCGGGGGATACGCTGGGTATTCCGGCATTGGAAGCTGCGCCACAAGCGCCGGTGATTTGGATTTACCCCCCGACGGAGAAGGCCGCACAGATTCTGGTGAACCCGATTTATCCGCCGGAGTATCGGGACTTTATTCTGGTGTTTCCAGTGGAGTCGGGGGTTCGGCCGCTGTATGTGGTGGTTAGCGTTCGGGCTGGGGATCACAAGTACCACAAGGCGCCTAAAGCGGAGCAAATAACCGGATTTTTGAACCTGATAAAGGCAAAGCCTAAAACTCCAAAACAGGGCGGCGGTGGGTTAAGAGAACGCTGGATTGATGAAAAAGGGCGGACAATCTATGAATGGGATTCACAACACGGCGAGCTAGAAGCCTATCGAGCAAGTGATGGAAGCCACATTGGGGCATTCAGTCATATAAAGGGCGAGCAGCTGAAACCGGCAAACAAAAAACGAAACATCGCTAAATACTTGTGAGGCTATATGGGACTCAAAGTGAGATTAGATTGGTTCGACAAAACCACGGAATGGTTGGTTGGCACCGAAGACTCAAAGGATCTGGGGGAGGACTACTCCGTTGTCACAACGCTAGGGCTCTCGAAGGAGGAGGTAGTCAATAACGGCATGTTTGAACTGCGCCGGGAATGGCTATCGCTTGTGCAACCCTTATTCGCTCATGAAATCGCTCTTACAGACAGCGACTATTTCATAGCACTCGATTACGAAGATGCATAACTGTGACCTCACTTAGGAAAAATAAGACTCCATGCGCAGACTTTCACTAACAAACAAAAAGCTCCGCAACATCCCCAGGCGCCTAAGAGCCCTGAGCCGCTGGGCCGACAGCTTCGAAGGCTGTTTCTACGAAGAATTACCGCCTCAACCTGACTACGTAACCGAAAGAATCCCCGTCATCGAAAATCTTGTTGAGGGCAAACAAACCACACCGGAAATTCAGGCGCACTGTGCTCAACAGTTGATCAATGTCTCAGGCCATCTGCTTAAAGCGCGACCAGACGACGCCCCGGAATGCTGGGTTGTCGCCTGCGTCATGGTTCCGGATATGTTCTCAAGCCGCGTCTGTATCTACACCGATAAAGCTCGCTATCTCGGCCACACTCAACCTTTCGACTATGAGTACTTTCGCCAAGCTCGAATCACTGGCCGAAGCCTGGCCAAAGAATGGAGCCTGACCATCCCACCGGGGCTTCACGAAGTCGGCTTTCACTTCGTTCACGAGAATGAAGACGGAGATATCTTCGAGTCAGAGCACTGGTACTTCGGCGAGGTCAGCACGACAGACGAAGACCCAGGTGGTGAGCGCTGGAAGTACCAGACCTTCAGGTCCTTCCAGGCGCAGCACCCGCATTTGTTCGGCCCGATCTCTTAGCTCTACTTGGCCTAGTCACTGTCCCTCAACACACTATCTCCGTGTTTTCATGCGCTGTTCCGCGTCGCCTTCGCGGCGTACCAGACGGATTTTTTGCCGCTAGAGGCGCAAAGGACATAAGAGCGCAGCGATGCAAGTGCTTCGGTCAGTCAGGCGTACCGAGGCGATCCCATCGTAGCCTCGCTGGGGCTCGACAACTCCCACATTTGAGCCGGGGTTGATTCAGGTTTCGTTGAATACCAGCCGCGCGCGCAGGCCGCCCTGCTCCAGATTGTGCAGCGTAAGCCTGCATCCAATCTTCCCCACAATCATCTCTACAATCGTCAACCCCAGCCCAGCGCCATTAGCGTTATCCCGACTGTAAAACCGCTCAAACAACCGCTCCATTTCCGCTTCATCAATCCCC
This sequence comes from Pseudomonas sp. LBUM920, assembly GCF_003852315.1. NCBI lineage: Bacteria > Pseudomonadati > Pseudomonadota > Gammaproteobacteria > Pseudomonadales > Pseudomonadaceae > Pseudomonas > Pseudomonas edsoni (SeqCode). The sequence goes on from NZ_CP027762.1 coordinate 5,417,496, forward strand.
GGACCTTGGTCTTCCACGCTCAAGCAGTCAGCGCCGATCACCACTTTCACTTCACTGCCCGCAGGCGAAAAGTTAAGCGCATTGGTCACCAGGTTCTGCAACGCAATCGCCAGCGCCACTGGCTCGGTTTGCACCCAACATTCCTCCTCTCCTTCCAACACCAGCTCCACACCCTTTTCCATCGCCAGTGGCGTCAGCTCAGCCAGTTCTTCGCGCACCAGTTCCGTCAGTTGCACAGGCTTACACACGGGGTTGTTCAGTTGCGGCTCGATGCGCGCCATGGTCAGCAACTGGCTGCCAATACGCGTAGCGCGGTCCACGCCATTCACTAAAAAATCCAATGCTTCGCGTCGCTGCTCTTTGGTGGCAGCGCTTTGAGCGTTTTGTGCGTGGATGCGCAGGATCGCCAGCGGTGTGCGCAGTTCATGGGCAGCATCCGCGATAAAGCGGCGTTCGCGCTCGAGCAGGTCATCCATCTGCACCAACAACCGATTAAGCGCGGTTTGCATCGGTTCCAGATCAGTCGGCAGCGGCTTGAGGTGCAGCGGTTGCAAGGTGTCGGTGTTGCGCCCGCGAATCGACAGCACCATGGCGCGCAGGGGTTTGAGGCCCCAGCCGATGGTCAGCCAGATCAGCACAGTCAGCAGCGGCACGCCGATCAAGGTGGGCCAGAGCGTGTGGCGCATAATGCGTTCGATCAGATCCTGGCGAATGTCGTCGCGCTCGCCCACCCAGATCAGCAAGCCCTGTTGCGGGTCGGCGAGGAGGAAGGCGCACCAGTCGTTGCCGTTCTCCATGATGTCGTGGGAGCCGAGGGTAGTCGGCGGCGCAGCCAGCACAGGCGCCTCGGCGGAACGCACGAGGAGTTGACCGTCGGTGCGCCATACCTGGAAGGTCAAGCGGGTTTCATACGGATGCGCGACGCCGTCTTCACCGACGCGGCTCATGGCCTGGTCGAACGCCTGATACAACCTGTCCCAATCCGCTTCGCCTGGGTCGCGCTGGCGCAGTACGCCTTGCAGCAGGCGCGCACTTTGGGCGAGTTGAGCGTCGTAGACTTCCTCGATTTCATGGTGGCTGTCGCGCAGCACCAGCCAACTGATCAGCGCGTCGCCGAGCAAAATAAACACCAGCACCGGAATGAGGATGCGTGCGCGAACGGAAGTCATGGGTTGAGCGCCAGCACGTAGCCGACGCCGCGCACGGTGCGGATCAGCTCGGTGGATAACTTTTTGCGCAGGTTATGGATCAGCACTTCCAGGGTGTTGCTCTCCACCCGGTCCTGCCAGCCATACAGCGCGCGAGACAGGCGCTCGCGGGTCACGACTTTGCCGGGGCGCACCATCAGTTGGTGCAGCAGCTGGTATTCCATCGGGGTGACGATGATGCCTTGATCCTGATAACGCACTTGCTGGGTGGCCGGGTCGAGGCTGACGCCAGCGTGCTCCAGCATTGGCTGGGCACGGCCCTGGCTGCGTCGCAATAGGGCGCGCACGCGGGCTTTGAGTTCTTCGACGTCGAAGGGTTTGATCAAGTAGTCGTCGGCGCCAGCGTCCAGGCCGGCGATACGTTCGGCGGTGCCGTCGCGGGCGGTGAGGATCAGCACCGGCAAGTCGTATTGCCCGGCGCGCAGTTGCTGCAACAGGTCGAGCCCATCGAGGCGCGGCAGGCCGAGGTCGAGCAGGAGCAAATCGAAGCTTTCGGTGCGCAGTGCGTGCAGGGCGCTGAGGCCATCCTGCAGCCAATCCAGGGTGTAGCCTTCAGCGCCCAATGCCACGCGAATGCCCTGGCCGAGGGCACGATCATCTTCGACTAGGAGTAGGCGCATTGCAGAATCTCTGTAGGAAACGGCGGAATGATGCCGGTTCTGCAGCGGCCCCTTCGGGGAAAGATGTTACGGCGCGTTGCCAACTAAGGTTGCGCTAAGGTTGGTTTTGCACTGTGAAATCTCCCACATCTGCTGAGAGCTTTTCCATGCGCAAAATTCTCCTGCTGTCCCTGATTATCGCCAGCCCCATGGCCCTCGCCGGCCCGCAGTGCACCACCGCCGAACGCTCGCAGTGGCAAGACGAAAAAGCCTTCCAGGACACGCTCAAGGCTCAAGGGTATGAGATCAGCAAGTTCAAGGTTACCGACGGCAACTGCTATGAGATCTACGGCTTCGACAAGGACAAGCGCAAGGTCGAGATCTACCACGACCCGGTCACCGGCAAGGCCGTGAAGACTGAGATCAAGAGCTGATGGCAGGCGAATCCCTGCGCCTGTGGGACCCGTTGGTGAGGCTGTTTCATCTGTCTATCGCCGGGGTCTTCGTCGCCAACTACTTCTTTAACGAAGCGGGCGACGGCTGGCATGTGTGGCTGGGCTACTACGCCATGGCCTGGTTGCTGGTGCGACTGGTGTGGGGGTTCGTAGGACCGCGCAGTGCGCGTTGGTCGGATTTCTGGCCATCGCCTGCGCGACTCAGTGCCCATGTGCGTAGGGTGTTGGACGGACGAGGGCTGCATCGCCTCGGTCATTCGCCCATCGGCGCGCTGGTGATGCTGTTGATGATGTCGGCGCTGCTGACCCTCGGTATCAGCGGTTTCCTGATGCAGGAAGTCGACGCGTTATGGGGCGCCGACTGGCCGCTGCAGGTCCACGAAGCCACCGCCAATGTGCTGCTGGGTCTGGTCTGTGTGCATGTGCTGGCCGCCGTGTATGAAAGTCTCCAGGTGAAGGACAACCTGCCGTTATCCATGCTCACCGGTCGCAGGAAACGCCTGCCGGATGAGCGTGCGCAGTAATCCTTTTCCCCAACAGGTTCTCTATGCGCTCCGCCTTACTGATCTGCAGCCTGCTCGCGGTGTTTTTCGCCGCCTGGCAAAGCCATCCGCCGCACGTGCTGGCGCCGTTTGCCCAGGCGAGCCCGAACACCTCCAAGGTCGCGACGGCGCCGCAATACACCAGCCGCTTTGTGTCCTCGCAACTCACCGACTTTGTGCACGCTTCCTCCGTCACCGCCCTGCCTGGCGGCGACTTGATGGCCGTGTGGTTTGCCGGCAGCCGCGAAGGCGCCGCCGATGTGCAGGTGCGCACCGCAAGGTTTGATGCGCGCAGCGGCGAATGGGGCGCCGAGCAGGTGCTGGCCACGCGCGAAAGTACCCGCGACGGCACGCAGCGCTACATTCGCAAACTGGGCAACCCGGTGATTGCGCTGGGGCCGGATAAACGCCTGTGGATGTTTTATGTGTCGGTGTCGGTCGGCGGCTGGGCCACCAGTGCGATCAACGTGATGGTCTCCACTGACCTCGGCGCCAACTGGTCGGCGCCGCGGCAATTGGTGACCTCACCGTTCTTTAATATCAGCACGCTGGTGCGCGCCGCGCCGGTGTTTCACGCCGACGGTTCGATTGGCTTGCCGGTGTATCACGAGTTCATGGGCAAGTTTGCCGAGTACCTGTATTTGAGCCCCGACGGCGCGGTGATCGACAAATTTCGCATCAGCCGCGGCAAGCACTCCCTGCAGCCGACCATCGTGGCGCAGGACGGCCAGCGCGCCGTGGCGATGTTGCGCTACGCCGGCGAAACCCATCACCGCGTGCTCGCCAGCCGCACCATCGATGCCGGGCAAACCTGGAGCGAGCCGTACCCGTTGGAGCCGGCCAACCCCAATTCATCCCTGGCGGCAGTGGCAACCGAGGATGACGGTTTGCTGGTGGCCCTCAACGACCTGCAAGACGGTCGCTTCAAGCTCAGCCTCTACGGGACCAACGCCCAGTTCAGCCAATGGCGCACGGTGGTGGAACTGGACCAGTCGCCCGACCCGCTCGGCCAGCCGTTCTCCCACGCGGCTTACAAAGAAATCATTGGCGAGGGCTTTCGCGCTTCCAGCGGCGCCAAGCGCTTGCCGCTGGAGCAACGTTTTCTGAGCAACCTGGATTACCGCGTGTGCAAACCGCGCGGCTGTGATTTCGAGTACGAGTATCCGTATTTCAGCCGCAGCCCGGACGGCATGTACCACGTGGTGTACTCGTGGAATAACACCTTTATCAAACATGTCAGCTTCAACGAAGCCTGGCTGGCGGAGCATTTGTGATGGTTTCTGTGTGGCAGGCCCATTTGTGTTTTGTGCTGCTGGGGTTTGTGCTCTTGAGCAGGGTTCGCTTTACCGCACCCTGGCGGCCATGGCTGCTGCCGATGCTGGTGGTGCTGAGTTTTATCCCGGTGAATGAACTGCCATTGGCGGCGTACGTGCGCAGCTTTACCGATGACCTGGCGATCAGCACCTTGGTGTTGCTGGCGTGGGTAACGCTGTGCCGATTGGGCGTGGTGCAACCGGTTAATCGCCCACATCAAGTGCAGCTGCTGGTGCTGTTTGGCGCGCTGAGCCTGCTGCTGTATCCCGCCACGATGGGCCTGACGTATCACGACCCTTACCGTTGGGGCTTCAACCCGCGGCCGATGATTGTGCTGGTGGGCGCGGCGGCGTTGCTGCTGCTCTGGCTGCGCAACACGTTGGCGGTGTGGATGCTGGCAGTGGGCACCCTGGCCTTCGCACTGCGGCTCAAGGCGTCGGAGAACTATTGGGATTACCTGATCGATCCGCTCCTGGCGGGCTACTGCGTAGTCGCCGGGTTAATGCAACTCAACCTGTGGGAGCGGGCTTGCTCGCGAATGCGGCGTGTCAGGCAGCAACTTTGGCACTGATCAACCGCTTTCGCGGGCAAGCCCGCTCCCACCTTTGATCAGCGTCGTTTTGGAGATTGTGAAAGGTCACCGATGGCGATCCGCTCCTGGCGGGCTACTGCGTAGTCACTGGTTAACACGATCCAAACTGTGGGAGCTGGCTTGCCTGCGAAGGCGGCGTGTCAGGCAACCACGCTGGCACTGAACCACCGCTTTCGCGGGCAAGCCCGCTCCCACATTGGAGTGGTGTCGTTTTGGAAATTGGGAAGGAGAGATGAAATGGAGTCGATCCGGTTCTGGCGGGCTACTGCGTAGTCACTCGGTTAATACAACTCAACCTGTGGGAGCGGGCTTGCTCGCGAATGCGGCGTGTCAGGCAGCAACTTTGGCACTGATAAACCGCTTTCGCGGGCAAGCCCGCTCCCACCTTTGATAAGCGTCGTTTTGGAAATTGGGAAGGGTCACCGATGGCGATCCACTCCTAGCGGGCTACTGCGTAGTCACTGGTTAACACGATCCAAACTGTGGGAGCTGGCTTGCCTGCGAAAGCGGCGTGTCAGGCAACAACTTTGGCACTGATAGACCGCTTTCGCGAGCAAGCCCGCTCCCACATTGGAGTGGTGTCGTTTTGGAAATTGGGAAGGAGCGATCAAATGGAGTCGATCCGGTTCTGGCGGGCTACTGCGTAGTCGCCGGGTTAATGCAACTCAAACTGTGGGAGCGGGCTTGCCCGCGAATGCGGCGTGTCGGGCAACCACGCTCGCACTGAAGTACCGCTATCGCGGGCAAACCCGCTCCCACATTTGCTGTGTGGTGTTTGTGAGACTGAGTAGAGGTCAATGATGGGTGTGTTGCAATCACGCCGCCTGCGCTACGGCATGGGCGCGATCGGGTTGGTATTTGCGTTGCTGGCGGCTCTGCGGCTGGTGTTTTTGATCAGCTTTTCCGGTCTGGATTTAAACACTCCGGCGCTGGCGGAAACCCTGGGCATCGGCCTGCGTTTCGACCTGCGCCTGGCCGTGTTGATCATGTTGCCACTGGCCGTGCTGGCCTGGCTTCCCCGCTGGAACCTCACCACCCTGCCCGCCCTGCGCTGGCTGGCGCGCGGCTATCTGGTCGTAGCCCTGGCCGTCGTCGGCCTGGTGTATATCATCGACTTCGGCCACTACGCCTACCTCGGCGTGCGCATCAACGCGACCGTGTTGCGCTACCTGCAAGACGCACAGATTTCGCAACAGATGGTGTGGGAAACCTACCCGGTGCTGTGGATAACCGCCTGCTGGCTGGCCGCCGTGGCGCTGTGGGTATGGGCGTTGGTGTGCCTGGAGCGATTGACCCTGGATCGCGAACCCATAGTCATCAGCAAATGGGCCGTGGCTTGTGTGGCCGTCGTCGGCGTTGTCGCCGTGCTGCTGGCGCTGCTTGGCCGCGTGGCCAACCTCAACCTGGAAAACCCGGTGCCGCTGCGCTGGAGCGATGCGTTTTTTTCCGGCAACAGCCAGGTTGCCGCCGTGGGCCTGAACCCGGTGCTGTTTTTGTACGACACGCTCAAGGTCGGCCAGGCGCAATTCGATGAAGCCACAGTGCGCGAACATTATTCGCAGGTTGCCGAGTATCTGGGCGTTGACCAGCCCGATCCCCAACAACTGAATTTCACCCGCGAACAAGGCGTGCAACCCTACCGTCTGCAAGGCGAGCGCCCGCCCAATGTGATTTTCGTGATGCTCGAATCCCTCGGCACCAGCGCCGTCGGTGCCTACGGCAACCCGCTGAACCCCACACCGAACCTGGACACGTTGGCAACGCAAAGCTGGTTCTTCAAACACTTCTATGTGCCCGTCACCGGCACCGCCAAAACCGTGTGGGCGAGCATCACCGGCGTGCCCGATGTGACCCGCCATGAGACCGCCACGCGTAACCCGCTGATCACGCGGCAGCACACGTTGATCAACGCGTTCGAGGGCTACCAGAAGTTCTACATGATCAACGGCAACGCTGGCTGGGCGAATATCAATGCGCTGATCCGCCAGAGCATCGATGGCGTGCAGCTGTTTGACGAAAGCTACTGGCGATCACCGCGGGTGGACGTGTGGGGCATCTCTGACCTGGACCTGTTCAAGGAGGGCGACCAACTGCTGCGCGCCGTGCCCAAGGACAGGCCGTTCTTCGCTTACGTGCAAACCTCCGGCAACCATCGCCCGTTCACCATTCCCAAGCAGAACGACGGCTTCCAGGTCAGAGACGTGAGCCTGGAACAGGCCCAGGCCGCTGGCTCGCGCAGCGTCGAGCAGTACAACGCAGTGCGTTTACTGGACTTCAACATCGGCCGCCTGATGGACATCGCCAAGGCCGGCGGCTGGTACGACAACAGCATTTTTGTGTTCTTCGGCGACCACAACACCCGCATCAGCCAGATACCGCACATGGCCCCGGCCTTCGAGCAACTGGGTCTGGAAAGCAACAACGTACCGTTGCTGATCCACGCGCCGGGCCTGCAACCACGGGTGATTGAAGAGGCGGTGGGCCTTGCGGATTTGTTGCCGACAGTCGCCGGCATGGCAGGCATCCCCTTTCGCACTGGCGCGATGGGCCGCGACATCCAGCAGCCGGCCCCGGAAGGCGAACGTGTGGTGCCATTGGTGTTGCACGAGGGCACGTTCCCGATTATCGGCGGCGTGACCCAGGACTTCCTGTTGCAGATGCAACACGATGGCAGTTCACCAACCCTGCATGACCTGGCGTCGCAAACACCTCGCGAAGACGTGGCCAAGCAGCACCCTGAGGAGTTTCAACGCCTGCAGGGCCTGACGCGCGGGCTGCATGAAAGTGCGCGGTTGATGCTGTTCAGAAACGTGCGCGAGTGATCATTTGGGCTGGAAGGTTTCGAGGTAGGCCAGGATGTCTTCGATCTTTTGCGGGTCGCTGATGCCCCAGAAGATCATGCGCGTGCCGCTGACGACTTTTTTTGGCGCCTCGATATAGGCGGCGAGTTTGTCGCGGGTCCAGACCACGCCCGAGTTTTTCATCGCGTCGGAGTACTGGTAGTCCGTGGTGGTGCCGGCAGGGCGGCCGATGATGCCGTTAAGCTGCGGACCGAAGCCGCCGCGCGCGCCTTCGCCGATGCTGTGGCAACCGCCGCAGGTCTTGCTGAAAAGCTTACCGCCGGCCTCGGCATCACCTGCCGCTAAAGCCGGGCCGGTGGTGAGAGTCAGGGCGAGGGTCAATAAGGCGTGCTTCATGAAGGCTCCACATCAGGCAACGGTGGGGGGATTATGCCTGCAAGCGACGTATGCCGCTGCGGGCAACGCCTTCCTGACCGCTCTAAAACGACCATCCATCGCCCGGAATATATCCAATCGAACCTATTCACGCCCGCCCCACTCCACCTTACTGAACCCTGATGGTGGAGTAAGGATCATGGCTCAGCCATCGATTTTAGTGCTGGAAGACGACGAGATCATTCGCTCGTTAATGGTGGATGTACTGGAGGATTTCGGGGCGCACGTCACGTCATTTCCTTCGGCGGATGAAGGGATGATTTACCTGGAGCGCGGCGACGACCCCGTGGATTTGATTGTCAGTGATATCCAGATGCCCGGTTTGCTCAATGGTTATGACTTGAGCAAGGTGGTGGCGCATCGCTGGCCGTCTGTGCCCGTGGTGCTGACCTCCGGCAATATCAAGCTGGCGGCGCAGTTGGGCGGCTCCGTGCGTTTTTTACCCAAGCCGTGGAGCGCCGAACACCTGGTTGAGTGCGTACAAACGGCGCTGAACCAACAGGGTATGTCCCTGCACTGATATCGCCGCGATATCACTGAAAGCGAACTTGAGGTGCTTTTCCGTGGTCATTAATCACGCAAGGAGTGACTTTTCTGATCCGCCGGTCAGCCTTTTCGCCTAGTGCGCACAGGTGATGGCAATGAGTTGTGTAGAATCGTCGCCCATTTACAGCGTCATTCATGGCCGAAAGGCCCACAGTTCGAGCTCATTGAATGCATTCACAGGCCCCTGACGTCAGTGCGCCCTCATTGCTGGAAGCGTTACGTTCAGGCACTGGCTCGCTGCATGTTGCGCTGGAAAAACGCCTGCCGTTTTTTTCCGAGCGTCTGGATGCCGACTGGTACCGACGATTGCTTCAGGCGTACTACGGTTTTTATGAGCCGATGGAAGCCGCGCTGTATGACAGTGGCTTGATCCCCGATGGATTCGATACGTCATTGCGTGTGAAAACGCCCACACTCCTGCACGATCTTTACGCCCTTGGGTTGACTGACGACGCCATCACCGCCCTGCCCCGTTGTTCCAGCCTCCCCCTGTTCGAGACCCCTGCTGCCTGCCTCGGTGCCCTCTATGTACTGGAAGGCGCAACCCTGGGTGGCCAAGTGCTGCGCCGGGAAATGGCCCAGCGCCTGGGCATCGACGCCGAACACGGCGGCGCGTTTCTCAATGTGTACGGCGCCGAGACCGGTCGACGCTGGAAAGACTTTCTTGATTACCTGAGCCGCCAACCCCTGGATGCGCACGCCAAACAGCGCGCAGTGCAGGCAGCTTGTTCGACATTCAGCGGCTTCGAGCATTGGCTCGTCAGCCAGGAGGTACTGCTATGAAACCCGAAGATTTTGAAGAACTGCTTGCCAACTGTGCCGACGAACCCATCCGCACCCCCGGCGCGATACAGCCCCATGGCGTGCTGTTGACGTTGTCGGAGCCGGACCTGCGCATCATTCAGGTCAGCGCCAACGTTGGCAGCCTGTTCGGTCACACGCCCGAGTCGCTGCTGGGTCAGCCGCTGCACACGCTGATGGGCGCAGAACATGCTCAAGCCGTGCAGACCATGGCTGAACACAACACGTTTTCCGACGGCCCAGCGCTGCATGTCACCTTCAACGGCGCGCAATTCGAAGGCCTGCTGCACCGCCATCAAGAGGTGCTGGTGCTCGAATTCGAACCGCGCCTGGAAGATTTCAAACCGCGAGCCCTGAAGGGTCGCACCAGCGATCTGGGCAAGATGCTGCAACGCCTGCAGTCAGCGAAAACCCTGCAAGCGCTGTACGAAATCAGCGTGCATGAAATCCAGGCCATCACCGGCTATGACCGGGTGCTGATCTACCGCTTCGAAGAGGAAGGCCATGGCCAGGTGATCGCCGAAGCCTCGGCGCCGTCCATGGAGCGGTTTAACGGGCTGTTCTTTCCAGCGTCCGACATCCCCGAGCAGGCCCGCGAGCTGTACCGCACCAACTGGCTGCGCATCATCCCGAATGCCGCCTATGAGCCCGTGCCGTTGCTGCCCAAGCTGCGCCCGGACACCGGCCAACCGCTGGACCTGAGCTTTGCGACCCTGCGCAGCGTGTCGCCGATTCACTGCCAATACATGCAGAACATGGGCGTGCTGTCGTCCATGAGCATCTCCTTGATGGCAGGCGACAAGCTCTGGGGCCTGATCAGTTGCGGTAATCGCGAGCCACTGCTGGTGCCCAATGACCTGCGCCTGGCCTGCCAAACCATCGGCCAGGTGCTGTCGTTGCAGATCAGCGCCATGGAAGCCCTGGACCTGAGCCGCCAACGCGACGAAAAAGTCGAGGCCCTGGCCCTGCTTGATCGCGCGATGAAAGCATCCGAACAAAACGTGTTCGATGGCCTGGCCCAGCAGCCGCAAGTCCTGATGGACCTTACCCTTTCGGGCGGCGTGGCAATCATCGAGGACAAACAGTTGCACCGTTACGGCAACTGCCCGCAGCCCGAGCAGATTCGCGCGCTGCACGCATGGCTGCAAGCCAGCGGCGAACCGGTGTTTTCCAGCCACAACCTGACCTCGGTGTACCCGCCAGCCGCCGAGTTCCAACACGTGGCCAGTGGCGTGTTGGCCATGAGCCTGCCAAAGCCTGTAGATAACGGCGTGCTGTGGTTTCGCCCGGAAGTCAAAGAGAACATCAACTGGAGCGGCAACCCGGACAAGCCGTTGAATCTGGAAGAGTCAGACGCCGGCTTGCGCCTTCGCCCACGGACTTCGTTTGAAATCTGGAAAGTGGAAATGGCCGGCATCTCCACCAAATGGAGCCATGGTGACCGGTTTGCTGCCAACGACCTGCGCCGTTCAGCCCTGGAAAATGACCTCGCCCGCCAAGTGTTGCGCGAACAACAAGCCGTACGCGCGCGCGATGACCTGGTGGCCGTGGTGTCCCACGACCTGCGTAATCCGATGACCGTTATCTCGATGCTCTGCGGCATGATGCAAAAGGCGTTCAGCTCCGAAGGCCCGCACACTTCGCGACGTATTTCTTCGGCGATCGACACCATGCAACAGGCCGCAGGGCGCATGAACGTGCTGCTGGAAGACTTGCTCGACACCTCGAAGATCGAGGCGGGCCGTTATGTGGTCAAGCCGGTGGTGCTGGACGTCAGCCAGATGTTTGAAGAAGCCTATGCCCTGCTCGCGCCGCTGGCGATGGAGAAAGGCATCGAGCTGTCGTTCAACGCGGAACCGGGGTTGCAGATCAACGGGGACCCTGAGCGCCTGTTCCAGGTGTTGTCGAACCTGATCGGCAACGCCATCAAGTTCACCCCGCGCCAGGGAAACATCGGCGTGAGCGCCATGAGCAATGACGAAGAAATCGTGTTTTCGGTGCGCGATTCCGGCGAAGGCATTGCGCCTGAACAGTTACCGCATGTGTTTGATCGCTACTGGACCCAGACCGAAAACAACCCGACCGGCAGTGGTTTGGGGCTGTACATCACTCAGGGCATCGTCCAGGCCCATGGCGGCCAAATCGACGCGCACAGTGAGGTCGGCCGGGGCAGCGAGTTTCGCTTTACGGTGCCCAGGGGAACTGAGGGGGTACACCCCTGACAGCGGCAAGTGCACTTGATGTGGCGAGCGGGCTTGCTCTCCACATCAGGCCGGCTGGCGATACCGGCAGCACACCACCCTGGCGCTGGGCGTCTCGCCCGCCACGGATTGGTGGCCGGTGGCCTTGTCACGTTTTGACCCAACGCGTGTATAGCCGCGCCAGCCAAGGCTTTGTAAGTTCTGTGCGCGTTCGCAACGCAACAACACTTTCCTGGCCTTACCGAGCACACCCCAATGGATTTTTTTCTCAGCGCTAACCTGAACTACATCAACACTATCCAGCTGACCAACGCCACGCCGCCCCCACAACCGCCGAAGCCAAGCTCCGATCAGGCGGCAGCCACAGGCCTGAGCGGCGCAAATGCCCCAGACAAGGATAACCGCTCAGGCAACCTGGAAAGCCTGGGCAAGGGCAATCTGCTCTAGCCTATGCAAGGCGGGGGCAAGCCATCCCGCCCCCGCCATCCCTTAACAAAACACTGACATCCGCTGGGTTAACCTGCCGGCCTTTCCTGCACAGAGTTCTCATCCCTATGCTTGAAGCAGGCACACTGCCCGCCGTTCTTGCCGGGCCGCTGTTACGGCGGCTGGAGCCTCGCCGCCTGGTGTTGTGGTTAGTGGCAAGCCGTGAGCTGTCGCCGACCTTGAGGCTGCACGTTGCCGAACACAACCGCGATATCCGCCTGGATCAAGGCCAATGCCAAGTCGTGCCGGTGGGGCGCCACGCTTTCATTCACCTGCTCGACGTGGCGCTGGACGAAGCCCTGCCGTTGGACGTGGTCATCGGCTATGACCTGCTGATCGACAACCTGGGCATCGCCGAGTGGGCGCCGCACCTGCTGTATGCCGACGCCCGGCAGCCGAACTTCGTGCTGCACAGCCGTATCCACCAGTTGGTACACGGTTCCTGCCGCAAACCGCACCACCGAGCCGACGACGGCCTGCTGTGCGTCGACCGCCTGCTGGCCGACGCACACACGCCGGCCGAACGCCCGGCCTTGCTGATGATGAGCGGTGACCAGATCTACGCCGACGATGTCGCCGGCCCGATGCTGCGCGCGATTCATGCGTTGATTGCGCGACTGGGCCTGTTTGACGAATACCTGGAGGGTGCGGTGGTGACTGACAGCGCCAGCCTCTACGGGCACCGCGCCAGCTATTACCATCGCGCCGACCTGCTCCCGGCGCTGGACAGCAACGAAACCCTGCGCGAGCGGTTTTTTGGTGGCGTTAAAAAGCCGATTTTCACCAGCAGCACGGCCGATAATCACCTGGTGAGCTTTGCCGAGGTCATTGCAATGTACTTGCTGGCCTGGTCGCCCAGGCCCTGGCAATTGATCACGCCACAACCACCGCAACTGAGCGCCGAGGAGGAGCAGCGTTATGCCCGCGAACAGGTGCCCATTGATCAATTCCGACACGGGTTGCCGGGCGCCGCACGGGTCTTGGCTCACTTGTCGACGCTGATGATCTTCGACGATCACGACATCACCGACGACTGGAACCTCAGTGCCCAATGGGAGGAAACCGCCTACGGCCACCCGTTTTCCAGGCGCATTATCGGCAATGCCCTGCTCGCCTACCTGCTGTGCCAGGGTTGGGGCAACCAGCCGGATGTATTTGCTGAGCTGCTGAGCCAAACCCAGGCACTGGCCAACGAGGTTAAAGGCAACCATCTGGACGCCGGCCTGCAAGATGGCCTGCTGGCAGCGCTGCTGAAATTCCAGCACTGGCATTACGTTCTGCCCACCACACCGGCCCTGGTGGTGCTCGACACCCGTACCCGCCGCTGGCGCAGCGAGTTCACGCTCAAGCAGCCCTCCGGCCTGCTGGACTGGGAAGCCTTGAGCGAGCTGCAACAGGAACTGCTGGACCACCCCAGCGCCATCATCGTCTCGCCCGCGCCGATCTTTGGCGTCAAGCTGATCGAAACCGTGCAGAAGGTGTTCAGTTGGTGCGGCTACCCGCTGCTGGTAGACGCCGAAAACTGGATGGCCCATCGCGGCGCCGCCCAGGTAATCCTCAACATCTTCCGCCACTCGCGCACGCCGGGTAACTACGTGACCCTCTCGGGCGACGTGCACTACTCGTTCGTCTACGAAGTGCTCATCCGCCACCGCAACGGCGGGCCGAGAATCTGGCAGATCACCAGCAGCGGCATCAAGAACGAGTTCCCCCCACGCCTGCTGGAATGGTTCGACCGCCTGAACCGCTGGCTCTACTCACCGCGCTCACCGCTCAACTGGTTCACACGCCGCCGTACCATGCAGGTGGTGCCCCATATTCCGGAACATGCCGAAGCGGGCGAACGGCTGTGGAATTCAGCGGGCATCGGCCAGGTGTTTTTCAACGACCGCGGCCAACCGGAGGCGATTTACCAGCACAACGCCGATGGAAAGCCTCGGACGAGGATGCTGGCGCCGGATTAATGGCTCATAGCCATACATCTAAAGCAGCACAGCCGCCCTATTCAAACCGCGCAAGTCCCGATGTACAGTAGCGCCAGCCACGGAGTATCGGCGTCAACGAAGACTGGCCTTATAAACCAGCACACGCAGGGAAGCGCAAAGATGGACGATACCTCCGGCAATAACCCGCTGCGCAATGACTTTTCCGAACTCAACGCCGACATGTTGCATGCCGTCATGGAACTGGTCAGCGATGGCATCTGGGACTGGAACGCCAATACCGGCTTCGTCTACCGCAACCCCGGTTGGTACGAAATGCTGGGTTACCCCCGCCACTCCCTGGAAAACACTGTGTTCACCTGGGAGAGTGTGATCCACGCCGAGGATTACCCCCGCGTGATGGCCGTGTTTGATGACTACATCAATCAGCGCGCCCCCCATTACCAGGCCGAGTACCGCTGCCGAAAAGAAGACGGCAGCTACCTGTGGATCGAAGACCGGGGCTACGTCATTGCACGTAACCCTGACGGCTCGGTAGCCCGCATGGTCGGCGCCCACCGCGATATTCACACCCGCAAGAACTCCATCGAACAGTTGCAAAAGCGTAATCAATCGCTGGAGGCTCTGGTGGCCGAACGCACCCGTGAATTGTCTCGGGTCAATCAGCAATTGCAATTGCAGCTGGATGAGAACCGCTCCCTGGCCGAACAGGACGCCCTGACGCGTATCGCCAACCGGTATCGCCTGGAAAAAGTGCTGCTGGAGGAATGTGAGCGCGCCGAGCGCTTCCGCGTGCCATTGGCATTGGTGGCCATGGATATCGATGACTTCAAGCCGATCAATGACCAACACGGCCATGGCGTCGGCGACAGGACCTTGATTCGGGTAGTGGAAAACCTGGAAGCCTGTGTGCGGCCGGGTGATTTGCTGGCGCGCTGGGGCGGTGACGAGTTTATGGTGGTGCTGCCCAAAAGCACCCTCGATTCGGCCAAGCAACTGGCCGAAAGCGTGCGGCAGAAAATCACCGAGATCCCTGCCGTGGGCGATTTCAAAGTGACCCTGAGCCTGGGTGTGGTCGAGCGTCGTATGGGTGAGGCCCCTGCCGCCTTGATGGCACGCGCCGATCAAGCGCTGTATCGATCCAAGGCGGCGGGAAAGGACGTGGTGTCGGAGTAAATACAGCGGCCGCACCGGCTTGGCGTGATCAGCGCACCGGCGGCGCGTACTGAATGCCGCCGTTGCTCCACAAGGCATTGAGCCCACGCTTGATCTTCAACACGCTGCCCTGGCCGATATTGCGCTCGAACACTTCGTCATAGTTCCCCACTTGCTTGACGATCTGCACCACCCAGTCCTTGCGCAGTTTCAAGTCTTTGCCGTAATCGCCGTCGGCACCCAGCAGCCGCGCAACGTCGGGGTTCTTGCTGGATTTGGCCTGCGCTTCGACGTTCTGCGAGGTGATGCCCATTTCCTCGGCATTGAGCATGGCGAACAGCGTCCATTTGACGATGCTGAACCACTCGTCATCGCCCTTGCGTACCAGCGGCCCCAGTGGCTCCTTGGAGATCACTTCCGGCAACACCACGAACTCATCCGGGTGAGCCATCTTGATGCGCTGCGCGTAAAGGCCCGACTGGTCGGTGGTCAACACATCGCAGCGCCCGGCTTCGAGGCCCTTGGCGCTTTCGTCGGCGGTGTCGAAGGTGATTGGCGTGTACTTCATGCCGTTGGTACGAAAGTAATCCGAGACATTGAGCTCGGTGGTGGTACCGGCCTGGATGCAGATAGTCGCGCCGTCGAGTTGCTTGGCGCCGGTCACCCCCAGCTTGTTGTTAACCAGAAAACCGATGCCGTCGTAATAGGTGACGCCGGTGAACACCAGGCCCATGCCCGAGTCACGGGAACTGGTCCAGGTGGTGTTGCGTGAGATCAAGTCGATTTCGCCGGACTGCAGCGCAGTAAACCGCTCTTTGGCCGTCAACTGGCTGAACTTCACTTTTGAGGCGTCGCCGAACACCGCCGCGGCGACGGCGTGACACACGTCTACATCGATGCCGGTCATTTTGCCGGTGGCGTCCGGCACGCCGAAGCCCGGCAAACCGTCACTGACGCCGCACTGGATAAAGCCTTTTTTCTGGATTGCGTCGAGGGTCACGCCGGCGTAGGCACTGCCCGCCAGGCCCACGACCGCGGCAGCGGTGAGGGCGGCCAAGGTGGTCTTGAGGTTGTTCATGCGAGGCACTCCCTGTCGATCTTTATTATTCGGCGCCGCACAGCCCGCGCCGGTTTATAGTGTGGCCGCGCAGTATCGACGGCTTTACGCCCCTGTCACAAACGACCTTTAGGCAAAGGCTCCTTCCGATTTGGAATGAACTGAATGATATCTAAACGCTTGACCCCTTCGATGACCGCCCTGCAGTGCTTCGAAGCCGCCGCCCGCCACCTGAGTTTCACCCGCGCCGCCCAAGAGCTGCACCTGACCCAAAGTGCCGTGAGCAAGCAGGTCGCGCAGCTCGAAGAAATGCTCTGCCACAACCTGTTCGAGCGCGTGCGCCAGCGTCTGTACCTGTCGCCAGCGGGCTCGTTGTACCTCGCCGAGGTCCACAAGATTTTGGCTCAGGTGGACATTTCCAGCCGCTACATCCTCACCTACGGCGGCGAGACCGAAGTGCTGCGCATCGCCACCCAGCCGACCTTCGGCGACCGCTGGCTGGTGCCCAAGCTCAAGGATTTTGCGGCCAGATATCCGAACATCCACCTGGATGTGCGCAACGAGCTGGAGCCCTTCGACGTGTTGCAGGCCAAGGCCGATATTGCGTTTTTCTTCGGCCAGGGCTCTTGGCCGGGGGCGACGTGCATCGAGCTGTTTCGCGAGGCCGTGGTGCCGGTCTGCGCACCGGGGTTTGTCGCCGAAGGCAGCGATGCCTCCTCGCGCCACACCTTGCTGCAATGCACGTCACGCCCGCAAGCCTGGCATGAGTGGTTTCTGGAGCAGGGCCTGCATTCGCAGAACAGCTATCACGGGCCGCGTTTCGACACGTTCTACATGTGCATTCGCGCAGCGCAGTCGGGCTACGGCGTGGCGTTGGTGCCGCAGTACCTGGTGGCCGAAGAGTTGGCCAATGGCAGCCTGATGACACCCTGGGATTACACGATGCCCAGCGCCGGCGCGCACTTTATCGCGCATGCCGAACACGCCGGCGAGGTCCCTAAGGTGAAAGCATTCTTGAACTGGATGGTGGACTACTTAAAAGCACATCCCGACTTTTAATAATGACCCGGCGACTTTATTTCGTTTGCGGCAAGGCCGGGCGCACGGCTTAGATAAAAAGACGCCCGCCATTGCCGAGTCCGAGATTCATGAGCCGCGAAACCATCAGCCAGTCGATTTCCATCGTTCACCCCATCAGCCTCAGCCACGGCAAGAACGCCGAGGTCTGGGACACCGCGGGCAAACGCTACATCGATTTTGTCGGCGGCATCGGCGTGCTCAACCTCGGGCATTGCCACCCAGGCGTGGTCGAGGCGATTCGGCAGCAGGCAACCAAACTGACCCACTACGCGTTCAACGCCGCACCTCACGCGCCCTACATCGAATTGATGGACCGTCTTACCGCGTTTATCCCGGTGGATTACCCGGTAAGCGGCATGCTCACCAACAGCGGTGCGGAAGCAGCGGAAAACGCGTTGAAGATTGTGCGCGGTGCCACCGGCCGCACGGCGGTGATCGCGTTTGACGGTGCCTTTCACGGCCGCACCCTGGCCACACTCAACCTCAATGGCAAGGTAGCGCCCTACAAGCAAAAGGTCGGTGTGTTGCCTGGGCCGGTGTACCACCTGCCCTACCCCAGTGTTGATAACGGGGTGAGTTGTGCCGAAGCACTCAAGGCCATGGACCGCCTGTTCAGCGTGGAAATCGACGTTGAGGACGTGGCCTGTTTCATCATCGAGCCGGTACAGGGCGAAGGCGGTTTCCTGGCCCTGGACGTCGAATTCGCCCAGGCCTTGCGACGTTTCTGTGATGAGAAAAACATCCTGCTGATCGCCGACGAAATCCAGTCCGGCTTCGGCCGCACCGGCCAGCGCTTTGCCTTCTCGCGCCTTGGAATTGAACCGGACTTGATCCTGCTCGGCAAAAGCATCGCCGGCGGCGTGCCATTGGGCGCGGTGGTCGGGCGCAAAGCCTTGCTCGACACCTTGCCCAAAGGCGGCCTGGGCGGCACCTACTCCGGCAACCCGATTGCGTGCGCGGCCGCATTGGCCACGCTGGACGCGATGACGGATGAACACCTGAAAACCTGGGGTTCACACCAGGCCGAAGCCATCGTCAGCCGTTATGAGCAATGGCGTGCGCAAGGTGTGCCCTATCTGGGCCGCCTGACCGGCGTCGGTGCCATGCGCGGCATCGAGCTGGCCAATGCCGACGGCACGCCCGCGTCCAGGCAACTGACCCAGCTGCTGGGCCTGGCGCGGGATGCCGGTTTGCTGCTGATGCCCAGCGGCAAGTCGCGACACATCATCCGCCTGCTGGCACCGCTGACCACCGAGCCTGCGGTGCTGGAGGAAGGCCTGGATATCCTTGAGGCCTGTCTCAAGCAGCTGACTCAGTAGCGCGCATCGGCGGGCTTGCCGCCGTTGGGCCAGTCTTTGACCTTGTCCGGAAAATCCGGGCGCGGTTGGCCGGAGAAATACGCCGCGACGTCCACGGCTTCCTGGTCCGACAAACCACCCTGCCCCAACGGGAATTTCTCGTGGAACCCAATCGGCATGTTGCGTTTGACGAACGCCGCCGCCGTGTACGGCCGCGCCATGCCGGCGCCGATGTTGAACGACTGCTCGCCCCACAACGGCGGGTACACTTGCTCGCCGTCGGCACGCGCCAGGCCTTGGCCGTTGTCGCCGTGGCACACCGCGCATTGCTTGGCGTACACCTGCTGGCCGTTTTCCGGGTCTGGCTTGATTGAAGGGTCGATCTTGCCCACACCGCGCCCGGCGACTTTGTCTTCGGGGCGGGTGTTGTTTTTCATCCAGTCGAAGTACGCGACCATCGCCTGCATATCCGCCGATTGCGGCGGCAGCGGTTTGCCATTCATCGAGCGACGAAAGCAACCGTTGATGCGCTCCTCCAGGGTCACCACCTTGCCGGCACGCGGCGCGTAGCTGGGGAAAAACGCCGACACGCCCACAAACGGCGAGCCGTCCGCCACGGTGCCAGCGTTGAGATGGCAACTGGTGCAGTTGAGCGCGTTGCCGACGTTCTCCGGTAGGAGCGCCTGGGTCTGCAGGTGCAGGCGCATGCCGCGCACCACTTGGTCGGCATTCGGTGCGCCGAGCAAGTCGGCCAGGCGTGGGGTTTCGAAGGCCGATGAATCGCTGGTGGCAGGGTTGAGTTGGTCACGTAGCGTTTTCACTTGGGCGGCGCTGATCGGCGTGCCCTCGTTGCCCCAGCGGGTGCGCACGAAGCTCAGGATCTCGGCGATTTCCGAGTCCGCCAGCCGGCTGAAACCGGGCATGGTGTAGACCCGTGGGTGGGTGGCGGTTTGTGCGGTCTTCCAGCCGGTCAGGGTGATGTGCAGCAGCGAGGTCGGGTTGTTGGCAGCGATGCTCGGGTTACCGGCCAACGGTGGAAACAGGCCTTTCACGCCGCCGCCGTCGCTACGATGGCAGTCGCTGCAAAACTGCAGGTAACCCAAGCCGCCACGGCTGGTAAACAAGTCGGCCGGCGGCGCGGCGGGTGCACGGGCCACCGACGGCATTGGCAGATCGTCTTTGCCTGGGGGCAGGGATTTGAGGTAGCTGGCGATGGCCGTGAGGTCGTAGTCACTGAAGTGCTGAGTACTGTGGTGAATCACATCGGCCATGTTGCCGGCCACGCTGGCGAAGCGGTTCTGCCCGGTCTTGAGCAGTTGCACGGTGTCTTCCACGGTCCACAAGTTGCGCAGGCTCAGGGCGCGCCAGTGCTCGACGGTTTCGCCAGCCAGGTAATGCCGGCCACTGCGGCCCTCATCGCTCATGGCTTTTTCCTGGAACGCGATGCCGCGCGGGGTATGGCAGGAGCCGCAATGGCCCAGGCCCTGGACCAGATAGGCGCCACGGTTGAGCACCTCGTTGCGGCTCGGGTCCGGCTGGAACGGCTGCGTGTCGAGAAAGGCAACGTTCCACAGTGCCAGGCCCCAGCGTTGATTGAACGGGAAGCCCATGTCCGCCTCAAGATTGGCCTGCTGCACCGGCTCAACGCCCTGCATCAGGTAAGCGTACAAGGCGCGCATGTCCTCTTCGCTCATTTTGGCGTAGGACGGATAGGGCATTGCCGGGTAAAGATTCACACCTGCAGGCGTCACGCCTTCGCGCATCACCTTGTCGAACTGTTCAAAGGTGTAGCTGCCGATGCCGGACTCACGGTCGGGTGTGATGTTGCTCGAATAGATCGTGCCCATCGGCGTGCTCAGGGCCAGCCCGCCGGCCATCACCTTGCCTTGCTTGGCCGTATGGCAGGCGATGCAGTCGCCCAGTTGCGCAACGTATTTGCCGTGTTCGATTTCGGTGGAGGCGGCGTGCAGGGGTAGCGCCAGACAGAGCGTCGCCCCCAGCAAGGCCAGGCGCGACAGGGAAAAGGCCATGGCATTAATCCTTTAATAACCTGGCCTGGAGCGGTCTCCTCGGCGCAGGTAGGTCATCGTTTTTATGGGTTCATCAGGCTTGTGTGTTGTAACGGCTTTTGTCGCGCACGGTGTTGATGTGGGTCAGGGCCAAATTGATGGACAACCCCCTGACGCCTCAACGACTATCCGCCACCTACCCACACCGCACGGAAGCGCCCCATGCTCGATATTCTTCAAGGCACGCCCCTTTGGGTGTACGCCGTTTACCTGTGGATTTGTTACTACGGCATCAAGGCCTGCCTGGGCGGGCGCGAGAATCGTCGCGCGTTGATAATCCTGCCGGTGGTGCTGGTGGTGTGGTCGCTGACGTCGCTGACGCCGTCGATGCTGTCGAGCAGCGCCTGGATCGGCGGCGCGTTGATGGGCAGCCTGCTGGGCATGTTGCTGTTCAACGCAGAAGGCGCAAGGCTCGACGCCGATGGCGACACCCTGGTGCTGCCAGGCACGTGGAAAACCTTGCTGATCTCGCAGTTGTTCTTTGCAGCGAAGTATTGCTTCGGCTACCAGCAGGCGGTGCATCCGCTGTTTTTGAGCACGCCAGCGATGCTGGTGGCGGTGGGCGGTGTCTCGGGGTTTACCGTTGGTCTGTTCTGTGGACGCGCCCTGCGGCTGCAGCGGGCGCTGACGGCGTTGCGCCGCGACAAGGGCATTGTGCTGCCTTGACCTGATCCCCCTCCCCGCTGAAAATGCGCGACGCTTTTTTGTCCCGTTTACTGAAGTAGTGAAATTTCAATGTCCGATTCTTACACCGAACACTCCACCGAAGAATCCGTAACAGCCCTGCAGTCCAAAGCTGAATACGAAAACGCCATCAATCTTTCACAGCATGTGCCTGCGGCCAAGATCATCAGTGAGATGGTGCTGGACGCATTCCACACTTCCAAGGAAAGCGACCAGATCCGCGAATTGCGCGTGGCCATCCGCCAGGCCCACGACGCCTTCGACGACGACAAGGCCTACGACCTGATGGGCCAGCTCAAGCAACTGAAAGACGCCGAGGCCGCCGACAACATCGCCCTGGAGGACCTCAGCAGCAAGTTCTCGATCAGCCGCATTCTGTCCAGCTTCAAGGACGATCCCGAGTTTCAGGAACTGGTCTATGGCCTGGCCCTGAAGGTGCTGAACCAGTCTCACCAGGCCATCAGCAACCCCAGCGCCGGCAAGAGCAAGGCAGCACGCGCGAAGAAGGAAGCCGAAGTGTTTGTGATCAGCAAGGATGGCATCAGTGTCACCCTGCCACTGCGCACACCTCGCTCCAAGCTGAACGTTGACCGTGAGGCGTTGGAATTCCTGGGCTTTACGTTCGTGGGTGAAGGCAACGAGGCGGAACTGGAAAGTGAAACCTTTGTGGACAACAGCGGCGTAGAGCAGCCGGTCACGCGCAAAAGCATCGTGACCGCGCTGCAACAACAAAGCGCCTTTGACGGTTACGCCATCACTGCGCAATAAGTGCGCGCAAGGTCACCAGGGCCTGCTCAACCTGGGCCTGGGTGACATGTCGGCCCACCGAGGCGCGCACGAAATGCGTCGCGCCGAGGTCCTTCAACAGCAGCGGCGTATGGGCGGCAGTGCCCGCCCACAGGTTGAGCCCCAGCTCGCGGGCCTGGCCGACAAACGCCTTGGCCGACAGGTTGTGCGGCACGAACGAGACAATCCCGGTCTGCTGGAACTGATCACACAGCAGCGTCAACTGCGGCAGGCGCCGTAGCTCCTGTGCCAGCAGCGCGTAGGGTTCGGTGCTCACCTTTGCTGCCACCTGCGTGTATTCACTCAACGCGGTGTGCAACCCCACCAACGCTGAAAAGCTCTTTTCTGCAATCTCCAGCACCCGAGCCCCGGACACCTCGATCCGATTGACCTGGCCATCCGTGCTGGCCGCGTGCAAGTCAGCGAAATTCAACGTCAACTGGCTGAGCAGGCGTGGCGACACGTAGGCGATCCCACTGCCGCGTGGCCCACAGAGAAACTTGCGGCCCGCGCCGGTGAGCAAATCACAATGGATATCCCGCACGTCCAGCGGCAGTTGCCCCAGCGACTGGCACGCATCCACCACATACAGCGTGTTCGACTCTTTGAGCAGCGCGCCCAGGGCTTCCACCGGGTTGATCACGCCGCAGCACGACGGCAAGTGCGACACACTGACCAGGAACACATCGTCGTCCAGATGACGCCGCACCCATTCCAGGTCCAGCGGGCTGGTGGCGGTGGTCGGGATCACTTCAACGCGAATATCGCGCGACAGCTTGAGGTAGTTGAAGAAGATCAGGTTTGCGGCGTACTCCGAGGTCGACACCCACACGCGCTTACCACGGGGAAATTTCAGTTTGCCGAGGATGCTGGTCCAGGCTTCGGTGGCACTGCTGAAAAAACCGATGTCCGCGGGCTGTGCATTCAAGAGCCCGGCTGCCGCCCGATACAGGTCGACGTTGAGCAACTCGTCGTAGGCCAGCTCGGTCTCATAACTGCCCATCTGGGCCTCGATGGCCGTGAAGCGCTGGATCGCGTTCAGGGTGGCCGATGACATCAGGCCGGCACCGGCAGTGTTCAAATGCACGATATTCATTTCACGCTTCCTTGTTCCACAAAAGTGTCGAGCTTTTCATCACGCCCACCGCCACCGCGAACAGCAGCAATACGGTGCCGGCCAGCAGCCACGGCGAAGGCAAGGACGGCTGGGACACCAACATAAACGCCAGCGACGGGGTGATCATGACCCCGATGTTGACGCCCGCCGAGTAGTAACCGAGGTTGCGGTCCACGGTATGGCGACTGGAAATACTGCTGACGTAGTGGGTGATGCCGGGAAACACGATCATTTCGCCCAGGCTCCAGAGCACAGTGGCCACCAGCAGCAACGCGCCGATGTGACTGAACCCCATCAGGAAAAACCCCACGCCGGCTACCAGGAAACCGGCCACCAACGAGCGGCTGCTCGACAGGTGCGACATGCGTTGGTTGATCGGTACCTCGAACAGAATCACCAACAATGCATTGATAAAGAAAATGATGCCGACGTAGTAAGCCGGCAACTCGGTGTAATTGATGATGTAGGCCGACAGGAAAGTCGGCGGCAGCGCGTAGGCAATGTGCACCGGCAATGCCGCCAACAGGATCACCAGCAACCGCGACCGCTCATGCGGCGCGCGCTCCGGCAACCCATTGCCCTTGCCGGCGAGTGTGGTCACCGGTGCCACCGGAACCGCGCGTCCAAACCGCAGGCAGGCGACGAACGACACCAACGACAAGGCGGCGTTGAGGTAGAACACTGCGTCCGCGTTGCTGAGGAATATCAGACTGCCCAACAGTGGCCCGATGGCCATGCCGATGTTGATGGCCAGACGGTTGCAGGAGAACGCCACTTTGCGCGTCTCACTGCTGCTGTGGGTGACGGTTTCGGAGAACGTCGCCGGCGTGAACGCCTCGTAACAGGCGCCCCACAGAAACGACAACACAAACAGCGCGGCCGTGTTGTCCACTGAAGGAATGATCAGCAACAGCACGGCATTGAGCAGCAACGAACCGAGGATCACCCGGTTGGCGGAAAAGCGCTTGATCACCGCGCCGATGATCAAGTCCACAAACAGCGCACCCGCGCCGTACACCCCGACCAGCAAGCCAGCCGTGCCCGCCGACACGGCGTGCTGATGAATCAGGTACGCCGCATAGAAAGGGAACGCCATGGTGCCCATGCGGAACACCAGGGTAATCAGGAACAGCGACTGCAACCGACCGTTGAGCCCGCGTA
The DNA here is from genome assembly GCF_003852315.1 of Pseudomonas sp. LBUM920. Classification (NCBI taxonomy): domain Bacteria; kingdom Pseudomonadati; phylum Pseudomonadota; class Gammaproteobacteria; order Pseudomonadales; family Pseudomonadaceae; genus Pseudomonas; species Pseudomonas edsoni (SeqCode). Next base: position 5,441,826 of record NZ_CP027762.1, read on the forward strand.
ACGCGCGATAGGTGCCCATCATCAGCGGATCACGTACACGTTGTCTTTGTACTGGCGGATCTGCTCGTAGTCCTTGTCGATATCGCGCTGGTTTTCCGATACCAGGAACACGCGCAGCGGGCTGCTGAGCAGGTCCACGGTCTTTTTCATCAACTTGCCAGCCTTGTATTTGACACTCAGTTTATGCACCGAGGGCAATGCCTCGATCAGGTGGATGGCGGCATCGTTGAACCCGGTGACCTCACCTTGAAGCGTGGTATCGGTGTTGATCACACAGGCTTCCTTGAGCTTGTGGTAGCGCTTGCCGGCATAACCGCCTTTGAACGCGTCACCGTCGCAGTACGCCAGATAGGTGAGCTGCGCCTGATTGCCGCCCAGGCTGATGTCATGGAACCTGGGCTCCATGTTGCCGTTCAAGCGTGCGCCGACTTCCACCAGCGCAGGGCCGGCCTCGGTGAGGATCACTTCCGAATGGGCCGGGCCGTTATTGATTCCCAGCGCCTTGAGCACTTGCACGATGTAGTCCACCAGCACGTTGGCCTCGGCACTGTCCGGAGCAATCAGCACGTCGCGGTCGTAGATGTTCTTGCCACCGCTGATCTCGCGCTTCACATAGCGCCAGATACCGCAGACATAGGTCTGCCCGTCACGGCTGACCGTATCGACGATGTACTCCGGGCCCTTGAGGTAGGACTGACAAAGAATTTCGGTATTGGCCAGGCCGAAGATATCCAGGTTGGACACCACTTCCTCGCAGGCGCGTTTCACGTCCTCGACGTTGTGGCAGATCGACACGCCGTCGGTTGAGGCCGAGCTCAGCGGCTTGATCACGCATGGGAACACTTGGCCGTCCTGCACCCAGGCCAGCAGCTCGGCCGGGTCGGCGGACTTGATCTGCCGCGCGGTCAGCAGGCCGGCGGCGGCCACTTTGCTGATCATCTCGAACTTGTCGCGACGTGCCCGGGAACCGGCACTGCCGTTGGAGGAAGGCAGTTGCAGCTGTTCGCTCAAGTAGTCCGCGAACGGCACGCCGGGTTCCTGGCCGGCGATCACCGCAATCACGTTGAACTCACGCAGGCGACGCACGACGTCTTCGGGGTTGCCGTTGAAAATCAGGTTGTGTTCGAACTCCGAAAGGTTCGGCCCCAGCATGCTCGGCATCAGTTCCGGCGTGCTCTGCACATGGATCAGGCCGATGCCCGCCTCATGGAAGAACTGCGGCAAAAAGTTACCGCTCGAATAGACATCTACCAACGCGACGTACTGCTTCATGAGAATGTCCTTTTCAGTAGTGATTGGCGGTTTCGGAAGGCCGTGGCGAGGCCACGTCATCCAGCGCCAGAAAAATATTCTGTGGGAACTCGGCCACGCGGTGCAGCAGGTGCAGGTACCAGTTGGTGCCGTAGACCGCTGAAACACGCGTCTTGACCTGGCCTTGGTCCTTGACCGCCTTGATCAGCTCGGGGCGCACGCCGTGCAGCATCTCCAGCTCGCCTCGGCTGGCAATCCCGCTGGCGAGAATCTCCTTCACCAGCAGCGGGTCCTGGGTGGCGAACGCGTAGTTCGTGCTGGCGCCGTTGATGCGGTCCAACAGCCCCAGGTAACGCTCGTTCAATTGCGCACCGCGCGGCAAGGCAATCGCAGCAGGCTCAGCATAGACGCCCTTGACCAGGCGCACTTTGCAGCCCGTTGCGAGCACTTGCGCCAGGTCATCGGGCGTACGGTTCAACTGCGCCTGCAGGGTGATACCCAAGTTGGCAAAACGTGCACTCAGGTGCATGAAGATATCCAGGATCGAGTCGGTCCACTGGGACCGCTCCATGCTGAGGATCACACCGACCTCCTTGTCGGCTGCATGGGCAAGGATCTTCGAGCAGTTCTCGATCGCCAGTTCACGGGAAATGATCGTGCCGACGTTGGACAGGTCAAAACCCAGCTGTGGCGGCTCGGCCAGTGTGGGGTGCAGCGCCATCAGGTCGATCAGCTTCAGGTATTCGTCGGTGGCCGTGGTCACCTCGGCCAGGGTGGTGGCCTCTTCACCGACGTATTCGACGCCGGTGCGATAGCCTTTGCCTTGCAGGGCGGCCAGCTTGTCGAGCATCTCCATGCGGTCTTCGGAAATGATGTAGCGCAGGGCGGCCGGGCGCAGGAAGTCGCGCAGCGTGTCACTGGCCAGGAACAGGTCGCGGTACGTCTTGTTCGCCGCCAGTTTCTTCAGCGCCAGGGTTGCCAGCAGGCTGTTGTCGATGTCATTCATGGCGTTAAACCCCGTAGGCCTGGTTCAGCATCCGACGTGCGAAGCTCGAATCATCGGTGTGGTTGGCAATCTTGTGCGCGCGAAACTTGGCCGCGTAACTGAGCATGGTTTCCTTGTGGCGGCCATGGCGGTCACGGGTAAAGATCCCCGCCCACAGGTTGTCCCAACGCGCGTACTCCGGGTGCGACATCAGCAGCTCATGAGCCTTGCGCATGTTCCAGTGAGGAATGGCCGGGTGCAGGTGGTGCACGAGGTGGTAGTTGTCGTCATGGCGGCCGAAGAAGAAGTTCTCCAGGGCGTTGCCCTTGCGATTGCGGGTGAGCAGCAGCTTCTCGGTCTCAGCAGCCGGCAATGGGTAATGCTCGGCCAACTCGATGATCCAGCCCACGGCCACGGCGGTGGTGAACAGCGGCACCAGCCAGAACAGCAACAGTTGCGCGACCACCCCGAACCAGGCGGCGACGGCGAAGATTACCGCCCAGTAAGCCCACAGCATGATGCGTTCGTTGCGGATGGTTTTATCCGCACCCTGGGCTTTGACGCGGTCTTTGATGATGTACCGGATGTACTGCACGGTCCGGTAGCCGGACAGCGCCAGCAAGACGTTCTTGAGGAAGAACTCACGTTCACTTTGCTGGACGTCGTACAGGCCGCACTGCAAGTGGAAGGCGTAGTCAGGGTCTTTTTCCGGATCGCCCAGGTGCACGTGGTGGTTCTTGATGTGCGACGTGCTGTAGGACTGATGCAGGTGGAAGATCAGGTAGCCTGAGAGAAACGTGCCGGAGACCCAATTGATAACGCGGTTCTTGGCCAGCATCTTGTGCGCTGACTCGTGCAGCACATTCGCCAGGGCGCGTTGCGTGGTGCCGATCAGAAACAGCGAAACCGGGTAGAACCAGTAGCTGATGCCCAAGGAGAGGTAGATGGCAAAGGCAATGATTGCGTAATCCTTACCCAACGCGATGGCCCAGTGATAGTTATCTTTTTTGCACAGGTGCTTGAGCATTCCAAAGGTTTCACGGGAAATGCCCGCGGCGTATTCGCCAGCAGGTTCTTTGTTTTTATCGACCAGCATAATCACTCCATAATTAAGCGGCACGCTGCAACACCCGTCTCATTGCTGGGCAAAGGAATTTTTTCAGGTGGTGCGGCTATTGTTTTTTTGCCTGAGCTAGACTCATCGGCTGCAAAAAAAACTAAAGCACCGCTCGATGGCGAACAAGCTGCCCTTTTAGACAGGTAGGCTGCGACGAGACGCACGCGTAGACTCGCCGCTGAAAAATCACCGGCGAGCGTAGCGTTTATAAGGTGGGAAGCCTCTAGATCAGGCCTGTTCGCGGATGTACCCCAGGTTCAGGGCCTTGCGAATCGCCGATTTGCCGTTGGTGACGTCCAGCTTGCTGAAGATATTCTTCATATGAAACTTGACGGTACGCGGGCTCATTGAGGTCAGGAGGGCTATTTCGTTGTAGGTCTTGCCCAGGCTGGTCCAGGACAACACTTCGGTTTCTCGTGGGGTCAGTACCGTTTCCTGTATCGGCGCAGGCGTGACCGTGGCGCAGCTTTCGAGGGCCTCGTCGTAGACCGAGACCAGCAGCATCTGCAGCTCACTTTTGTTGGCCAACACCGTGTCGCGAAACTGCTGGTCTTCGCCGAAGCTGCACAGGTTGAGGATCGAGTAAAAACCGCGGTTGCCATGCACGATAAAGCTCGCGCCCTCGCCCACCGGTGCACAGGGCCCAGGCACCGGCACCGCTTCTGCGGCAGGCGCGAGGATGTTTTCATCGCTCCAGAAAAAAGGTTTAACCCGCTCCTTGGACAAGGACAGCAGTTGGCCACGCTGGTAAAAATCGTCCGCCGAGTCGGAGCGGTCCAGCGCGTCGGGGTAGTTGGTGATGATCTCTGCTTCATCCAGTGTCGGCCCACACTGATACACCTCGAAGTGCCCCAGGCCGCGCCGGGTCAGTTCGGCATCGAGCAATTGGCGCACATCGGCGGGCTGTATGGACATGGTGTTGCTGGATTGGCCATCGCTTCGCATGAATATCGTCCCTGATGAGTGACAACGTATGAGGCTAATGCTCTGACGGGAACGCTTCAATCCCGAAGCCTCTGGTCAGAGTCGACCCATACTGTAGGAAATATCTCTACACAAAGACAAGAATGAAACATGCCGTACAGGGCTTGTCCAGTGCTTCCTGGACCGAGCCGACCATCAGCACGCAATGGCCATTTGCGCTGCCGAGCGCCCTGGCTCAGGCCACCTGCGCCGCAAATACTTCGCGAAACCGCTGCATCTCGTGCTGATTGCCCACCGTCACCCGTACCCATTGCGGCCAGTCTTTCCAGACCCGCCCGATCAACACATTGTGTGCTGCGAGCTTTTCGATGACCTGCTGGGCCGGTTGTTTCACGTCGATCATGAAGCAGTTGCTGTGCGACGCGGTGCAGGCAAACCCCCGCGCCTTCAGCCACGCCACGGTCTCATCCCGCAACCGAGCGTTTAGCGCCTTGCGATGGGGCAGCAGCTTGACGTCTTCCAGGCTCGCCCGGGCGCCGAGCAAGGTGGAGGCTGCTGGCACGTTGTCGCCGCCGAACACCGCCAGCCGTTCCAGCAGCGCCGGGTGGCCAATCGCCAAGCCCAGGCGCGCGCCGGCCATGCCGTAGAGTTTCGAGAAGGTGCGCAACACCAGCAAATCGTCATGGTCCTTGACCCAACTCACACAGCTTGGGGCATCAGAGAAGTCGATGTACGCCTCGTCCACCACCAGCACGCTGCCTTTGGGCTTGTTCGCCAACGCCTGGCGGATCGCCTCGGTTGGCGTCAGGGTGCCGGTAGGGTTGTTGGGGTTGCACAGGTAGAGCATGCCCGCCTGCGGATCGGCGGCAAGCATGGCGGGCACGTCGTGCGCATGCTCGGCATTGAGGCTCACTTCGCGCACCGGCGCTTTCCATGAGTCGGCGGCCTGGCGCGGTACTTCGTAGGACGGCGTGGCCATCACCAGCCCGCGTGTCTGGCTGGTAAACGCCAGCACGGCGTAGCGCAGCGCTGCCATGGAGCCGGCAAACACGGCGACCTGTTCTTCGGCGATGCCCTGCTGCTGGGCAAAAAGCCCAGCCAAGGCATACATGTGGCCATAGGGATACAGCCCGGAGATGGCCACCCCACGCTGCATCGCCTCACGGGCAGCGGCTGAGGGGCCGTAGGGGCTTTCGTTGTAATTGAGCCGCACCTTGTCAGCGGGTGCCGGCGGCGGGCTGGCCACCGCCCAATCCAGGCGCCCCAGCACCGGCAGGGCCGCGCCAATGGCGAGAAGGGACCGACGACTTACGCTGACCATGGACTACTCCTTGTAGGCGGGTGTTGGATTCGCACAACACGTACAGAGGAGTATGACGAGGCGGATATGGGCTGATTTAGTTCAGCTGCAACTTCTGCTTGAGGCTGTGCATCACATCGGCCTTGTTCTGCAGGTAGTCATTCAGGCCGCGAGCCCGCAAGTTGCACGCATCACAGTTACCGCAACCGCTGCCGAGGACGCCGTTGTAGCAGGTCAGGGTCTGGTGCTGAACCAGGTCCAACTGGTTATGGTAATCCGCCAGGGCCCAGGTTTCGGCCTTGTTCAGCCACATCAGCGGCGTGTCCAGGCGCAGCGTGTACTCCATGCCCAGTTCAAGCGCCTTGTTCAGCGCTTTGACGAACTCATCGCGGCAATCGGGATAGCCTGAGAAGTCGGTTTCGCACACCCCGGTAATGACGGTTTGCGCCTTTACCTGATAGGCGTAGATCGACGCCAGGGTCAGAAACAGAATATTGCGCCCCGGCACAAAGGTGCTGGGCAGGCTGTCGCCTGAACTGTTCACGGTCGGCACCGGGATGTTGTCCCGAGTCAGGCTGCTGATGGCCAACTCGTTGAGCAGGGACACGTCCATGACTTTGTGAACGGTAGCGCCCAACTGCTTGGCAAGCTTCTGGGCGACCTCGATTTCTGCCACATGGCGCTGGCCATAGTCGAAGGTAATGCAGTGCACTTCGTCATACAGCGGCAGTGCCTGGATCAGACAGGTCGTAGAGTCCTGCCCGCCACTGAATACGATAACGGCTTTTTTACTCATCGGTTTGCTTCCTGCATTTGTAGAATTCGGGAATAGTTTAAAGGCCACTCCATAAAAAACCCCGCGCTTCTTGCGAAGGCGGGGTTTTTTACTGCTCGATGACTCAGTGTGCGTAGGTCAGCAACAGCTCTTTCGGTACCTGGAAATCCAGGGACATCATCACGCTGAGCGCGGTGATGGTGAAGATCGAGAACACGAACAGCTTGCGCGCCCAGACGGTGTCATCCACCGCCTTGTAGCCGGTCCAGGCCATGTACAACCAGTACATGCCCATGGCGGCAGCGACGGCGAGGTAGCTCATGCCGGCATAGCCACTGAAGGTCAACATCAAGGTCGCCACGAGGAAGGCCAGGATGTAGAGCAGGATGTGTTTCTTGGCCACCTGGATGCCACGCTTGACCGGCAGAACCGGGATCGAAGCCGCCAGGTAGTCATTGAAGCGGAAAATCGCGATGGCATAAGAGTGCGGCATCTGCCACAGGCTGAACATCACCAGCAGCACCAGCGCGGCCATGTCGAAGCTATTGGTCACAGCCACATAACCAATCACCGGCGGCATCGCCCCCGACAGACTGCCCACCAGCGTGCCGTGAACCGACTTGCGCTTGAGGTACAGGCTGTAAAGGCCGACGTAGATGACAAAGCCGATCACGGCAAACAGCGCCGCCAACGGGTTGGCCACCTTGTACAACAACACGACGCCGGCAACACCCAGGACGGTCGCGAACAGCAGTGCCAGTTTCAGGGAGATAAGGCCCTGGACCAGCACGCGGTTCTTGGTGCGTTCCATCTTGATATCGATGTCGCGGTCAATGCAGTTGTTGAATACACAACCGGAAGCTACCACCAGGGAGGTGCCGATCATTGCAGCCAGGAAGATGGCCAGATCGACATGTCCCTTGGAGGCCAGGAAGAAACCGCCTGCCACAGAAAGCACGTTACCGAAAATGATCCCCGGTTTGGTGATTTGGATAAAGTGCTTAAGCGACATCGGGTCTTACCTCACTTCGCCATCATGAACGTGTGGATGCTGAACATGATCCATATCGACAGACCAACCAGCAGCAGGATCACAAGGCCTGCGAACACAAACGCAATCACGTTATCGCGCTGCTCTTTGGAACGATCCAGGTGCAGGAAGTACACCAGGTGAACCAGAACCTGAATCACCGCGAATGCCAGAACGATCATCAACGTGATGGACTTCGGCAGGGTCGGGTACATCACCAGACCAAACGGGATGAGCGTCAGGATTACCGACAGGATGAAGCCGATGGCATACGACTTAACGCTGCCGTGGCTCGCATCATGGCTGTCATGGTCATGGGAGTGTGCATTAGCCATTACAGAGTCCCCATCAGGTAAACAACGGTGAAGACGCAGATCCAGACCACGTCCAGGAAGTGCCAGAACAGGCTCAGGCAGCTCAGGCGAGTCTTGTTGGTGTTGGTCAGGCCGTGTTTATTGACCTGATACATCATCACCGCCATCCACAGCAGGCCGGCAGATACGTGCAGACCGTGGGTGCCTACCAGCGTGAAGAACGCGGACAGGAAGCCGGAACGGTGCGGGCCGTAGCCTTCGGAGATCAGCAGGTGGAACTCGTTGACCTCCATACCGATAAAGCCCAGGCCGAACAGGAAGGTCAGTGCCAACCAGCTCAGCACGCCCTTCTTGCTGCCCTTGTAGAAGGCCAGCATGGCGAAGCCGTAGGTGATCGAACTGAACAACAGCAAGGCGGTTTCGCCGAGCACGTAAGGCAGTTCGAAGATGTCGTGGCCCGATGGGCCACCCGCTACGTTGTTTACCAGTACCGCGTACACCGCGAAGATCGACGCAAACAAGATGCAGTCGGTCATCAGGTAGAGCCAGAAACCGAATACGGTCATTGGCCCCGAGTCGTGGTGATGGTCATCGTGCCCATGGTCATCGACATGGGCGTGTCCAGCATTGGTCACTAAGTTCGACATGGTTTAAGCCTGTTCCAACGAGGTTTCTACACGGTTGGCCGGGATTTTCTTCTCGGCTACCAGGCGAGCGTGTTGCTCGGCTTCGATGCGCTCGATCGTTTCGACCGGCACCATGTAGCCTTGATCATCACGGGCAGCGTGAATGATGAAGTAACCGATGGTGCCTACCAGGCCCACGATTGCCAGCCACCAGATGTGCCAGATCATCGCGAAACCGAACACGGTCAACAGCGCGCCCATCACCACGCCAGTGGCGGTGTTGTTCGGCATGTGGATCGGCTCGTAATGCTTGGGTTGCTGGTACGCAGTACCGTCTTCCTTCGCTTCGGTGAACGCATCGATCGTGTTCGCAGTAGGAATCACAGCGAAGTTGTAGAACGGCGGTGGCGACGAAGTCGACCATTCCAGGGTGTGGCCATTCCATGGGTCGCCGGATTCGCAAGCGTTCTGCTTACGGTCACGGATACTCACGTACAGCTGGATCAGCTGGCAGGCGATACCGGCAGCGATCATCAACGCACCGAACATGGCAACGTACAGGTACGGCACCCACTCAGGGTTGGTGGTAGCGTTCAGACGACGGGTCATGCCCATGAAGCCCAGTGCATAGAGCGGCATGAACGCGACGAAGAAGCCCGAGATCCAGAACCAGAATGCAGCCTTGCCCCAACCTTCGTGCAGCTTGAAGCCGAACGCTTTCGGGAAGTAGAAGCTGAAACCAGCGATGTAACCGAATACAGCACCACCGATGATCACGTTGTGGAAGTGAGCGATCACGAACAGGCTGTTGTGCAGTACGAAGTCAGCACCCGGGATGGCCAGCAGTACGCCGGTCATGCCGCCGATTGCGAAGGTCACCATGAAGCCCAGGGTCCACAGAACCTGGCTGGTGATACGCAGACGGCCGTGGTAGATGGTGAATAGCCAGTTGAATAGCTTCACACCCGTCGGGATGGAAATCAGCATCGTCGCCAGGCCGAAGAAGGCGTTGACGCTGGCCCCCGAACCCATGGTGAAGAAGTGGTGCAGCCACACCATGAAGCCCAGTACAGAGATCGCGCCCGATGCGTAAACCATCGAGTGGTGACCGAACAGGCGCTTGCCGGTAAAGGTCGAGATCACTTCAGAGAAGATACCGAACGCTGGCAGGATCAGGATGTACACCTCAGGGTGACCCCATGCCCAGAACAGGTTCACGTACATCATCGGATTGCCACCAAGTTCATTGGTGAAAATGTGGAAATCCAGGTAACGGTCAAGCGACAGCAGCGCCATGGTAGCGGCCAGGATCGGGAACGAAGCCACGATCAGGACGTTGGCCCAGGTGCAGGTCCAGGTGAAGATAGGCATGTCCATCAGTTTCATGCCAGGGGCGCGCATTTTCAGGACGGTGGCCAGGAAGTTGACCCCCGTCAGTGTCGTCCCGAGTCCTGATAACTGTAGCGCCCAGATGTAGTAGTCCACACCCACGCCCGGACTGTACTGAATGCCCGACAGCGGTGGATACGCAACCCAACCGGTCTTGGCGAATTCGCCGACGCCCAGGGACAGGTTGATCAGCACCACGCCGGAAACCAGCAGCCAGAAGCTCAAGGAGTTCAGGAACGGATAGGCAACGTCACGCGCACCGATCTGCAGCGGCAAGGCAAGGTTCATCAAGCCGGTGAAGAATGGCATCGCCATGAAGATGATCATGATCACACCGTGAGCGGTGAAGATCTGGTCATAGTGTTCAGGCGGCAGGTAGCCAGGCGAACCCTCGGTGGCCATGGCCAACTGGGTACGCATCATGATGGCGTCGGCAAAACCACGCAGCAGCATGACCATGGCAACGATGACGTACATGACACCGATTTTTTTGTGGTCGACAGAGGTCAACCACTCGGTCCACAGGTAGGTCCACTTCTTGAAATACGTGATTGCAGCAAACAGTGCCAGACCACCCAGCGCGATCATGGCGATAGTCACCATCACGATCGGCTCGTGGAACGGGACCGCATCCCAACTTAATTTACCAAACATCGTTTACTCCTCTGCCCCAGCAGTTGAATGCGAGCCCGTGTCAGAACCTTCAACCGCGGCCACTTCTTTCTTCTCGTGCTTGACCGGCTTGCCTGGCTTCATACCTTCGTACTTGTCGACGATTTTCTGAAACAGGTCCGGCGTGTACGCGGAGTACAGAGTGGCTGGGTTGTTCTGGCTTGGTTTGGCAAGAGCATCGTATTCAGCTTGATCAAGCTGTTTAGGTGCGGCCTTGACTTTGGCTACCCAGGCGTCGAAATCTTCCTGGCTCGTCGAGATCGCTTTGAATTTCATGCCGGTGAAGCCAGCGCCGCTATAGTTGGCGGAGATGCCTTCCATTTCAGCTTTCTGGTTGGCGATCAGGTGCAGCTTGGTCTGCATGCCTGCCATCGCGTAGATCTGGCCGCCCAGAGCAGGGATGAAGAACGAGTTCATCACAGCATCGGAGGTGATCTTGAAGTTCAGCGGAGTGTGCTCCGGGAACTGGATTTCGTTAACAGTGGCGATACCCAGGTCCGGGTAGATGAACAGCCACTTCCAGTCCAGCGCGACGACTTCGATGTTGATCGGCTTGACGTCGGATTCCAGCGGACGGTACGGGTCCAGTGCGTGGGTGGACTTGTAGGTCACATAACCCAGGGCAATGATGATGAGGATCGGCACCAGCCACACTGCGATTTCGATCTTGGTGGAGTGCGACCACTTCGGCGCGTAGGTAGCGCTGGTGTTCGACGCGCGGTATTTCCAGGCGAAGGCGAAGGTCATGATGATCACGGGGACCACGACCAGCAGCATCAGCAGGGTGGCGGTGATGATCAGGTTTCGTTCATCCAGACCGACCTGTCCTTTTGGGTCGAGCAAGGTCCACTTGCAGCCTCCCAGCATTAACAACATGCCAAGCAGCGGCAAAAAGCCTAGTAATCGGGGGTACCTGTTTTTACTCATCTCACGACCTCTAAAGCAGCTTGCGCAATGCAGTTGGGTTTTGATCGCCAACACTTCACCCTGCCAAGGGTTGGCATTTCTCTTCGATTGAATAAGAGCCTGCCCGGCACGCCATACATGGACGTTGCACGGACCTGCGGTGAGTTCTTATTCGATTTCGTGGCTAAAGGCCTTGTTACAGACCAATTCCATTTGGTGCGGATAGTTGAAAGGCTGCCGGAACCTGGGGTCGCACAGAGCCATCCATCTGCCCCTCGACCGCTCCAATGCTCAAAGATTGAACAGCACCGGACATTCAGTGCGGGCGATTGTAGTTAGCTAGCGATGTATAAACCATGTCTTATAAAGAAATAATTTTTATCGATTCCAGCAACAATCCTTCACCAATCTTGCAAAGGTTCGGGATCTTATCGTGTTCGATTCTCAACAAAAACCACAAAAATTGCCGTGTTATTGCGTGACAGCGCCCTTCCCTTACACCTTGTAAGGGCATGCAAAACGTATCCAAGTCCCCATAAAACAAGGCATTCGGACATCACTGAATGAGGCAACCGGTGCGACGTTCGCGGCACCGTTCAATCGATGAACTGACAGCACATCTTGGCCGTTTTATGCAAATTTATGGACCGGCGCGGCGCGTCAGAAACGTCCTGCGACCGCGTCCGTGTGACAACATGTCGCACGCTGCGCGCACCTCAAGTTGCCCTTCGTCACGTCCCTTTCACAAAACCCTACATACAAAAACGCCCCGTCCTTCCATTAAGCAAGAACAGGGCGTTTCAGTGGGCCGCTTCAGGCCGTGCGTTGACGATTCCGATAGATGCCCAGCGGAACCAGGATCACCGTCAGCACAAACGCTACCAGCGCCCACTGTGCCAGGGACAGGCCAAGGATCGGCGGGTACGGCGTGCTGCAGAAGCCATCGACCTGGAAGCCCAGGGGAAAGACTTTGGCCAGCGGCAAGTCATCGACAATCGGCTGCAGGACATCGATGCCACAGCTGACCGCAGGGAAAAACTGCGTGTACACATGATGGCCGGCCGCAGCCACGCCGCCCAAGGCGCTGAGGACCACCAACCCTTCAAAGAAGGTGACCGCGCCTTTGCGGCGCATGGCGGCACCGATGAACGCAAACACCGCGATCAACAGCAAGGCGTAGCGCTGCAGGATGCACAGCGGGCATGGCGCTTCGCCCAGTACCACCTGCATGTACAACGCACCGCCGATCAGCGCCAGGCAGATGATGCCCAGCAACACCAGAAAGCGCCGCTCCCTGCCTAAACGCAATTCGTCACTCATCCCCGTTTCCCTTTGCCTGATTATGGTTGTGCCTGATGGCCGCAAGTTTACACACAGGGGATGGTTAAAACAGAAAGGGGTTAACGGCGGATTAATCGAGAGGAATGCAAAGCCAATTGTGGGAGCGGGCTTGCTCGCGAAGGCGGTGGATCAGCCACTTATAAGTCGACTGACACTGAGCCTTCGCGAGCGAGCCCGCTCCCACAGGTTGAACGGTGCTGTGCCTGGAAACCTTATTCCAGGGCCGCGGCCGGGCCGAAGAACTCGTAGCGCGCCTGTTTGTCCGGCACACCGAGGGCTTTAAGGTGGCGCTTGACCGCCGCCATGAAGCCTTTAGGGCCCAGGAAGTAGGCGTCGAGGTCACGCTGTTCGGGCAACCACGCCGCCAGTTGCTCCTGGCTCAGCATCCCGACTTTGTCTGCGGCCGGGCTCACGCCATCGTCTTCTGCGTAGCAATAGAAGCGCTTGAGTTGCGGGTGCTTGGCCGCCAGGGCGTCGACCCATTCACGGAACGCATGCACCCCGCCGTTTCGCGCGCAGTGGATAAAGTGCACCGGGCGCTCGGTGGCCAGGGCTGCTTCGAGCATCGGCAGCGTCGGTGTGATGCCCACCCCGCCGCTGATCAGCACCAGCGGCTTGTCGCTGGCAACCAGGGTGAATTCGCCCGATGGCGGGAACAGCTCGAGGGTCGCGCCGACGTGCATCTGGTCATGCAGGTAGTTGGACACCCGCCCACCAGCCTCGCGCTTGACGCTGATGCGGTACAAACCCGCATCGCTCAGGGCCGACAAGGAATAATTGCGGCGCACTTCTTCGCCATCGATCATCAGCTTCATGCCGAGGTACTGGCCCGGCGCGGCCGCCAGGATCTGGCCGTTATCCACCGGGGCAAAATAGAACGAAATGATTTCGTTGCTCTCCTCCACGCGCTTGACCAACTGGAACGGCCGCGCGCCGCGCCAGCCGCCCGGGGCCTGGGCTTTTTCGTCGTAGATGGCGGCTTCGGCGCCTATCAGGATATCGGCCAACTGACCATAGGCGGCGCCCCAGGCGCTCAGCACCTGGGGCGTGGCAATCTCGCTGCCCAGCACCTCGGCAATGGCCCGCAGCAGGCACGTGCCCACAATTGGGTAGTGCTCCGGCAGGATCTGCAGGGCCACGTGCTTGTTGATGATCTTTGCGACCAGATCGCCCAGTTGGTCCAACTGGTCGATATGCCGCGCGTACATCAGCACGCCATTGGCCAAGGCGCGGGGCTGGTCGCCGTTGGCCTGATTGGCCTGGTTGAACAGCGGGCGAACGTCCGGGTACTCGCTGAGCATCATGCGGTAGAAGTGCGTGATCAGCGCTTCGCCGCCGCTTTCCAGCAGGGGCACGGTGGATTTGACGATGGCACGGTCTTGGGCACTAAGCATGGCAGACTCCTGGGTCTTTTTACTGATTGCCCTTACGTACTCAGTATTCGTGCCAACTTATAAACCGTTATTTTTCAATTGGTTAAATATAAAGTAGTCAATATGACTTCCTACACTTTATAGTCATAAGGACTACAAGGAGTCATTATGACTGCACAATCGCTGCTCACTACCCTGCTGCCTCTGGTTGCCGACTTGTCGCGCGAACTGCCCGAAGGCGAGCGCTACCGACGCCTGTTGCAAGCCATGCGCGCGCTGCTGCCGTGCGATGCCGCCGCGCTGTTGCGCCTGGACGGTGAATGGCTGGTGCCGTTGGCGGTGGACGGTTTAAGCACCGACACCCTCGGCCGACGCTTCAAGGTCAGCGAGCACCCACGCTTTGCGGTGCTGCTGAGCAGCCCCGGCCCTACCCGCTTTGACACCGACAGCGAACTGCCGGACCCCTACGATGGTTTGGTCGATGGCCTGCACGGCCACCTGCAAGTGCACGACTGCATGGGCTGCCCGCTGTTTATCGACGACAAACCCTGGGGCCTGCTGACCCTCGACGCGCTGGACACCGAGCGCTTCGAGCGTGTCGAACTCGACGCCCTGCAGGCCTTCGCCAGCCTGGCAGCGGCCACCGTCAACGTCGCCGAACGTATCGAGCGCTTGGCCTTGCGCGCCGAAGATGAGCACCAGCGCGCCGAGATCTACCGCCAGGCCAGCGGCCAGCAGCACAAGGAAATGATTGGCCAGAGCAAGGCCCACAAGCACCTGGTCGAGGAAATCAAGCTAGTGGGCGGCAGCGACCTGACCGTGTTGATTACCGGCGAAACCGGCGTCGGCAAGGAACTGGTCGCCCAGGCCATCCACGCCGCGTCGCCGCGCGCAGACAAACCCCTGATCAGCCTCAACTGCGCTGCACTCCCGGAAACCCTGGTGGAAAGCGAGCTGTTCGGCCATGTGCGCGGTGCCTTTACCGGCGCGCTGAACGAGCGCCGCGGCAAATTCGAACTGGCCAATGGCGGCACGCTGTTTCTGGATGAAGTGGGCGAGCTGTCGCTGACCGTGCAGGCCAAACTGTTGCGCGTGCTGCAAAGCGGCCAACTGCAGCGCCTGGGCTCGGACAAGGAGCATCAAGTGGACGTGCGCCTGATCGCCGCCACCAACCGCGACTTGGCCGAAGAGGTGCGCAACGGCCGCTACCGTGCCGACTTTTATCACCGCCTGAGCGTGTACCCGCTGCAAGTGCCGGCGCTGCGCGAACGTGGCCGAGATGTGCTGCTGCTGGCGGGCTTCTTCCTCGAGCAGAACCGTTCACGCATGGGCCTGGGCAGCCTGCGCCTGACCGGCGACGCTCAAGCGGCGCTGCTGGCGTACAACTGGCCGGGCAATGTGCGGGAGTTGGAACATTTGATCGGACGCAGCGCGCTAAAAGCCATGGGAAACTGTCGCGAACGTCCGAAGATCCTGAGCCTGAGTGCCCACGACCTGGACCTGCCCGATGTCAGCGCGCCGCTGGCAATCGACGCACCGGCCGATGTGGCCCCTGTGGTCACCGGTGACCTGCGCCAGGCCACCGAGCATTACCAGCGCCAAGTCATCAGCGCCTGCCTGGAGCGCCACCAGCACAACTGGGCCAGCGCCGCCCGCGAACTGGGCCTCGACCGCGCCAACCTCGGCCGCATGGCCAGGCGTCTGGGTCTCAAATAGAACGAGCACCCCAGCCTGAACGCCGGAACAACTCGCTCCAAGGTGGGAGCTGGCTTGCCGGCGATAGCGGTGTACCTGCCGGCTCATCCACTTACCGCCATCGCCGGCAAGCCAGCGCCCCCATCAGATTTGCTTGGCCTTGAGCATCGGATCCACAGGCTGGCTCGGTTTAACCTTACGAAACACCAACACATTCCCCAGCATCACCAGCACCAGCCCCATCAACGCCGGCGCCGTCCACTGATACCCCTCGGCAAACGCCGACACATTCAGCGCCACCACCGGAAACAGCACCGTGCAATACGCCGCGCGCTCCGGGCCCATACGGCCCACCAACGTGAGGTAGGCGGTAAAACCAATTACCGACCCCGGAATCACCAGGTACCACAGCGCTCCGACATAACGCGCACTCCAATCCATGTCGAACGGTATCCCGCGCACCGCGCAATAGGTCGCGAGCATCACCGAACCATAGGCCATGCCCCAGGCATTGGTGGTCAACGGCTTGAGCCCGGCCTTCTGCTGCAGGCTAGACAGCAGGTTGCCGGCCGAAAAACACATCGTCCCCAACAACGCCAAACCCAAGCCCAGCAACGTCTGCGGGCTGGCGGTGTGCCCGACCAGCTCCGGCCAGAACAGAAAACCCAACCCCATTAATCCAAGCGCGCCGCCCATCAACACGTTGCGCGCCACCCGCTGACCGAAAAACACCCGCGCATTGAGGGCATTCCACAGCGTGGCCGTGGAAAACACCACCGCCACCAGGCCGCTGGGAATCCATTGACTGGCCGTCAGAAAACACATGAAGTTGACGCAAAACAGGCACACGCCCTGGGCGAGGCAAATCAGGTGCCCGCGCCGGTTCATCACCTGCAATTTGCGGCTGAGCAGCAACAGCGCAAACAGCACCAGCGCCGCCAGGCCAAAGCGATAGACGATCGACACTGGAATCGCCACGACACCCAATTGCCACTTGAGGGCAATCCAGGTAGTGCCCCAGATCAGCACGGTAAGTAAGTACAGGAAAAGGTTCATAGCGGGCTCCGTCGATTGAGCCACAGTGTTGCCCGCAGACCGGCCCGCGCTCTTGCACATTCTTGCGCTTTTGTCGGGCGGCGGGATCACAGCGCCCGCGCTGCGGAGTAGGATGCAAGGCGTCGGAGAGAACAACCATGCCAGAGCTGGAATCGCTGCAAGTCTTTCAAGCCCTCAACCGCTCGCCCAACGCACGCCTCGAAGCCTGCGCCGAGCTCGGTGACGGCTTGTCTGCGGCGTTGTGGAGCAACCATCACGATGCTCAGGACTACCAGGCGCCCACCCACCACACTTTGTCCTGCTACATCGGCGGCGGCACCGGGACTTTTCGCCGTGATCAGCCCGGCACCAAAGGTGGCCCTGACAAACTCTGCATCCTGCCGGCCGAGCATCAGTCAGCCTGGGTGATCAATGGTGAAATCCGCCTGGCCCATGTGTACTTCAGCCCCGAGCAATTTGCCCTCGGCTGCGTCACCCTGCTGGACCGCGAACCGCGCGAATTGCAATTGCGCGAAAGCACCTTTCTTGAAGACGCCAGCCAGGCCCGGCGCTTTCACCAGTTGATCGCGCTCAACTGGCACGAGCCCGCCGAACGCCTGCTGACCAGCAGCCTGGCCCATGAAATGCTCAGCCACACTTTGCTCAGCCAGGTTGGCGCGCGCGACGGTCTGCGTTTGAAAGGCGGATTGGCCGCGCATCAGCGCCGGCGGTTGGTGGACTACATCGACCATCACCTCGACGACCCGATCAGCCTGGGGCAATTGGCCGGGATGTGTGCGCTGTCGGAATACCATTTCGCGCGGATGTTCCGCCAAAGCTTCGGCCTGCCGCCCCATCAATACCTGTTGGCGCGACGCTTGGCCCGCGCGCAAAGCCTGCTGCGTGCCGGCACGCTCCCCCTGGGCGACATTGCCTGGATGTGCGGCTTCTCCAGCGCCAGCCACTTCACCCACCGCTTTCGCCAAGCCATGGGCGCCACACCCGGCGAATACCGCCAAGCCTTCCACGCCTAAACACACCCCTCCAGCACACCCGCACCCGTGGCGAGCGGACTTGCCCCGCGTCGGGCTGCGCAGCAGCCCCAAAAACAGGCGCCGCGCTCCACGAGGAAAATCTCAATCTCCTTACAGGGCCGCTGCGCAGCCCAACGCGGGGCAAGCCCGCTCGCCACGAAAGCATGAGACGTCATTGCCCATCGCTTTCGCCAAGCCATGGGGCCACACCCGGCGACTACCGCCAAGCCTTCTACGGCTAAACACAACCCCTCCAGCACACCCGCACCCGTGGCGAGCGGGCTTGCCCCGCGTCGGGCTGCGCAGCAGCCCCAAAAACAGGCGCCGCGCTCCACGAGGAAAATCTCAATATCCTCACAGGGCCGATGCGCCCAACGCGGGGCAAGCCCGCTCGCCACGAGAGCATGAGACGTCATTGCCCATCGCTTTCGCCAAGCCATGGGGCCACACCCGGCGACTACCGCCAAGCCTTCTACGGCTAAACACAACCCCTCCAGCACACCCGCACCCGTGGCGAGCGGGCTTGCCCCGCGTCGGGCTGCGCAGCAGCCCCAAAAACAGGCGCCGCGCTCCACGAGGAAAATCTCAATATCCTCATAGGGCCGCTGCGCAGCCCAACGCGGGGCAAGCCCGCTCGCCACGAAAGCATGAGACGGCATTCAACCCCTATGGATGATCCCACCGCCTACACCATCAACCCCAATGTCTTGGCTTTCGCCACCGCCTGCGTGCGCCGCTCCACGCCGAGCTTGCTGTGGATACGCCGCGCGTGGGTCTTGACGGTGTGCAACGAGATAAACAGCCGGTCGGCGATTTCCAGGTTGGAGTTGCCCAGGGCGATCAATTGCAGCACTTGCAGCTCGCGCTGGCTCAGGGGATTTTCCGCCACGCCGCTGGGCGCCGCCTGCGCCTCCAGGCCCAGTTCACTCAGTAACCCTGGCGAGCGCAACCGCAGTTCGCGAATCGCCTGCTGCACCTGGCAGCGCCCGGCCAGCGCCAGCCCAGCCTCCAGGGCCCGACGAGCCATCAGCGGATCACCGAGCTGCCAGGCCACCTCGCCCAGCACCAGTTGCAACTCGGTTTCCAGGCACAGCATGCCGCGCTGCCGAGTGGTGTCGAGCAAATCGTTGAGCCGTGCAATTGGCTGCTCGGCACAGCCCAGCTTCACTTCGGCCAGCACCAGCAAATACTCCAGGCGCGGGATCAGTTCCAGCGTGGCCGGCGGCGCCTGCTTGGCATCGGGCCCGCGAAAGTGGCGCAGCACCCGGCGCACCGCTTCCAGCGTCAATTCGGCGCGGCCCTGCTGCAACCAGAAATGCCCGCTGACCAACAGCAGCACCGCGCGATACACCGTGTCCGGTACCTGGCGCTGCTGCATCAAGCGCTCGGCCTCACGCAGCTGGATAAACGCCTGGGCGTAATCGCCTCGGTTCGCTGCCAGCAGCGCCAGGCCGAGAAAACCGTACAGCACGCGCTTGTCCTGGCTGTGCAGGCACATCGTCAAACCGGCCTCGAAACACTCAGTGGCCAGCGCATCCTGGCCTTGTCGCAGCGCAAGATGCCCGCGCCGCAAGGCAATCCGCCCCACCAACGGGCCGGCCTTGAGCCGCTGCCCAACCAGCATTGCCTGCACATGCTCCAACAGGCTCTGCGCCCGGTAGGGTGCGCCGCGTTGTTCCAGCAGTTGCGCATGATCCAGCTCCAGCAATGCCTCCAGCACCAACGAACCCTGTGCACGCGCCAGGCACAGGGCTTCGCGGTTCAAGGCCTGGCCCACGTCCAGTTCACCTCGCAGCAAGGCTTGCTGGGTCAGGCCCGAAAGGCACATCAGGCGCGAGGTCCAGGCGCTGTCGGGCAAGGCTTGCAGCGCCTCGAGAAAATGCTCGCGGGAGCGCTGGGCATCGCCGCTCAAGTGCAACAGCCAGCCCCATTGCGCCTGCCAGCGGGCCAACAGATAACGCTGTTGCGCCGCCGTCGGTTGCGGGGCGAACCTTGCCAATTGATCGATACACAAAGCTGCCTGGTCGAAGCGTCCGGCAAACAGCAACGCCGCCGTGACCAGCCCCACCAGTTGCGCCGAGCCGAGCATCAATTCATCGCCATGCTGCTCATGCAGGCGCAACAGCAGCACTGCGTTCTGTTGACGGAACAAGTCTTCAAAACTGAAGTGCTGCAACAGGCTCACCGCCACTTCGTAGGCTTCGGCCAGCAGCGCCTGTTCAAAGGCGGCCTGCCAGTCCTGCTGCGCGGTGAACCATTGGCAGGCGCGACGGTGCCAGGAACGCTTGGCCGGCCAGGGCTCATCGCGGATCAGTTGCGCCAATGGCGCAAAAATTTGCAGCCAGTCAGTGGTGTCCTCCCACGGCTGGATAAATGCGCCCAGCGCTTGCAGGTCGCGCAGGTAGTGATCGCCGTCACCAAAGCCGAACAAGTGCTCACACAAGCCCGGGTTGAAGCGCGGCATATGCGCCAACACACGCCAGGCCTCCGCCAGCTCGGCGGGCAAGGTGCCGAAGAGTTCGTGTTGCAGGTAGTCGAGCAAGGTTCTGTCCGGGTGCCCGTCACCGAGCAAAGCGATGCGCACGCCGGCGCACCAGCCGCCGCTGAACTGCATCACGCTGTCGACGGTGTGCGTGGGCCCGAGCAGTTGCTGGATTTCCGCAGGGCTGAACATCAACTCACTGCATTCCAGCAGCTCATCGTCGAGCAGCAGACGCGGCCAGTTGCACAGCGGGCGCCGCCGGGCGCCCAGCCACCAGGTCAGCGCCGGGCTGGCGGCGCTCAGCAAACGGTCGAGCAAGGCGTCCAGTTCGGGGGCCGGCAGGCGGCAGAAATCGTCGAGAAATATCCACGCCGGGCTGTGCCACCGGCTGAGGTCGAGCAACAAGGTGGCTTCGTCGACGAACGACAAACCGAGGTGTTGCGCCAGCCGCGCGCCAAAATCATCGGGGCTGAGCACGGCGCCATTGAGCGCCAGCCAATACACCTGACACTCCGCCGGCGCCTGCAACGCACACTCGGCGAGCAACGCGCTCTTGCCACTGCCACCCGGCGCGCAGAGCAGCTTCACCCTGACCGGCGCCGCCAGCAAAGGCCCGGCCAGGCGCGGGCGCAACAGGTGGTGGGCGGACAGCCGTGGCATGAATCCAGGACGGTCCAGGCAGCGTGTCATGGCGGTCATTGCTGCATCCTGCTTTTTATTGTTATGCAACCTGGCGCCTACCCTAGTCCTGTGGTCGGCGGTTGTTGAAGAAGTATTCAGCGGGGTGATTTATAGCCATGCACAAAACCCGGGATTCCACCCCACCCTAAAGTGGAACCCGGTCAATGTGGGAGCTGGCTTGCCAGCGATAGCGTTGGGTCAGTTGGCCCAGCTGTGGCAGGTGTACCGCCATCGCAGGCAAGCCAGCTCCCACAGGGTGATTGCATTGCAATTGAAGATCAGCGCACGCCCTCAGACCTCAACGCTGCCGGTGTGTAATCCGCCGCCTTGGCCGCAAAGCCGAACACGAAGCTGCTCTTCTCCTCGTTTTTCATGCCCAGCGCGATGTAGCGCCCGGCGATGATGTCGTACAGCGTTTCCACGGTGTAGGCCGGCACCTGATGGTCGTAGTAAAACTGCGCGTGGCCCTCGGCAACCCGCCACAGTTGGCCACGGCCGTCGTAGTGATCAACCAGCGCGACCTGCCAGCTGTCTTCGTCGATGTACATGTGGCGCTTGGCGTAGATGTGCCGTTCGCTCGGCTTGACGGTGCCGATCACTTCCCACACGCGGTGCAGTTCGTAGCGGGTCAGGTCCTGGTTGATGTGCCCGGCCTTGATGATGTCGTCGTACTTGAGGGTCGGCGAATCGAGCTTGTAGCTGTTGTAGGGGATGTAGACCTCTTTTTTGCCGACCAGCTTCCAGTCGTAGCGGTCGGGCGCGCCAGAGAACATGTCGAAGTTGTCGGTGGTGCGCAGGCCGTCGGAGGCGGTGCCCGGGCCGTCGTAGGAGACTTGCGGCGCGCGGCGAACCCGGCGCTGGCCGGCGTTGTAGATCCAGGCCAGGCGCGGTTCCTTCACTTGGTCGAGGGTTTCGTGCACCAACAGCACGTTGCCCGCCAGACGTGCCGGGGCGGTGACCGATTGCTTGAAGAAGCTCAGCACGTTGGCCGCCTTTGCCTGGTCGATGTCCGGGATGGCTTGCGGCACTGCCACTTCTTCTTCGAAACGGATCGGCGTGTAGCTGCCATTCGTTTGCGGAGTCGCCTGGGTGATGATGCGTTTGAGGTTACCGCCGTGGTAGCGGGTGATGTGGTTCCACAGCACTTCCACGCCATTTTTCGGAATCGGGAACGCGTAGTAGCGGTTGCCGGTGAAATTCTCCAGGCCATTGCCGTCGTTGATCGCATGCACGTTGAGCGCGCTGCGCTTGATCGACTCGTAGATGTCCGGCGGCAGGTTGACCGTGCGGTGGGTTGGGTACACCGGGATCTTGTAGGTTTCGGGGTAGCGCTTGAACATCGCCACCTGGCCGTCGGAGAGCTTGTCTTTGTACTTGTCGACCGTGGCGGCGGTGATCACGAACAGCGGTTTTTCATTGGCAAATGGGTCGGCCAGAAACCCCTTGCTGTCCACCGCGCCGGCGTTTTTGGGGATGCCGCCGGTCCAGGCCGGGATCGAGCCATCGGCGTTGCCGGCTTTTTCAGCGCCGACCGGCGTCAGGGTGGTGCCAAGCTTGGCGGCCTCTTCGGGCGATACCGCCGCCATCACGTGGGCGGCCAGCAGACTCAGGGCCATCACTGCAAATATCTTACGCATAGGTTGTTGTCCTTCCTTAAAGCAGATCAGAAGTTCACGCCGAAGCTGAGGGCGATAAAGTCGCGGTCGGTGAGGGTGTTGTAGTCGCCGCCAAAAAAGTCGGTGTAGCTCAGGCTGGCGGTGTAGGTGTTGCGGTAATCCGCGTCCACACCGACGCTGATCGCCTTGGCGCCTTCGTTGAATATCCCGTTCGGCCCATAGCCGCTGACGTCATGGGACCAGGACAGGTTGGGCTTGAGGTTCACCCCGGCAAACACGTTGTTGTAATCCAGGATTGCGCGGGCGCGATAACCCCAGGAATTGGCGGTGACGAAGCCGTCGGTATCGCCGCCGAAACCATAGGCGCCATACACCGAGTCGCGGCCGTAGCGCAGTTTGGTTTTGGCCTCCAGGCCGCCGACGTGCACATAGGCCGCCTCGCCCACCAATGTCAGACGTTCGGCGCCCAGCACCTGATCGAAGAACTGGGTCATGGTGCTTTGGATCTGGGTGATTTCCTTGCGGCGGTAGCCTGAGTTATCCGAGCCGAACGAGCTGCGGATCGGCGAGGCGGTTTGGCCGGCAATCGGGTTGACCAACGCCAGCGTCAAGTCGGTGGTGTTGAGCTGCACCGGCGCATTCGGGCGGTAGCTGATCTCGCCGGTCCACGCCGTGCCGGTGGGCAAGGTGGTGGAGAAACTGGCGCCGTACAGACGGATGTCTTCCGGGTAGTCGAGGTAGTACTGACCACGACCGAGCATGGTGCTCTGGGCCAGGCCCGAGCCGCTGCCGGGCGCGATGGCGTTGGCGGTGGCCGCGATACGCCCGATGGTGGCCAGGTTGGTGTTGGCGGTGATCGTGCCCACGGTGGGTGTGCGGCTGTGGTAATTCATGAAGTACAGGCCGTACTCGGTGTCATCGCCAAGCCAGCGCAAGGCCGCCCCGAACTGCCCGCCATCGCGGGCTTCGCGGTCTTTGGCACGCTGCACCACCACGCCTTCGCGCGTGACTTGAAAGCCCTGGCCGAACGCGGCCGCCACCGGCTGCAGCGGCGCAATCGCCGGGCTGCCGACGGTGTAGTTGTTGTTGCAGCCGTGAGCAACCACGTCGTTGCCGAAGAAAGTGCCGCAGTTGTCCACCACGGTGTTTTCCCAGTTCAACTGGTAGAAACCTTCCACCGACAGCTGGTTGGTGAGGCTCTGGGACGCGAACAGCATGTTCACCGGGATCAGGCCTTCCTTGATTTCGGCACCGGGTCGACGAAAGGCCGACACGTCGATGGGGTTGATGCTGTTGATCGAGTTACCGATGAACGTACTTTCGCCCCAGCTGACGACCTGCTTGCCGACGCGCACGTTGCCGGGCAGGTCGCCAATCGAATAGTTGTGATAGACGAAGGCATCCAGCAGCTCATAGCCGGACGACCGCGCGCCTTCGTCGCGATGGTGATTGCTGATCTGCTTGAACTCGCGGTCTTCGTCCTGCAGTTCGAAGTCGTACCAGTACTTGCCGCGCACAAACACGCCGCTGTCGCCGTACTTGAGCTCCAGGTCGTGAATGCCTTTGAAGATCTTGGAGAACGTTTCGCCCTTCTTGAAGTTCAGCCGCCCGTCATCCCCGGTGGACGCCTGACCCGTGCCGCCATTGGGAATGCCCACCAGCTTTTTGTCGGCATCGCGCATGCCCCAGCTGGCGCCGACCGACAGCGAAGAATCGAATTGCCCCTCGATCTCGCCAATGTTGAACGAAACAGCCTGTGCCTGGGCGCAGCAGCCCAGTGCAACCGCCGCGGCGAGCGCCTGTGGCGTGAAGATGGCGCGCATTGTTGTTTTTGTCATGCGTCTTCCCCGGTGAGTGACAGAAGGCCCCACCCTACTGCCGCCCGCGAGGAGCGATAAGCGCACCAAAGGGGTATTCGCAGTGTCGCTCGAAAGGATTAGCTTCCGCTCTGGCCGGGGTTTTGACCGGCCCATGACTGGGGTAGATAGCGCGTTATCAGGGGAATGGATGGCCTGCGGCGCGACTGTTGCCAATTTGGTAACAGTCCTTGTCTTGAACCGCTATTACTCAATTTGTTACAACCGACTATTCTTACCTCGCTCTCAGGGCAAACGGCCCGCTCCCAACCTGGGGAGAACAGCTGAATTTCGACGGATTGGCTAATTTATTCAATCTGTTACCCGTGTTCACTGACGTTGATTTGTCGCTCCTTGATCCAACGTCTTACTTCGGCCGCTGCCTATGCAGCGGCCTTTTTTATGCCTGAACGAAAACGGGGCGCCATCAGCGCCCCGCAGTATTCGATAGTGTTCGAGCAACGATCAGAGGCTGAACTTCTGCAAGTTGGCCATCATCTCCTTCAATGCCTCGATATTGTCCTTGGGGTGCGCGGCGCCTTCGAAGTCGCAGATCTGCGCCCAATGCGCAGCCACATCATCGGGTGAAAACCCGGCTTCGGGGTCAAACCCCACACCCAGGCTGCGCTCCCAGCGGGTCTTGCCGATCCAGCCGCCGCCCACTTCAAACAGGCCGGAGGTTTCCTGGCACGCCTCGCTGCCCAGGTACACCACCAACGGGCTGACCAGCTCCGGCTTGAGGCGGTCGAACACTTGCGGCGGGATCAGGCCTTCGGTCATGCGCGTGCCGCCGGTGGGGGCGATGGCGTTGACCAGAATATTGTTCTTGCGCCCTTCCAGCGCCAGGGTGCGGGTCAAGCCGTACAAGCCCAGCTTGGCCATGCCGTAGTTGGATTGACCGAAGTTGCCATAGATGCCCGAAGTGGACGCGGTGAAGATCACCCGGCCATAACCTTGCTCACGCAAATGCGGCCAGGCAGCGCGGGTCACTTTGTAGGCACCCTCGACATGCACCCGATACACCAGGTCCCAGTCGCCGTCGTCCATTTTGTGGAAGGTCTTGTCGCGCAGGATGCCGGCGTTGTTGACCACCACATCGATGCGACCGAATGCATCGAGCGCGTTCTGCACGATTTTGTCACCGTCGGTGACGGAGTCATGGTTGGCTTCGGCAATGCCGCCCGCTTCGCGGATTTCGGCGACCACGCGATCGGCGGCCGAGGCGTTGGCGCCCTCGCCTTGAGTGGAACCTCCGAGGTCATTGACCAGCACCTTGGCCCCGTGTCGGGCGAACAGCAGCGCATGCGCCCGGCCCAACCCGCCGCCGGCACCGGTGACGATCACGACCTTATCCTGGAACTGCACTGACTCACTCATACCGAACTCCGCTGGCGACAATGGCAATGGCGTGAGTGTCAGGCACACAGCCTCCGGTCACAATAAAGTCGGCCGAGGCTGAATGGTGCTCGATAAGGCAGCGGGATGATTGTGCGTCTCAGGCTTTCGCAGGGCGTCGCCTTCTCAGTGGCGAGCGCGCGTGCTGTGGCAAGCAGGCTTGCTGAGCAGCAGGCCTCTTGTGGCGAGCGGGCTGTTGTGGCGAGCGGGCTTGCCCCGCGTTGGGTGGCGAAGCCGCCCCGATAAGGTTACTGCACAGTGTCTGGTGTACCGCGGTGGCAGGTTTCAGGGCCGCTTCGCGCCCCAACGCGGGGCAAGCCCGCTCGCCACAACAAGCCTGCTCGCTAATGTAAACCTGGCGCAGCCACAACAAGCCCGCTCGCTAATGTAAACCTGGCGCAGCCACAACAAGCCCGCTCGCTAATGTGAGCCTGGCGCAAACACAACAAGCTCATTCGCCACAACGGGTGGCTCAGGAATAGGCCACCCGTGGCGCGGGCTGGCCGACGCGCTCGCGAAACGCCAGGTAATGCTTGAGCACCAGTACCGGCGCTTCTATCTGCGGGTAGTGACCGATATTGGCCAGCAACACCGTGTCGGCGTGCGGCACCAACTGGTGATAACGCTCCACCATATGCACACCGGAGATCGGGTCGACTTCGCCGTCGATCACGCGCAACGGCACCTCGCCGCGCTGCAACGCGTCCACCCAGCGCTCCCGCAAGCGGCGGCGCTGGGGAATGTAGGCAATCAGTTTGTGCAGGATGCGCGTGCCGTCATTGCAACTGATCAGGCTCCAGAAATCATCCAGCGCGCTTTCACTGGGCCGCGTATTCGGGCCAAAAATCTGGCTGAAGCTGTTCGACAAGGCATTGCGCCCGAAGGCACGGCCGATCATCCAGCCAAGCGGGCTGAGCAGCAGTTTTTGCACCAACGCCGGGCGATGGGTTTCCGGGAACAGCCCGCCGTTGAGGAATACGCAACTGGCCATCGGAAAACGGCCTTCGTAATGACGGGCGAGTAATTCCTGGGCGACGCTGTCGCCGTAGTCGTGGGCCAACACATGCACCGGTTGCTCCACGCGCAGGTGGTCGAGCAACGCCTGCTGCAGGTCGGCCTGCTCCAACAGGCAATAGTCGTGATCCACCGGCTTGTCCGAGTCGCCGAACCCCAGCATGTCGCAGGCAATCACCAGGTTGCGCTGGGCCAGCGGCTGCCACAGGTAGTGCCAGTCCCAACTGGCCGTGGGGAAACCATGAATCAACAGCAGTGGCTCGCCCTGCCCGGCCACCCAGTAACGGATCGTACGACCACGGAAGACGAATTCCTGAGCGCGTTTGCGCCAGGCTCTGAGCGGGATTTCGGCGAGTGGCATCAGCTTTTATACCCGGGATCTTGCAGGTCCAATTTACGCAGCAGCGCGGGCCAGGCCAGCGCGCCGCCCATACCCTGAGCGCTCTTGGTGACCGCTGCCACCATGGCCTTGGACCCGGCAAGAATCTGCGGTTCGATGGCAATCAACTCAGCCGCGCCGTTTTGCGCCAGCACCTGGATATCGCAGGCGCGTTGGAAGATAAACATCATCAGGAACGTGTCAGCGATGGTACCGCCGCAGGTCAGCAGGCCATGGTTGTGCAGCATCAGGAAATTGTTGTCGCCCAGGTCTGCCTGCAAGCGCGCCTTTTCTTCATGGTTGAGCGCCACACCTTCGTAGGCGTGATACGCCAGGCTTGCGAGCACGAACAACGATTGCTGGCTGATCGGCAACACGCCCTGCTTCTGCGCCGAAACAGCAACACCGGCGGGCGTGTGGGTGTGTATCACGCATGCCACGTCGTGGCGCACGTCATGGATGGCGCTGTGGATGGTATAGCCCGCGGGGTTGATCTCGTAGGGGCTGTCCATCAGCTTGTTGCCGGCCTGGTCGACCTTGACCAGGCTCGACGCCGTGATCTCGTGAAACATCAGCCCGTAGGGGTTGATCAGAAAATCATCGGTGCCCGGCACCTTGGCCGAAATATGCGTGAAGATCAGGTCATCCCAGCCATGCAGCGCGACCAGGCGATAACAGGCGGCCAGGTCGACACGGGCTTGCCATTCGGCAGCGCTGACCTGGTCTTTGACATTCTGTGGCGATAGAACGGGGGCTAGGCTCACGGCAACGACCTCCTTGGCACATTTTCTTATTGTTTTTTTGAGTGAAGGGCCAGTCTAGTCAGACGCCATCGCGCAAGTAGTCGCCTTCGCAGCCAGCTTGATGACCGAACGAGTCAGCAACAAGAATAGTTGAAGTCAGCGGGCGCCGCGTCAGAGAAGCGCCGCCAATAAAGGCACGGCGAACAGGTTGAGCAAGCCCGTCAACACCATCACCAGGCCCGCAACCGAGCCCTCTTCACCGCCCACTTCCTGCGCCCGGCTGACGCCCGCACCATGAGCGCCCACACCAAACAACGCGCCACGCGCCAGGGGCGTGCGCAACGGCAACCACTTGAGCAGCACGCCGCCGAGCATGGCGCCGAACACGCCGGTGAACATCACAAACACAGCGGTCAGTTCCGGTATACCGCCCAGGTCAGAGGAAACCGGCATGGCAAACGGCGTGGTGATCGAGCGCGGCAACAGCGACATCGTCACCGAGCTGTTCAATGCCAGCGCCTTGGCCAGCCCGAACGAGGTGCCGATGGAGGCCGCGCTGCCGGCGACCATGCCCAGCAGCAACGCCGACCAATGACGCGCCAGCAAGCGGCGTTGTTGCCAGATCGGCACCGCAAACGCCACGGTGACCGGGCCCAGCACCAGCATCAGCCAGTGGGTGTCGGCGGCATATTCGGCGTACGCCGTGTGCATCGGCGCGGCCACCGCCAACAGCAGCGCCGGCACGAGGATCAAGGGCGACAGCACGTAGCGCCCGGTGCGGCGATAGATCCAGCGGCTGAAGACATAGGCGCCCAGGGTCAGGGCGAGCCAGAACACCGGCATCAACTCAAGCTTCACGGCGCATGCTCCAGCGGCAGACCATCTCTACGGTGAATGCCGTCACCAGCATCACCGACAGTGTGCTGAAACCGATCACCAGCAGGATGCGCCAGCCGTCGTTACGCACCAGGCCGCCGTAATCAAGCAGGCTCATCAGTGCGGGAATAAAAAACAGCAGCATCTCTGCCATCAACACCCCGGCGCCCAGTTGCAGGGCGGCCGGCTTGACCAGGCCGGTGGCGAATGTCGCCAGCAACAGGCCCAAGCCCACCACGCCACCGGGTATGGGCCAAGCCAACCACACGGCAAGCTGGGTGCCCAGAAAATAGATAGCCAGCAGCACAACCAGCTCAATCAGCAGGCGGGCGATATGTTTGAACCTGAAACGGTTCATAAGCGTTTGATCCTCACAGGCGCTCAGTTTAAAGACGCCTCCCCCATCCCCACAGCGAATTGTTAGACTGCCAACTATTCCAAACTGGAATCAGGCATATGGAATTCAAACAGCTGCGCAGTTTTGTCGAAGTGATCCGTCGGGGCGGCTTTACCCAGGCCGGTAAAACCTTGCACATCAGCCAATCGGCCGTCAGCAAGCAAGTGGCACAGTTGGAGCAGAGCCTCGGCACGCCGCTGCTGGAACGCACGGGCTCGCACATTCGCCTGACGGCCGCCGGCGAGGTGGTGTTGCAGCGCGCCGAAGCCATGTTGCGCCTGCAAACAGAACTGCTCAGTGAGCTCGATGATATGCAGCAACTGGCCCGTGGCGAGCTGCGCCTGGGCTTGCCGCTGTTGGCGGGCGACACGCTGTTTGCCGGGCTGTTTGCCGAGTACCGCAGGCGCTACCCCAAGGTCACCATCCAATTGCTCGAAGGCGGCAGCCGCACGATCGAGCAGGCGATTCTCAGTGGCGAGCTGGACGTGGGTGGCACGCTGATGCCCAGTGATCCGGCCTTTGCCTGGCAACCCTTTTGCGACGAGCCGCTGGATGCCTTGCTGCCGATGGATCACCCATTGGCTGAGAATGCCCAGGTGCGCCTGGAGGAACTGGCGGACACGCCCTTCCTGATGTACCAACGCAGTTTTGTGCTCAATGACCGACTGATGCAGGCTTGTCAGCAATTGGGCTTTACGCCGAAGGAGATCGGCCGCAGCGGCCAGGCGGACTTTCTCGTCGCCCTGGTCGCGGCCGGTCAGGGCGTGGTGCTGTTACCCAGCGTGGTCGCCCGCGGGTTGGTGCGACCGGGCGTGGTGCGCCTGACACTCAAGGCGCCCGACTTCCTGCGCTGGGACATCGCCTTTATCTGGCGTGAGGGCGCTTATCTGTCCAAAGCCGCCCAGGCCTGGCTGGCGCTGCTGCGTGAATTCCCGGTCAACCGCGCAGTGCAGTGACCAGCTCCGCCAGCCACGGTTCTGCATCGGCTTCCGGGGTGACGCTTTCGCTGGCGTCCAGGCGCAGCATCGGCAGCACTTCGCGCACGCCCAACTCGCCGAACAGCTCGCGCATTTGCTCGCCGCCGCCGCAGAAGGTGTCGCCGTAGCTGGCGTCGCCCAGCCCGATAACGGCACCGGGCAGCCCGCGCCAGGCGGCGGGGAGTTGGTCACGGATGCTCGAATACAGCGGTTGCAGGTTGTCAGGCAGCTCGCCCATGCCGGTGGTGGACGTCACCGCCAGGAGGGCTTCAGGAGCAAAGGCCTGCACATCGGCCAAGGTGGCGCGCGGGTTGTGCCAGGCTTCAAAACCGGCCGCGTTGAGGATGCCGGCGGCGTGGCGAGCGACTTCTTCAGCGGTGCCGTAGACCGAGCCGGAAAGGATGGCGACTTTCATCAATCTGATCCTGTAGTTGAGCCAAAGCGTGGGATGTTAGCAGCTGGCGCAAATATTTCGGCGCATGCCGCGCAACATTCAGGGCATGCCATACACTGCAGGCTCTAAAAACAAGCCATGGACCGCTCAATGATTAACGCCAAACTGATGCAGCTGGTCATCAACGCCTCCAACGACGGCATCGTCGTCGCCGAACGCGAAGGCAAAGACAAGCCGCTGATCTACGTTAACCCGGCCTTCGAGCGCATGACCGGCTATGCACTGGACGACATCCTGTATCAGGATTGCCGCTTCCTGCAGGCGGGCGACCGCGACCAGCCAGCCCTGATGGCGATTCGTGAAGCCCTCGACAGCGGCGGTTCGTGCCGGGAGATCCTGCGCAACTACCGCAAGGACGGCGCGCCTTTCTGGAACGAGCTATCGCTGTCGACGGTTTACAACGAAGCCGACAAGCAGACCTATTTTGTGGGCGTGCAAAAAGACGTCAGCGCGCAGGTCAAAGCACAACTACGCGTGGCCCAGCTGGAAGCACAGGTGGCCGAGCTTAAAGGCGAGTTGGCGGCGCTCAAAGCGACGAGCGGAATTAACAAAGTGTAAAAAACACGGTCTTTAGAGCGATAATGGCTTTTTAATGTCTCATCGTTGAGCTCCATCAATGCACCGCGACGCGCTTTTGACGCAGGACGAACTGGATTTTATCCAGGACATGCAGCACAACCCGCAGCTCAACCTGCGGGATGCGTGGTCGAGCCTGACGGTCAACGGCGGTGCACAGATTCGTGATTTGCTCACGCGCTTGGCCGCTCACGACCACGTCACCATCCAGGCGCAGTTCGACAACCAGCAACTCACGTTCCCGCTGCACCTGGTAGAAGACGAGTTTCACGCAGTTCATCTGCGCCTGGGCGTGCCGAGCATTTTTGAAGACGGGCCGATGATCCGGCCGTGGCGTCTGGCCCTCGAAGCACCGGTGGCCCTGGAAAACGTCAAGGGCAACCCTGCCGCGTTATGGGTTCACGAGGTGTCATTCAAAGGCGTGCTGGTTGAGATTCGTGGCCGGGTCAAACCGCCGAAAACCTTTTCTCTGTGGTTCAGCCCGTCCGGCTACGAACGCATTGCCTTGCGCGGCGCGCTGGAGCGGGAAACGGCCCGCGGCTTATTCGCTTACCGTCTGAGCCAAAGCGATGCCGATGAAATCGAGCGGCTGCGCCAGTTCATCCTGCACCAGCATCGCCTGGTTCATCCGCACGTACACGCCTGACTTCAGGTATCCAGCTGCCCACTCAGAAACTGTTGCAGGCGGCGCTGCATCACAAGCCCATCGCTGCCCAGGCAGCCGACCGAGGAACCTGCCAGGTCTTTTTCGGCGAAGTCAGACGCGGCGCCCGCCAGAAACAGTGGGCAATCGAGCGTCATCGCCAAGCGACTCAAGCGCTCGGTCAGCTCGTGGTTGTGTGAATGGTTGGAGAAGATGACGAGCGCCTGGGGCCGGATTTTTTCACAGACCAATGTCAGTTCGTCCAGGGGCTGACCCACTTCCAGCACCTTCATGGGCAGATCCTGCCGACCGACCAATAGCGCCGCCACCAGCAATTCCAACCTACGGCATTCGCCGGGCAACGCCGCCAGCAAGACCCGGGACCCGGGCGAGCCGCTGCCCAGTTGCAAGCGCAGCCAGGCTTGCTCACGCAGGAAAGCATCGAAAAATAACCACTCGCTGGCTTGGCCGAAGCGGCCTTGATGACGCAGCAAGTCGCTCCAAAGGGGCATGAGGATGTCTTGAAACGCCTCACTCGGCGGGTAGGTCGCTGACAACTGGCTGTAGAGGTGTTCAAGGGCGCGATCATCGAAAGCACTGATGGCCTGCCTCAACCGCGTTTGCCATTGCGTGTCCTCGATCGAGTCTCGCTCGGCGCGAACCACATCGGCTTGCTGATCATCGCGGGCGAGGATCTTGCCGACTTTGCTTACCGCAACGCCGCGCTCAATCCAATCGAGAATCCTGTTGACGGTCTCAATATCGGTCCTGGAGTAGAGGCGATGCCCACTTTCGGTGCGCGCGGGCTGAATCAGACCATACCGTCGCTCCCAGGCTCGCAAGGTGACCGGATTGACACCTGTCAATCTCGAGACTTCACGAATCGGAAAAAGCTCGCTGGAATCGGCAAGGCTGCCGTGGGCGATTTCGTGAACAGGAGCAGTAATTTCGGGCATCGGGGATCAAAAACATCCGTGTAGATTTGGATCCCATTTAACGCCTTTCCACTTGTCCTTTTCAAGGCCCGCACCCTTCTGACCAATGTCACTGGCGTATTTTTGCAAAACAGGAATAATCCTTGCCTGTTTTTCAGGTGATGGCCTACCCGGCCGCCACCTTTGTGCGCCGTCTACCCGGCTCAGCGCACCTGATTATTTGGAGATACACAATGTCTACCTCCCCTGTCACCTTGATGGTTGCGCGCCGCGTGGCCAAAGGGCGTTATGAAGAATTGATGGCCTGGCTGTGTGAAGGCGAGCAATTGGCCACTGACTTCCCCGGTTACCTGGGTTCCGGTGTACTGGCTCCGCCGCCCCATGACGACGAGTTTCAAATCATCTTCCGCTTTGCCGACGAAAAAACCCTGCACGCCTGGGAGTTTTCCGCCTCGCGCAGTACCTGGTTGAGCCGTGGCAGCGAGCTGTTCGCCGACCCGTCCGAGCATCGCGTCAGTGGCATCGATGGCTGGTTCGGCGCCGTGGGTGCACGGCCGCCGCGCTGGAAACAGGCTGTGGCGATCTGGCTGGCGTTTTTCCCGGTGTCGCTGCTGTTCAACTTCGTCCTGGGGCCGCTGCTCAACGAATTGGACCTGGCCCCACGCGTGCTGGTCAGCACCCTGGCGCTCACGCCCTTGATGGTTTTCTGGTTCATTCCCTTGTCGACGCACCTGCTGGCGAACTGGCTGCACCCCACACCGCCGACGCGCAAGGTCGCCGAAGCTGCCGCTTGAGTACAGGGGCGGCCGGTCGCTGGTATAGTTTCAGCCTGCCAGCGACTTGAGCCTCCCATGACTGCAACGAACGCCCCGATCCTGATCACCGGTGCCGGCCAGCGTGTCGGTCTGCATTGCGCCGAGCGCCTGCTGGACGAGGGCCAGCCGGTTATTTTCAGCTACCGCAGCGAGCGTCCAGGCGTTGAGGCCTTGCGCGAGCGTGGCGCGGTCGGCGTGTTTGCCGACTTCTCCAGTGAAGCCGGGATTCTGGCCTTCATCGCCCAACTGCAAACCCACACCAACAGCCTGCGCGCGATCATCCATAACGCATCGGCGTGGGTCGCGGAAACGCCCGGCGACGAAAGCCGCGCGTTTACCGACATGTTCAGCGTGCACATGCTTGCGCCGTACCTGATCAACCTGCATTGTTCACCCTTGCTGCAACGCTCTTCACCTGCCGATATCGTGCATATCAGCGACGACGTGGTGCGCAAAGGCAGCCGCCAGCATATTGCCTATTGCGCCACCAAGGCCGGGCTCGACAGCCTCACGTTGTCGTTTGCTGCGCAGTTGGCGCCGCTGATCAAGGTCAATGGCATTGCGCCGGCGATGGTGATGTTCAACGAGGGCGACGACGCGGCCTACCGCGCCAACGTCCTGGCCAAATCGGCACTGGGCATCGAACCCGGGCCCGAGGTGATCTACCAGAGCGTGCGTTACCTGCTGGACAACCCTTATGTCACCGGTACCACCCTGACCGTCAACGGCGGGCGGCATATCAAGTAAGCCGTTTGTGAGGATGTTGTATGACCTTGTCCCTGCCCCAACACTACCGCGAAATTCTCAAAGGCCTGGGCGAAGACCCGGAACGCGAAGGCTTGCTCGACACCCCCAAGCGCGCTGCCAAGGCCATGCAGTACCTGTGTCACGGCTACGAGCAGAACCTGGACGAAATCGTCAACGGTGCGCTGTTCGCGTCCGACAATGACGAAATGGTGATCCTTAAGGACATCGAGCTGTATTCGCTGTGCGAGCACCATTTGCTGCCCTTTATCGGCAAGGCCCATGTGGCCTATATTCCGACCGGCAAGGTGCTCGGGCTGTCGAAGCTGGCGCGCATTGTCGACATGTACGCGCGACGCCTGCAGATCCAGGAAAACCTCACGCGGCAAATTGCCGACGCAATTCAGCAGGTCACCCAGGCCGCCGGCGTGGCAGTGGTGATCGAAGCCAAGCACATGTGCATGATGATGCGCGGCGTGGAAAAACAGAATTCAACCATGAACACCTCGGTGATGCTCGGCGCGTTCCGCGAGTCGAACACCACCCGCATGGAGTTCCTGCAACTGATTGGACGGAGCAAGTAGCAATGCCACAACTTCAACCAGGCATGGCGCGCATCCGGGTCAAGGACCTGTGCCTGCGCACCTTTATCGGCATCAACGAGGACGAGATCCTCAACAAGCAGGACGTGCTGATCAACCTGACCATCCTGTACGCCGCCCAGGAAGCCGTGCGGGACAACGACATCGATCACGCGCTGAACTACCGCACCATCACCAAGGCCATCATCGCCCACGTCGAAGGCAACCGCTTCGCCCTGCTCGAGCGCCTGACCCAGGAGCTGCTGGACCTGGTGATGAGCAACGAGTCGGTGCTGTACGCCGAAGTCGAAGTGGACAAGCCTCACGCGCTGCGCTTTGCCGAGTCGGTCTCGATAACGCTAGCTGCAAGCCGCTAGCTGCAAGCGATAAGCTAAAGGCCGACCACACTCCAACTTGCAGCTTGAAGCTTGCCCGCTTGAAGCTGTCTCAAAGAGACCACCATGAACGATCAACAACGCCTTGAACTTGAAGCCGCCGCCTTCCGCCGGCTGGTGGCCCACCTGGACAGCCGCAAGGATGTACAGAACATCGACCTGATGAACCTCTCGGGCTTCTGCCGTAACTGCTTGTCCAAGTGGTACAAGGCCGAGGCCGATGAGCGCCACATCGAGCTGAGCCTCGATGACGCCCGTGAAGTGGTGTACGGCATGCCGTACGCCGAGTGGAAAGCCCAATACCAGAAAGAAGCCAATGCCGAGCAACAGGCGGCGTTTGCCAAAGGAAAAACCCATGACTGATTTGAACACCCTGCGCGCCAGCCTCAACAGCGGCGAACATGCCTTTGCTGACACCTTGGCTTTTGTAGCCGCGGGTTACGACTACCAGCCGCAAGCCTTCACCAATGGCAACGTGGAAAACGCCGCCGGGCAGAACGAGGGGTCGTGCAAGACCCTGGGCCTGGCGTTGCTGGAAGGCTTGAGCGATCAGGAAGCGCTGCTGGCGTTTGGCGAGCATTACCGCTCGGTGGTGGCTACGCCTGAAGGCAGCGACCACGGCAACATTCGTGCGCTGATCGAGCATGGGTTGGCGGGTGTGAAGTTCGCCGCACAGCCACTGACCCGCAAATCCTGAGTCAGGCATAGATCAAAATGGGGGAGCGGGCTTGCTCGCGAATGCAGAGTGGCAGTCAATACATCTGGTGACTGATACACCGCATTCGCGAGCAAGCCCGCTCCCACATTTGAACGGCGGTGTTGCATAAATCGCAGACATAAAAAAACCGGCCTCGCAGCCGGTTTTTTCATTTAAACGGGTTAGAACGAAGCGTCTTTCAAACCGTCGAGGTAACGCTCGGCGTCCAGAGCCGCCATGCAGCCGGCGCCGGCCGAGGTGATGGCCTGGCGATAGACGTGGTCAGCCACGTCACCGGCGGCAAAGATGCCTTCGATGTTGGTTGCGGTGGCATTGCCTTCACGGCCGCCTTGCACCACCAGGTAGCCGTCTTTGGCTTCCAGCACGCCTTCGAACAGCGAGGTGTTCGGGGTGTGGCCGATCGCGATGAACACGCCGTCGACTTTCAGTTCGTCGAAGCTGCCGTCGTTGTTTTTCAGGCGAGCGCCAGTCACGCCCATGTTGTCGCCCAGGACTTCGTCGAGGGTGGCGTTGAGCTTGAGGATGATCTTGCCTTCAGCGACACGGGCGTGCAGCTTGTCGATCAGAATCTTCTCGGCGCGGAAGGTCTCGCGGCGGTGAACCAGGGTCACGGTGCTGGCGATGTTGGCCAGGTACAGCGCTTCTTCCACGGCGGTGTTGCCACCACCGACCACGGCAACAGGCTTGTTGCGGTAGAAGAAACCGTCGCAGGTCGCGCAGGCGGATACGCCTTTGCCCATGAATGCTTCTTCCGACGGCAGGCCCAGGTAACGGGCGCTGGCGCCAGTGGCGATGATCAGCGCGTCACAGGTGTACACGCCGCTGTCGCCAGTCAGGCTGTAAGGCTTTTTCGAGAAGTCGACTTGGTTGATGTGGTCGAAAACAATCTCGGTTTCAAAGCGCTCGGCGTGTTCTTTCATCCGCTCCATCAGCACCGGGCCGGTCAAACCGTGGACGTCGCCCGGCCAGTTGTCGACTTCAGTGGTGGTGGTCAACTGACCGCCCGCCTGCATGCCGGTGATCAGCAGCGGCTTGAGGTTGGCTCGGGCAGCGTAAACGGCAGCGCTGTAACCGGCAGGGCCGGAACCGAGAATAATCACTCGCGAATGACGGGTATCAGACATGACTCACTCCTATCGACCGTCCGGACTACAGAACGGCTGGAATAAAAAAGGACCGCGAAGCACTTGGGGAAGGCTTGAACTCGCAGATCCTGAAAATAATGGGTGCAGCGTATAGAGGGGGGCAAGATTAAGGAAATACGGAATAACAATCCAGCTCATAGGTGGTCTCTATCCCTGCCACCCGATTAATCGACGCCATTGTGCTTAGATGTTACCGCTGATGTCGCTGCTTTCACCCAGGATGCAAAGGCGGTAAGGTCGGCGCGTTTGTCATCCTGCTCGGAGTTCTCCAATGCCCGCCCCTGCTCTTTCCGGCCCGCAGTACCTGCGCGAAGGCCTCAAACTGGTATTGAGCCCAGGCCTGCGCCTGTTTGTAGTGCTGCCGCTGGCGATTAACCTGGTGCTGTTCGTCGGTTTGATCTACTTCGCCGGCCATCAGTTCAGCCTGTGGGTCGACACCTTGATGCCGACGCTGCCGGGCTGGTTGAGTTTCCTCAGTTACATCCTGTGGCCGCTGTTTGTGGTGCTGGTGGTGCTGATGGTGTTTTTCACCTTCACCATGCTGGCGAATATCATCGCGGCGCCCTTCAACGGCTTTCTCGCCGAGAAAGTTGAAGTGGTGGTGCGCGGCACCGACGACTTCCCGCCGTTCAGCTGGGGCGAACTGGTGGCGATGGTGCCCCGCACGCTGGCGCGGGAAATGCGCAAGCTGGGCTACTTCCTGCCACGCGCCATCGGCCTGTTTATCCTGTCGTTCATTCCGGTGGTCAACCTGATCGCCGCGCCGTTGTGGCTGCTGTTCGGCGTGTGGATGATGGCGATCCAGTACATTGACTACCCGGCGGACAACCACAAGCTGGGCTGGAACGAGATGCTCGCCTGGCTGCGCCAGAAGCGCTGGCAGAGCATGAGCTTCGGCGGCATCGTCTACCTGGTGCTGCTGGTGCCGGTGGTCAACCTGCTGATGATGCCGGCGGCGGTGGCCGGAGCCACGCTGTTCTGGGTGCGCGAACAAGGCGCCGAGGCCATGGCGATGCAGAAAGTGACCCGGTCATAAATCCATCATGCCAATGACACAATGACGACATGGCCCACGGTGACACTGTGGGTCATGACGACAGCTTCGCTTCACATCACCCTGATCACCGAAACCTTCCCGCCAGAGATCAACGGGGTGGCCAATACCCTTGGCCGCCTGTGTGAAGGTTTGCGCGCGCGAGGCCATCAGGTCGAGTTAGTGCGTCCACGCCAGGGCAGCGATCAGAGCCGCCCCAGCGATGACGCGCTGCTGTTGTGCCGCGGGTGGCCGCTGCCAGGCTACCCCGGCCTGCAATGGGGCCAGTCGTCGATGCATAAGTTGCTGCGCCGCTGGACCCGTCAGCGCCCCGACGTGCTCTACATCGCCACCGAAGGGCCGTTGGGCTTGTCGGCGTTGCGCGCGGCGCGGCGCCTGGGCATCAGCGTGGTCAGTGGCTTTCACACCAACTTCCAGCAGTACTCGAACCAATACGGTTTGAGCCTGCTCAGCCGCATGGTCACGCACTATTTGCGCTGGTTCCATAACCGTTCGACGCTGACGCTGGTCCCCAGCACCAGTCAGCGCCTGGAGCTGGAGCGGCGCAATTTCGAGCGTCTGGGAATGTTGGCGCGCGGGGTCGACAGCCAGTTGTTCCACCCGGCGAAACGCGACCACGCCTTGCGTGAAAGTTGGGCATTGAACGCTGAGCAGATCGCCGTGCTGCACGTAGGTCGACTGGCGCAGGAGAAAAACCTGGGGTTGCTCAAGCGCTGCTTTGAAACCTTGCAAGACACCTATCCATTGCGCCAGATGAAACTGATCATCGTCGGCGATGGCCCCCAACGCACGATGCTGGAAAAGGAACTGCCAGAGGCGATTTTCTGCGGCACCCTGCGCGGTGAGGAACTGGCCCGGCATTACGCTTCCGGCGATGTGTTCCTGTTCCCCAGCCTGACCGAAACCTTCGGCAACGTGGTGCTGGAAGCCATGGCCTCGGGATTGGGGGTGGTGGCCTACGATCAGGCGGCCGCAACCCAGCATATCCGCCATGGCTACAACGGCGTGCTGGCGATGCCGGGGGATGAGGCTGCGTTTTGCGATGCCGCCAATTGGTTGCTGGAAGATGCAGAGAGCCTGCGCCGTATGCGCCTGAACGCTCGCCAACATGCGAGCCGCCAGGGCTGGCCGGCGATTATCGAACAGTTCGAACGTCAGTTACGCGGAGTGTGCAAGGACGGACACCCGGTGCCCGCCCTTTCACCTCTTACACCAGGGTCGTCAACGCCTCACGACTGAACGGCAGGATGTCGCCCTCACGTCCCTCGCGCACCTTCACCGCCCAATCCGGATCCACCAGCAAGGCACGGCCCACGGCGACCAGGTCGAACTCGTCGTTATTGAGGCGCTCCAGCAGCTTTTCCAGGCTGGCCGGCTGCGCGACCTTGTCGGTGTTGACCATGAACTGCAGGAACTCGCCGTCCAGGCCGACGCTGCCAACGGTGATGGTCGGCTTGCCGGTGAGCTGGCGCGTCCAACCGGCCAGGTTGAGGTCGGAACCTTCGAATTCCGGCTCCCAGAAACGACGCGTTGAGCAGTGGAAAATATCCACACCCGCGTCGGACAACGGCTTGAGGAACTCACCCAGCGCCTCGGGTGTTTGCACCAGGCGCGCAGTGTAGTCCTGCTGCTTCCACTGCGAGAAACGCAGGATGATCGGGAAGTCCGGGCCTACGGCGGCGCGGGTGGCCTGGATCAGTTCGATGGCAAAACGCGAACGGTTGGCCAGACTGCCACCGTATTCGTCGGTACGCTGGTTGCTGCCTTCCCAGAAGAACTGGTCGACCAGGTAACCGTGGGCGCCGTGGATCTCCACGCCGTCCATGCCGATGCGCTGGGCATCCTTGGCGGCTTGGGCGAAGGCATTGATCACGTCCTGGATGTCCTGGGTGGTCATGCCGTGGACGACCACATTGCCGTCCTTGAGTTTTTCCATCGGGCCGTAGGCCGGGACGCTGGCGTCAGGCTCGGTGCCGATACGGCGCACGCTGCCCACGTGCCAAAGTTGCGGCACGATCTTGCCGCCTTCGGCGTGTACGGCGTCGACCACTTTCTTCCAGCCAGCCAGCGCGGCCTCACCGTAAAAATGCGGAACGTTCGGGTAACCGTTGGAGGCCTGATGACCGACCACGGTACCTTCGGTGATGATCAGGCCCACGCCGGCGGCGGCACGGCGGCGGTAGTATTCGATGACCTTGGCATTGGGCACGCCACCCGGCGAAAACGAACGCGTCATGGGCGCCATGACCACGCGGGTCGACAGTTGCAGTGCACCGAGCTGGAAAGGTTTGAACAAGGCTTGGACAGGCATGGGAGCACTCCGCGGAAGAGGTATTTATGATGCGGATAATATGAGCAGTGTGCAGCGCCTGAAAGCACTATTGATCTGGGTGATTAAGGGGTAAAAGTCAGGAAGTGAATCACCAAAAAACTCTTGGCGAGCGGGGCTGCCCCGCGTTGGGCGGCGCAGCAGCCCCATTTGAAGCCAGCGCGTTTATCGGCTTAATGGCGGTGTCTGTTTTGGGCTGCTTGGCAGCCCAACGCGGGGCAAGCCCGCTCGCCACAACAAGCGCGCTTGTCACAGAAGCGCACTCGCCGATAAAAACCTTTGGTGGCGTTCAGCTCAGGGCTTTTTCGATGGCCTGCACGATTGTCGGATCATCCGGCGCGGTACGCGGCGAGAATCGAGCCAGCACTCGCCCGTCCTTGCCTAGCAGGAACTTCTCGAAGTTCCAGGTGATATCCCCAGGAAACTCGGCGCCCTCGCCCGCCAGTAAACGGTAGAGCTGGTGGCGATCGTGGCCGTTGACGTCGAGCTTGCTGCCCAACGGGAAGGTCACACCGTAGTTCACGTTGCAGAACGCCTGGATTTCTTCCTCGGTGCCCGGTTCCTGGCCCGCAAACTGGTTGCACGGCAGGCCCAATACGGTAAACCCCTGGCCCTTGTACTGCTGATAGAGGTTTTCCAACGCCGCGTATTGCGGGGTCAAGCCACATTTGGAGGCCACATTCACCACCAGCACAACTTGCCCCTTGAAGGGCGCCAGCGGTAGCTCTTGACCGTCCAAAGCTTTGAGTTTCAGGTCGTGGAAAGCACTCATGACGAACTCCAGATATCCCATGTTCTTCGCATTGCGGCCGTTCGAGATTACAGACTGCAGCCTGCAATCATAGACGCCGATTACAAAACTCGCCTGTCGGCTACTGAGCGGTCGGCCACGGCAAAATCGGAATCGCCGTGACTGCGTTTTGCGGGCTGCCTTCGATCAAACGGTCGCTGTAAACCAGGTAAACCAGGGTATTGCGCTTCTTGTCGAGGAAGCGCACCACCTGCATGGTCTTGAACACCAGCGAGGTGCGTTCCTTGAACACTTCGTCGCCATCCTTGAGTTCACCCTTGAAGTGAATCGGGCCAACCTGGCGGCAGGCGATCGAGGCTTCGGCGCGGTCCTCGGCCAGGCCCAGGCCGCCTTTGACGCCGCCCGTCTTGGCGCGCGACAGGTAGCAGGTCACACCATCAACCTTGGGATCATCAAACGCCTCGACCACGATCCGGTCGTTGGGCCCGACAAACTTGAACACCGTCGATACCTGGCCAATTTCTTCAGCCGAGGCCAGCAGCGGCAGAGCCAGCAACAGGCCGAGTACTCCGTTCATGACGCGCATCGTGTATTCCCTTTATTTAGACCAGGATCAGGTTATCGCGGTGAACCAGCTCCGGTTCGGCCATGTACCCTAATAGTCCGACAATCGCGTCAGACGATTGTCCAATGATTTTCTGCGCTTCAAGGGCGCTGTAGTTGGCCAGGCCACGGGCGATCTCACGACCGTCGGGCGCAACGCACACCACCATCTCGCCACGGCGGAAGCTGCCCTGCACCAGCTTGACACCCACTGGCAGCAGGCTCTTGTTGCCCTGGGACAGCGCCGACACGGCGCCATCGTCCAGCACCAGCGTGCCACGGGTTTGCAGGTGCCCGGCCAGCCACTGTTTTCGCGCCGCCAGCATGCCGCGTTCCGGCGACAGCAACGTGCCAATACGCTCACCGGCCTTGAGACGGTCCAGCACACGCTCCAGGCGCCCGCCGACGATGATGGTGTGCGCGCCGGAACGCGCGGCCAGGCGTGCAGCACGCAGCTTGGTCTGCATGCCGCCACGGCCCAGCGCGCCGCCGACGCTGCCGGCCACGGCATCCAGCGCCGGGTCATCGGCGCGGGCTTCGTAGATCAGTTGGGCATCGGGGTTGTTGCGCGGGTCGGCGTCGAACATGCCGTCGCGGTCGGTGAGGATCACCAGCAGGTCGGCTTCCACCAGGTTGGCCACCAGCGCGGCCAGGGTGTCGTTGTCGCCGAAGCGGATTTCGTCGGTGACTACCGTGTCATTCTCGTTGATCACCGGGATCACTTTGAGCTCGACCAGCGCGCGCAGTGTGCTGCGGGCGTTGAGGTAACGCTTGCGGTCGGACAGGTCGTCGTGGGTCAGCAGGATCTGCGCCGTGTGGCGGCCATGTTCGGCAAAGCTGGATTCCCAGGCTTGCACCAGGCCCATCTGGCCGATGGCAGCGGCGGCTTGCAGCTCGTGCATCGCGCTGGGTCGCGCGGTCCAGCCGAGGCGGCTCATGCCGGCGGCAACGGCCCCGGACGACACCAGCACCAACTCGACACCGGCCTCATGCAAGGCCACCATCTGCTCGACCCAGACGCTCATGGCTGCGCGATCCAGACCTTTGCCATCCGCCGTCAGCAGCGCACTTCCGATCTTTACGACCCAGCGCTGCGCACCTGTCACTTTGCTCCGCATCATCTTCAACCTTAGATTGAGGGCTGCGCGACCCAGCGCGGCCCATAACGTTATTCGTGACTACTTTAGTGACTACCCGTATACCCAGATACCAAAACGCCGCTCGAGTGAGCGGCGCTTAAGTTTACTGCAACGAATCAGTCGCGCACGTAAATGATTTCCGGACCGTCTTCATCATCCACGTCTTCTTCGTCCCAATCATCGTCGCCGATGTCATGGACCGACTTCACGCCGCTGCGGCGCAGGGCACGCTGGTCATCCAGGGCTTGCAGCTGGGCACGGGCTTCGTCTTCGATCTGTTGATCGAGCTCGGCGAGTTCGGCCTTGAATACCGGGTCGGCCGCCAGGCGGTCGGCGCGGTCTTCCAGGTAGCGCATGATGTCGCGGGTCAGGCGCTCGGTGCCTTCTTTGGCGATGGCCGAGATCACGTAGACCGGACCTTCCCACTCCAGGCGATCGACGATTTCCTTGACGCGCTCTTCGTGCTCTTCTTCCAGGATCTGGTCGCACTTGTTGAGCACCAACCAACGATCGCGCTCGGCCAGGGCCGGGCTGAACTTGGTCAGTTCGCTGACGATCACTTCGGCGGCGTCCGGTGCGCTGGTGTCATCCAGCGGCGCCATGTCGACGAGGTGCAGCAGCAAACGGGTACGCGACAAGTGCTTGAGGAAGCGAATCCCCAGGCCGGCGCCATCGGAAGCACCTTCGATCAAGCCTGGAATGTCGGCGATCACGAAGCTTTTCCAGCGGTCCACGCTGACCACGCCCAGGTTTGGCACCAGGGTGGTGAACGGGTAGTCGGCGACTTTCGGTTTGGCGGCCGAGACCGAGCGGATGAAGGTACTTTTGCCGGCATTCGGCAGGCCCAAGAGGCCGACGTCTGCCAGTACTTTCATTTCCAGCTTGAGGTCACGCTGCTCGCCCGGCTTGCCCGGCGTGGTCTGGCGTGGTGCACGGTTGGTACTGGACTTGAATCGGGTGTTACCCAGACCGTGCCAGCCGCCCTGCACAACCATCAGTTTCTGGCCGGCCTTGGTCAGGTCGCCAATCACTTCCTGGGTGGCCGAGTCGATGATTGTGGTGCCGACCGGTACGCGCAGCACCAGGTCTTCGCCTTTTTTACCGGTGCAGTCGGTGCTGCCGCCGTTGGAGCCACGCTCGGCATCGAAGTGCCGGGTGTAACGGTAGTCGACCAGGGTGTTGAGGTTTTCGTCGGCCATCATGTAGATGGAACCGCCGTCACCGCCATCACCACCGTTGGGGCCACCGTTTT
The DNA here is from genome assembly GCF_003852315.1 of Pseudomonas sp. LBUM920. NCBI lineage: Bacteria > Pseudomonadati > Pseudomonadota > Gammaproteobacteria > Pseudomonadales > Pseudomonadaceae > Pseudomonas > Pseudomonas edsoni (SeqCode). Next base: position 5,486,143 of record NZ_CP027762.1, read on the forward strand.
CGATGAATTTTTCGCGACGGAAACTCATGCAACCGTTACCGCCGTCGCCTGCTTTTACTCGGATGGAAACTTCATCAACGAACTTCATAACAAAACGCCTCTCGTCGCATGGACGAGCTTAAGAAACCAAGACATAAGACTCTTGCAAAAATGAGCGCAGCGACCTCAAACAATGACCGCCTATCCAGCGCCTGAGCTCATTACAAACAGCTTTGCAAGAGACTCACTCCACAAACGAAAAAGCCCCGTCGCGAGACAGGGCTTTTCCAGCGATCGCGCAATTAAGCGGCGACAACGCTCACGTAACGGCGGTTGAAAGCGCCTTTTACTTCAAACTTGATCACGCCTTCGATTTTAGCGAAGAGGGTGTGATCTTTACCCATGCCAACACCGTAACCGGCGTGGAATTGGGTGCCGCGCTGACGCACGATGATGTTGCCCGGAATGATTTTCTGGCCGCCATACATCTTCACGCCAAGGCGTTTGGCTTCTGAGTCGCGACCGTTACGGGTACTACCACCAGCTTTTTTGTGTGCCATGAGTCAATTCTCCTAGTGAGGAATTAGGCTGAAATTAAGCCTGAATACCGGTGATTTTGATCTCGGTGTACCACTGGCGGTGGCCCATACGCTTCATGTGGTGCTTACGACGACGGAACTTGATGATGCGGACTTTATCGTGACGACCTTGGGAGATCACTTCAGCCACAACGGTAGCGCCAGCAACAACTGGAGCGCCGATGTTCACGTCATCGCCATTGGCGACCAACAGAACGCGATCAAAGGTAACGGATTCGCCAGTGGCGACTTCCAGTTTTTCGATCTTCAGGTATTCACCTGGGGCGACCTTGTATTGCTTGCCACCAGTAACAATTACTGCGTACGACATGGTATTTCTCCGATAATCCTGCTCACCCAGCGCTTTATAAGAAGAGGTATTGGCTGGCATGGCTGCATGGGATGGACGTCCCGAATGCAATTGCGTAAGGCAGGTGCTGCCCAGGAAGTTCAGGGTGCGCGATTGTACGCAAGGCAACGGAGCGTTGCAAGAGGCCGTCTATCGCGCCTTGACACCCGGGGGTGAGGGTCCTAGCATGCCGCGCAACCCTTCTGGAGCGACTGTCGCTGATGCAACCCCAAGCTTTCTACCGCGCGGTCGCGGACGATTTTAGCGCCGTCGACGGCATCATCAAGCAGCAGCTGACTTCTAAAGTGCCGCTGGTCTCCAAAATTGGCGACTACATTACGTCGGCGGGCGGCAAACGCCTGCGTCCTTTATTAGTGTTGCTGTGTGGCAAGGCCCTGGGCCGCGAAGGCGATGACCTGCGCCTGCTGGCCGCCACTATCGAATTCCTGCACACCGCCACCCTGCTGCATGACGACGTGGTCGACATGTCCGGCATGCGTCGTGGCCGTGAGACCGCCAATGCCATGTGGGGCAACGCCCCCAGCGTGTTGGTCGGCGACTTTCTGTACTCGCGCTCGTTCGAAATGATGGTCGAACTGGGCTCGATGCCGGTGATGAAGATTCTTTCACAAGCCACGCGCATCATCGCCGAAGGCGAAGTGTTGCAGCTGTCGAAGGTCCGCGACGCCAGCACCACCGAAGAAACCTACATGGAAGTGATCCGCGGCAAAACCGCGATGCTCTTCGAAGCCTCCACTCACAGTGCTGCCGCCCTGTGCGGCGCCACTGCCGAACAGGCCGAAGCCCTGCGCACCTTTGGCGATCACCTGGGCGTGGCGTTCCAGTTGGTGGACGACCTGCTCGACTACAAGGGCGACGCCGAGACCCTGGGCAAGAACGTCGGTGACGACCTGGCAGAGGGCAAGCCGACCTTGCCGCTGATCTACACCATGCGCGAAGGTACGCCAGAACAGGCCGCCCTGGTGCGCAAGGCGATCCAGAAAGGCGGGATCGAAAACCTGGAGGCCATCCGCGAAGCCGTTGAAGCTTCGGGCTCCCTGGAGTACACCGCGCAACTGGCGCGTGACTACGTCGCCCGCGCCATCAAGTGCCTTGAAGCCCTGCCTGCCAGTGAATACCGGGATGCCCTGGTCGAACTGAGTGAGTTCGCGGTCGCGCGTACGCACTGAAGACGATTGATGGAGTGGGCTTGTGTGGGAGCGGGCTTGCTCGCGAAAACCGTGGTTCAGTGAGAAATATTTAGCTGATCCACCGCCTTCGCGAGTAACCCCGCTCCCACATCCAGATCCCACTGCCAACCCACTCCCCCGCTCGCGCCTCAAATCCCTATATAATGTGCGACTTTAGCCATTCCTGACTTTCAAGGAGCTTTAGTGAGCACGTTGCCACCCTGCCCAAAATGCAATTCCGAATACACCTACGAAGATGGCGCCCAGCTGATCTGCCCGGAATGCGCCCATGAGTGGTCCGCCAATGGCGAGGCCGAAGCAGCCGGTGATGAAACCGTGAAGAAAGACTCTGTAGGCAACGTCCTGCAAGACGGCGACACCATTACCGTGATCAAAGACCTCAAGGTCAAAGGCACGTCGCTGGTAGTCAAGGTCGGCACCAAGGTCAAGAACATCCGTCTGTGCGACGGCGACCACGATATCGACTGCAAGATCGACGGCATCGGCCCGATGAAACTCAAGTCCGAGTTCGTCCGTAAAGTCTGAATCTGCTGCATCCATCCCGCGCCCGCCGCGGGATGGCGTTTCGCCCTCAGCGTTGATCACGCGCAATATCCACACAGAAAAACCAGGAAACCGCCAATAGGCACTTGCTATTCTACGAATAAGAATTATTCTCATTGAAACTCATCAAGGAGAACGACTCATGACTTATTTGATAGATGCCTGGCTGGACCGCCCACACCCCTACCTGCGAATCCTGCATCGGGAAACCGGAGAAGTCTGTGCAGTGCTGGAAGAAGAAGCGCTGAATGAACTGCAGGACCAGGGCGACCTGGACGTGAATGGCCTGAGTTCCAGTGAACCTGGGGTGCTGAAGGAAGTGGTGCGTAATCTGTTTCTGTTCTGCTATGCCCGAGCGTTGCGCCCGGCGACGGAGCTCAATGGCAAGTTCCATCCATGAGCGAGCCAACACACAGGCCCCATGTGGAAGCTGGCTTGCCTGCGATAGCCTCAACTCGGTAAGACGTCAGACCGAGTCGTCGCATGGCGGGCAAGCCCGGCTCCCACATAAAGCCGATGCCAGTGCTATCAGGTCTTACAGAACGTCGAGCAGCTCGACGTCGAACACCAGAACGCTGTGCGGCGGGATGCTGCCAACGCCTTGAGCGCCGTAAGCCAGTTCGCTCGGCACGTACAGACGCCATTTGCTGCCGGCATTCATCAATTGCAGGGCTTCGGTCCAGCCGGCGATCACGCCGCCAACCGGGAATTCTGCAGGCTGGCCGCGCTCGTAAGAGCTGTCGAACACAGTGCCGTCGATCAGCGTGCCGTGGTAGTGAGTACGCACTTGGTCTTCACGGGTCGGCTTGGCGCCTGTACCGGCAGTCAATACTTCAAATTGCAGGCCGGAAGCCAGGGTAGTGATGCCATCACGCTTGGCGTTTTCAGCCAGGAACGCCAGGCCAGCGCCAGCCGCGGCTTCAGCCTTGGCAGCCGCTTCGGCTTGCATGATTTCACGGATAACTTTGAAGCTGGCCGCCATTTGCTCTTGGTCAACACGGCTTGGTTTGCCTGCGAACGCGTCGGTCAGGCCAGCCAGGATGGCGTCGATGCTCACGCCCGGTGGCGGGTTGTCGCGCAGTTGGTCGCCCAACTGACGGCCGATACCGTAGCTGACGCGGGTTTCGTCGGTGGACAGATTAACTTCGGACATGAAGAGGCTCCGCTGTAGGGCCATTACGAAAAACGCTGTTTTGCGTGGCGGCCCTGAACTAAAAGGGCCAGCAGACTAGCACACAAGACCGGCCGATGATGAGCCCCCCATCCCCGGCCTCTGAGGGCCGGCAGGGAATGGATTGCTCCGCGGCGATGGCGACACTTCGTCGCACCCAGATTAAAAACATTTCAGAATCCCCCGCCTTCGCCGATACAGCCCTACACACTTTGGCTGGCTCAAACAAAAAACACCGTCCAGCAGACACACATCATTCTTGCGGAGCATTCGATGAATAGCTGGTTCGGCAACATCAGCGTCAACCTCAAACTCGGCCTGGGCTTCGGCCTGGTGCTGGTCCTCACGTCGATCCTGGCACTGACCGGCTGGACCAGCCTGGGCGGCCTGATCGACCGCAGCAACTGGATGAGCGACATCACCCAGCTCAATGCCTCGCTGACCAAGCTGCGCATCGTGCGCCTGCAATACATGCTGGCCAACGGCGACGAAGCCGTGGCACAGAACGTACAGACCAGTCTCGACGCCTTCGCCGCACAGCAACAGAAACTGCTGGACAGCTTCAAGAGCCCGGAAAACCTCAAGCTGCTCACCGAGCAGAAGGCCGTCATCACCGCGTATCAGCAGTCCCTGAACAAAATGCGTGAGGCCTACCGTAATGGCAACACCGCGCGCCAGGTCATGGGCGACAAAGCCGACATCGCCAACGCACAGATCGATGCGCTGGATACCAGCGTGCAGCAGATGCCCGACAGCCCGGAGCGCTTCACTCAGTACCAGGCCGTGACTCACGCCAAGGAAGAGTTCCAGTTGGCCCGTTACGAGGTGCGCGGCTACACCAACACCGTCAATGCCGAGACCGAAGCTCGCGCCGCTGCGCAAATCGAGAAAGCCATCGGCGGTTTGAAAGGCCTCAGCGCGGCGTTCGGCACCAGCCAGCAAAGCGCATTGACCTCGCTGGAAGCCGCCCTGGGCGCCTATCGCAGCGCCGTGCAGAGCTACAAGGCGGCCAACGCCAACATCGTCAGCGCCCGCGCCGAAATGACCACTCAAGGCGCCGATATCGTCACCATCAGCGACAAACTGTACGACATTCAACTGGACCGTCGTGACGCCGAAAGCACCCAGGCCCGCAGCCTGCAACTGATCAGCACGTTGCTCGCCCTGCTGGTCGGCATCATTGCTGCACTGGTGATCACCCGCCAAATCACTCGCCCGATCCAGGACACCCTGGCCGTGGTGGAGCGTATCGCCTCCGGCGACCTGAGCCACAACATCCAGGTGACCCGTCGTGACGAGCTGGGCGTGTTGCAACAAGGCATCCAGCGCATGGGCACCACCCTGCGTGAATTGATCAGCGGTATTCGCGATGGCGTGACCCAGATCGCCAGCGCCGCCGAAGAACTGTCGGCCGTAACCGAGCAGACCAGTGCCGGCGTCAACAGCCAGAAGATCGAGACCGATCAAGTCGCCACGGCGATGCACGAAATGACGGCCACCGTGCAGGAAGTCGCACGCAACGCCGAGCAAGCGTCCCTGGCCGCCGCCGATGCCGATGGTCAAGCCCGCGCAGGCGACAAAGTGGTGGCCGAGGCCATCGCCCAGATCGAACGCCTGGCGGCTGAAGTGGCGCGCTCCACCGACGCCATGACGCACCTGCAGCAAGAGAGCAACAAGATCGGCAGCGTAATGGACGTGATCAAGGCCGTGGCCGAGCAAACCAACCTGCTGGCACTCAACGCCGCGATTGAAGCGGCGCGTGCCGGTGAAGCCGGTCGAGGGTTCGCCGTGGTCGCCGACGAAGTGCGTGGCCTGGCCCAGCGCACGCAGAAATCCACCGAAGAAATCGAAGGCCTGGTCGCCGGCCTGCAGAACGGCACTCAGCAAGTGGCCACCGTGATGAACAACAGCCGCAGCCTCACCGACAGCAGCGTTGAGCTGACGCGCAAGGCCGGCGTGTCGCTGGAAAACATCACCCGCACCGTGTCGAACATCCAATCGATGAACCAGCAGATTGCAGCCGCGGCCGAACAGCAGAGTGCCGTGGCCGAAGAGATCAGCCGCAGCATTGTGAACGTGCGTGATGTGTCCGAGCAGACCGCAACGGCGAGCGACGAAACAGCCAAGTCGAGCGTGGAACTGGCGCGTCTGGGCAGCCAATTGCAGCAGATGGTCAGCCACTTCCGGGTTTAAAAAACCAAAAAACCGCCTCGGCCGAAACCGAGGCGGCTCCACTTCTCAGACCTTACAGGTCATCGAAGCTGTCCCGCAGGAATGTCCACACGTGATAACCACGCAGGGCACTCATTACGAGGTTCCACGTACGTCGTGCAAACTTAGACATACTCGGCCCTCCAAGCGTTGGGCCTTACCTCCAGCGCACTTACCGGAACACGTGAGCCTTTGGACGCGGGTCAATGCGTCCTTTGAGGTGGCCGGGCTAGTGGTCCTTCCGCATCAATCCGGCACGGATTACTAGCCCGTGGCGGTCGGTCCAGAATTGCGCGCATACCCGGCTCACCTGAAAAGCGACAAACGCAGAACGAGGAAGAGCCTAACCAACATTCCTGCCGGAGGTGTGGCCAACAGTGGTCAAACATCCAGCATTTATCGATAGATTCATTGCAAGCTTTTGCGATCAAATCTGTCCAGGGATGAAGTCCGAAAAGCGCTCCCTGCCGACCATCCTTTCCGTCTTGCGTGACGATGTGACTGGCAGGTAGTATCCACCCGCGGGTCGATGCGTCCTTTGAGACAGCAACCCCAGCCACTCACTCGGTTTGCAATAAAAAACCGCCCTACTAAGGCGGTTTTTTATTGCCTGCAATTGACCGATCAGCCCTCGCCTTCCTCGACAAACACCAGCCGATTACCAAACGGATCGCCGATGCTCATCTCCCGCGAGCCCCAGGGCGTTTCTTCAACGCCAGGCTTGGCATACCGATAATCCTTGGCCAGCAATTGCTGCTGATACGCGTCCACGCCTTGCGCCTGAATCCGCACCGCTGACCCCGGCGACGCATCGCCATGATGCTCGGACAAATGCAGCACGCACTCACCCAACGACACCTGCAGATACAACGGGAAATTCGCCTCGAAGCGATGCTGCCAGTCGACCTTGAACCCGAGGAAGTCGACGTAGAACTCCAACGCTTTGGCTTCGTCGAATATCCGCAGAATGGGGGTGACTTTTCCTAAGTGCATGACCACAGCTCCGTGTATGAAAGCGCCCACTATAGAGTCGAAAACCCACCACGCAAATCCCCACTGCGCGCCAAAAACCGCCCTGGCCGCTGACCATTGGCCTGCCCGTCGCTGTAGCTCAACACGCCGTTGATCCACACGCCATCAATGCCTTCCGCCGCGCGTTGGGGCTCCTTGAAGTCCGCCACGTCGCGCACCCGCAATGGGTCGAACAACACCAGGTCAGCCCAATACCCTTGACGAATTTCCCCACGCTCGGCCAAGCCAAAGCGCGCCGCCGACAGCCCGGTCATCTTGTGCACCGCCGTGTGCAGCGGAAACAACCCCACATCGCGGCTGAAATGCCCCAACACCCGTGGAAATGCGCCCCACAAGCGTGGATGCGGGAACGGGTCTTCCGGCAAGCCATCCGACCCGACCATCGACAGCGGATGCGCGAGGATGCGTCGCACATCGGCTTCATCCATGCCGTAGTACACCGCACCCGCCGGTTGCAGGCGGCGTGCCGCGTCCAGTAACGAAACATCCCACTCGGCGGCGATGTCCTGCAAGTCGCGCCCGCCGACTTCCGGGTGTGGCGTCGACCAGGTAATGGTGATGCGAAATGCGTCGGTGACCTGCTTGAGGTCCAGCGTCGAAGAGCTGGCCGCATAGGGATAACAATCACAGCCCACCGGGTGGGTTTTCGCCGCCAGTTCCAGCGACGCCAACAGCTGCGGACTGCGCCCCCAGTTGCCCGCACCGGCGCACTTGAGGTGGGAAATAATCACCGGTGCCTTGGCGTGTCGGCCGATCAAAAACGCTTCGTCCATCGCCTCCAGCACGGGCTCGAATTCGCTGCGCAAATGCGTGGTGTACACCGCGCCAAACGCCGTCAGTTCTTCACTGAGTTGCAGCACTTCATCGGTCTCGGCATTAAACGCGCTGGCGTAGGCCAGGCCTGTGGATAAACCCAGCGCGCCAGCCTCAAGACTTGCTCGCAGCTGCACACGCATGGCGGCGATTTCATTCGGCGTGGCGGTGCGCTGCAGGTCGTCCATATGGTTGCTGCGCAGCGCCGTATGGCCGATCAACGCCGCGACATTGACCGCAGGGTGAGCACTTTCCACGGCAGCGCGGTAATCGGCAAACCGCGGGTAAGCGAATGCCTCCCGCGTGCCCAGCAGGTTCATCGGGTCCGGCGGATCACTGCGCAGACTCACCGGCGAGGCGCTGATGCCGCAGTTGCCGACAATCACCGTGGTCACGCCCTGGCTGAGTTTGGGCAGCATTTGGGGGTGGCGGATCACCACCGTGTCATCGTGAGTGTGTACGTCGATAAAACCGGGGGCCAAGACGCGGCCATCTGCATCAATTTCATGCTCAGCCTGGGCGTTCGACAGATCGCCGATTGTCTCGATACGCCCGTCACGCAGCCCTACATCGGCGACATAACCTGGTGTGTTGCTGCCATCAATGATCAGCGCCTGGCGTATCAGCGTGTCGTACTTCATATCAATCTCCAAGCGGCAGGCTATCGGGGCCGCCGCGATAATCGTCCAGGGCCAGCTTGATCCGACGCAGGCGTTCCTGGTTTTCGTCCGGCATGACCAGCGCCAGCTCAGTGGCGAGCAGGTCGATGGCCAACAGCATTCCGTAGCGCGCCGCGGTGGGCTTGTAGATAAAACTGGTTTCGGCCGGCTGCAGCGGCAACAACACATCCGCCAGCTGCGCCAGCGGTGAATCGGCCAGGGTGATGGCGACGATGGGCGCGTCGTAATTGCGCGCCAGCCTCACCACGTCCAACAACTCGGGCGTGAGGCCGGAGAGCGAGCACACGATCAGCGCCTGCTCAGGGCCCAAGGTCGCGGCGGTGACGCGCATCATCACCGGGTCGCGGCAAGCGGCAATCGGGTAACCCAGGCGCACCAGTCGCACTTGCAACTCTTCACTGCACAGGCTCGACGGGCCGCCCATGCCGAATGCGTGAATCATCCGCGCCTTGCCCAACAGGCTGACGGCATCGACAAAACTCGCCTGGTTGAACCCCGACAGATGCTGACGCAAGGTCAATTCGATATCGCCGAGAATCTGTCGATGGAACGCCGACTGCTCCGGCAACCCCGCCGGGTCCAGGAAGCGGCTGCCCACCCCGCTGGCCTGGGCCAGTTGCAAGCGTAAATCGCGCAAGTCGCGGCAGCCGACGCTGCGGGCAAATCGCGACAAGGTCGCCGTGCTGACCTCGGCGCGCTGGGACAACTCCTCCAGACTGGCCGACGCGGCAAAGCCCACGTCATCGAGCATCAGCTTGGCGATACGGCCTTCGCCGGCACTGAAGGAATCCTGGCGGGCGCGGATCTGGTAGAGGATGTCCATCGGGGCTCCGGGTTACACAATAAGGCTCATAGAACCAGAGACAGGCCGTAAGTCAGACCGAACGCGACCACCGAGATCAACGTCTCCAGCACGGTCCAGGTCTTGAAAGTCTGGATCACCGTCATATTGAAGTATTCCTTGATCAGCCAGAAGCCGCCGTCGTTGACGTGGGAAAAGATCACCGAACCCGCGCCGGTGGCCAACACCAATAATTCAGGGTGTGGATAACCCAGCCCCATGGCCACGGGCGCGACCACACCGGAGGCGGTGGTCATGGCCACCGTGGCCGAACCGGTGGCGATGCGCATCAGCGCAGCAAACAACCACCCCATCACCAGCGGCGACAGATGGAAGGCGTGGGCCAGGCCGAGAATTTCGTTGGTGACGCCCGCGTCCACCAAAATGCGATTCAAGCCGCCGCCCGCGCCCACCAGCAAGGTGATGCTGGCGGTCGGTGCCAGGCATTCATTGGTGAACTTGAGGATCGCCTCGCGGTTGAAACCCTGGGCCAGGCCCAAGGTCCAGAAGCTCACCAAGGTCGCTAGCAACAGCGCAATCACCGAGTTGCCGATAAACAGCAGGAATTGGTTAAAGCCAGTGCCGGGGGTGGAAATCACATTGGCCCAGCCGCCGATCATCATCAGCACCACCGGCAACAGGATGGTGCCCATGGTCAACGTAAAGCTCGGCAGACGGGTGCGCGGCTCGCGCTCGATAAACTGGCGTTCCAGTGGGTTCTGCGCCGGCAAGTGAATGCGCGGCACGATGAACTTCGCGTACAGCGGGCCGGCGATGATGGCCGTGGGAATACCGATCAAAATTGCGTACAGCACGGTCTGCCCAACCGAGGCGTTATACGCCAGCACCGCCATCATCGCCGCCGGGTGTGGCGGCACCAGCGCATGCACCACCGACAAACCGGCGACCATCGGCAAGCCGACCATCAGGATCGACACCCCAACGCGCCGCGCCACGGTAAAGGCGATCGGCACCAGCAACACAAAACCGACCTCGAAAAACAGCGGCAGCCCCACCAGGAACGCGATGCACACCATCGCCCAATGCGCATTGCGCTCGCCGAAGCGGTTGATCAGCGTGCGCGCCACCTGCTCGGCGCCGCCGGACTCGGCCATCATCTTGCCGAGCATGGTGCCCAGCGCCACCACCAGAGCAATGTGCCCCAGGGTTTTACCCACGCCCGCCTCGTACGAGCCCATGATCGTGTCTGCCGGCATGCCGGCCATCAGCGCCAGGCCGATGGACACCAAGGTGATGACGATAAACGGGTTGAGTCGGTAACGTGCGATCAGCACGATCAATGCAATGATGGCGATGGCAGCGTATGCCAACAGCCCCAAGCCCAGTGGTGCGGCCATGCGGTACTCCTTGGAAAGGGTCACGTCGAATTGGTTGTGAAACTCATAAATCATTCCTCGATTAAATTTTCAATTTTTATGAAAGTAATTTTCGCCCACGGATAAGTGCTGTCGCTTGGGGACATGCCCAGCGCCAGCCGATGAAAATCCGAGGGGTGTTCTTACATGAAGTTTTTGCCGCGCCGAAACTCAACCATAAGGGCCGAGTCTGAGAGGGCAGCCCTACCGTCGATCAGGAATCCCGACAATGAATCGCAAGACCCTGCTTGTTCCTTTCGCCGCCAGCGCGCTGTTGCTGGCGTTCTGCACCAGCGCCTCGGCCGCCGAGAATGCGGCGCTGAAAAAATGCATGGACAGCGCCAACACCACCGTCGACATGGTCAATTGCAACGTCAAGGAAACCAAGGTTCAGGACGATCGCCTGAACAAAGCCTATAAAACCGCCCTGGCCGCCCAGGAAGGCGACCGCAAGCAGAAGCTGCAGGACGTGCAGCGCCTGTGGCTCAAATACCGTGACGCCAATTGCGCCTTCGCCGGCAGTGCCACGGGCGGCACCATCGACCAGGTCAACGGCTCCGGCTGCGTGCTGGACATGACTCAGACCCGCGCGCAGGAACTCGAAGACCTGGTCGGGCCGTGATCAGTTACTCATGATGAACGCGCGCACGCTTTAACAGCTTCTTGCAGCGCTCGGACAAATGCAGCACCCGCAGATGTTTGCCGGCTTTGCGGTAGCGTTCTCGCAAGGTCATCAGCGCGGCAATCGCCGAGTAGTCGACAACGCTCAGGTGACGACAATCCAGCGTCACCTGAGCCGGATCGTTGGCCGGGTCGAACTGGTTCAGAAACGGCGTGGTCGAGGCAAAGAACAACGTGCCATGCAGGCGGTACAGCTTGCTGCCGTCGGCTTCCAGATGTTCATCGGCATACAGCTCGCGCGCCTGTTGCCAGGCAAAATTCAGCGCCGCAATCACAATGCCGCACAGCACGGCCGTGGCCAGGTCGGTAAACACCGTAATCACCGTCACCGCCAGAATCACCAGCACATCATTGACCGGCACTTTGTTGATCACCCGCAACGACGCCCAGGCAAAGGTCTGCTGCGACACCACAAACATCACGCCCACCAGCGCCGCCAGCGGAATCCGCTCGATCAGCGGCGACAGAAACAAAATGAACAACAGGATCATCACCCCGGCAAACACCCCGGAGAAACGCCCGCGCCCGCCGGAGCTCAAGTTGATCACGGTTTGCCCGATCATCGCGCAACCGCCCATGCCGCCGAACAGGCCCGAGACCATATTCGCCGCGCCCAGGGCCACGCTTTCGCGGTCAGGGTAGCCACGGGTCTCGGTGATTTCGTCGGTGAGGTTCAAGGTCAGCAGGGTTTCCAGCAGGCCGACCATCGCCATCAGGAACGCGTAGGGCGCGATGATGCCGAGGGTTTCCAGGGTCCAGGGGATTTGCGGCAGCGCGAAGGTCGGCAGGCCACCGGCGATGTGGGCCATATCGCCGAGGGTGCGCGTCGGCAAGCCGAGCAGGTACACCGCCAAACCGACGCCGAGGATCGCCACCAGCGCGGGCGGCACAGCGCGCGTCAGGCGCGGCAGCAAGTAGACAATCGCCATGGTCACCGCCACCAGGCCGATCATTACGTATAACGGCTCGCCGCTGAGCCAGCTTTCGCCGCTTTTGAAATGCTCCAATTGCGCCAGCGCGATGATGATCGCCAGGCCGTTGACGAAACCGAGCATCACCGGGTGCGGCACCATGCGCACCAGCTTGCCCAGGCGCAACAGACCGAATGCGACCATGATCAGCCCGCCCAGCAACACCGTCGCCAGCAAATACTCCACGCCGTGCTGCACCACCAGCGCGACGATCACCACCGCCATCGACCCCGCGGCGCCCGAAACCATACCGGGGCGGCCACCGAATAACGCGGTGAGGGTGCAAATGATGAAGGCACCGTAGAGCCCCATCAGCGGGTTGAGGTGGGCGACCAGGGCGAAGGCGATGCATTCGGGCAGCAGCGCAAAGGACGTAGTGAGGCCGGCCAGGGCATCGGCGCGCAGACGGGTGAGGTTCATGAGGTACCAGGGCGTTGCGGGGGATAAGGCGGGGAATGGTACGGAATTGCAGGGAGTGGGGCCAGTAAAGCGTAACAACAGATGACCGAGGCGCCTTCATCGCAGGCAAGCCCGCTCCCACACTTGACCGCGTTCCAACAGTGGAATGCAGTCAAATGTGGGAGCGAGCTTGCTCGCGAAGGCAGCACCGCGGTGCTAAGCGAACATCACACCATTTCGTTGCGAATCCACTCCACCACCGACGTACGCTTCGGCGCCCAGCCCAGCAACTCACGGGCATGCTTGCCACGTACGCGGCTGTTGGAGCCCAGGCCATAGTTGGCCATTTCATACCCCCACTCGGCTTCAGCCTCGGCCAATGGCCAATCCTGTGGCTTGCCCAGGTTCAGCGCTTCGGCGATGGCGGTGGTCATGTCGACAAACGCCGCTTCACCGCTTTCCACAAAGTAGAAGGTACCCGGCACATTCTTCTCAAGCGCCAGCAGGTACAGCGCCACCACGTCTTCGATGTGCACGTTGGACCAGATGTTCTGCCCGGTGCCCACATGGCGCACCACGCCACTTTTGCGCGCCTGCTTGAGCAGTCGCGGCAATTGCACGCTGTCACGCTTCACGCCCAGGCTGTGGCCGTAAATCAGGGTGTTGCAGATCACCGCCGAATTCACGCCGTCTTTGGCCGCCGCCAGAATCAGGTTGTCGATGGCCACGCGTGCAGCCTTGTCGACGGTCGGCGCCGGCAGCGTGTCCTCAAAGTAGATGACATCGCTGGCCTTACCGCCCGACGCATCGCCAACGATGCTCGAACCGCTGGTGTGCAGGAAGGGCTTGTTCGAACCTTTCAAGGCGGCCAGCAAGGTTTCCACGGCAGCGCGATGGTCGCTGCTAGCGGCGTTGATGACCGCATCGGCCTTCGAGGCCTGCTCGGTCAGCATGTCAGCGTCATCCAGGGTGCCAATCACGGGGGTGATGCCCAGGGCGGTCATTTCAGCGGCTTGCTCGGCGCTACGCACCAGGCCGGTAACGGTGTGGCCAGCCTTGACCAGGCCAGTGGCGATGGAGCCGCCGATAAAACCTGCTGCGCCGGTAACGAATACATTCATGGAGTGTGCTCCTGACTGGGTAAGTGATGGGTCCAGTATCGAGGACTCATCCCTGTCGAATAAGACCCTATTGCCCAATTCAATCTTGCGCACAGGTCACGAATCAGCAGGCATACCGCGCCAGCTTGGTCTGAATGAAGTCCAGGAAACACTGGATGCGCAACGCCAATTGCGAGTTGCGATAGAACACTGCGTGGATCGGTTGGCGATAACCACTGTTAAACGCCTCCAGCACCGGCACCAGCCGCCCGGCATTGATGTCTTCGACCGTCATGAAGTTCGACAGGCAGCAAATGCCCTGCCCTTCCAGCGCCAACTGGCGCAGGGTTTCGCCACTGGAGGCGGCGATGCTCGGCTGGATCAGCCAACGGTCGCCTTCCACATGGCGCAACGGCCAATGGTTAAGGGTTTCGGTCTGGGTGAAGCCCAGCAATGTATGGTCCGCCAACTCGGCCACCGTGGTCGGCGTGCCGAACTGCTTGAGGTAGTCGGGGCTGGCGAGGATATGCAGCGGCGTACAGCCCAACGACCGGGCATGCAGCGTGGAATCGGCCAGGGCGCCGATACGGATGGCAATGTCGGTGCTCTGTTCCAGCAGGTCGATGATCAAGTCATCGCTGTTCAGCTCCAGCTGGATTTCCGGGTAGAGGCTGCGAAACTCGGCGATGTAAGGCACGATCCCGTGCAGCATGAAAGGCACGGCGGCGTTGATGCGCAGCCGCCCGGCCGGGTTTTTCTGGCGTGACGACAGGCGCTCTTCCAGATCATCCATCTGCGCCAGGATCACCTTGGCCTGCTCGAAGAAGTACTTACCCTCTTCGGTCAGGTCCATGCGCCGCGTGGTGCGGTTGATCAGCGTGGTGTCGAGCTTGGCTTCCAGGCGCGACAGGGTGCGGCTGACCGCCGACGGCGTCTGCCCAACCTGCTCCGCCGCGGCGGAAATCGAACCGCACTCAATCACGCTGACGAAGATCTGTAACTCATCGGATCGGGCTTTCACAGGCTGTCCTTCTTGATCGGTGGGTAGCAGCTTACACCGACAGGTTAAACACCTGCGCCAGATGCTGCTCGTAGCGCGCCACGTCCGCCTCGATGGCCGGGCGTTTCATCACGTCCACGCACAGGAAGGTCGGCAGGCCGGTCATGCCGAGGAACTCGTTGGCTTTGTGGAACGGGAAGTACACCGCGTCCACGCCCTTGGCTTCGAAGAAATCGGTCGGGTCGTCGAAGGCTTGCTGCGGCGCGTTCCAGGTCAGCGACAACATGTACTGCTTGCCCTGGATCAGGCCGCCGCTGCCGTACTTTTGCGACGAGTCGGAACGGGTGCGGCCATCGCTGGCGTAGAGGCTGCCGTGGCCTTCGGTGAAGACTTCGTCGATGTACTTTTTGACGATCCACGGCGCGCCCATCCACCAGCCGGGCATCTGGTAAATGATCACATCGGCCCAGAGGAATTTGGCCACTTCTTCGGCCACGTCGTAGCCTTCGTCGATGTGGGTGACGTTGACGTCGATACCGCCGCGGTCCAGCACCGCCACGGCGGCTTCATGCAGGGTGGCGTTATAGCGGCCGTCGGAATGGGCGAATTTCTTGCCGCCGTTGAGCAGGAGTACTTTTTTCATGGGAGCGAATCCAAAGGGTTAGAAATGTCTGCCGGCAGGCTATCGACATTCAACCCTCGGAATAAGCAGCGGTGCGGCAAAATACATTTGATCAAAACGCACGAATAACGCCGTACTCTTGATTTAACCGCTGATCAGCAAATGGCCACCGAGCAGCGCCATGCCGATAAAAAATACCCGCTTGAACAGCACCGCACTGATGCGCTGACGCAGTGCCTGGCCCAACCACATGCCCAACAGCGCAGGCAGCAGGGCCAGTATGGAGGCATTTATTTCGCCGCCGCCGAGGGTGCCACGCCATGCCAGCCCCGCCGCCAGCGCCAATGTGGAAACGGTGAACGACAGCCCCAGCGCCTGCACCAACTGATCACGGTTCAAGCCCAAGGCTTGCAGATACGGCACCGCAGGAATCACGAACACGCCGGTGGCCGAGGTGATGATGCCGGTGATCAGCCCGCACAGAGGTCCCAGCCAGCGCTCGGTGTGAGGCTGCACCTTGAACGTGGGCAGGAACAACCCACTCAACGCATACACCAGCAGCGCGCCACCCAACGCGCGAACGACCCAATGGCCGCCGTCCATGCCCAGCCACAGCGTGCCGAGCCCGGTGCCGAGGAAAATCAGCAGCAGCATCGGCCACAGGCGTTTGAGCAACGCGCTCAAGTGGCCGCCGAATGCCAGTTGCCACAGGTTGGTGACCGTCGACGGAATAATCAGCAATGCCGCAGCCTGCGCCGGAAGCATAGCCAGGCCGAGCATGCCCATGGCCACGGTCGGCAGGCCCAGGCCGATGACGCCTTTGACGGTACCGGCCAGCAGGAAAGTGCCAAGTACCAGCAGCGTTAAAGCGGGGCCGAGGTTTTGGTAGAACTCTAGGAAGGAAATCATCGGTCGATTGTGGGGTGTTAAGGCGGTTATGAAAATTCGCCATATACTGAGGCAGCCTCTTGTTTTTCATGAGGCTGAGGGCGCCATCGCAGGCAAGCCAGCTCCCACACTTGAAATGTGTTCACAAATTCAAGTGTGGGGCTGCTTGCCTCCCACTTTTCAAATGTGTTCACAAATCCAAGTGTGGGAGCTGGCTTGCCTGCGATGAGGCCAGTTCAGTCACCCGAGAGACCCAGCCATGCACTTTGACCTGATCGACCTGCGCCTCTACCTGCACATTCTCGACACCGGCAACATCACCGCCGGCGCGGCGCGCAGCCATTTATCCCTGGCTGCCGCCAGTGCGCGCATCCGTGCGATGGAAGCGTCGTTGGGCATCGAATTTCTTGAGCGCGGCCGCCGTGGTGTCACACCGACGCCAGCGGGCAAAGCCCTGGCCCGCCACGCGCGCTTGCTGCTGCAACAAGCCGAACACCTGCAACAAGACCTCGCCGAATACGCCAACGGCGTCAAAGGCCAGGTGCGCCTGCTGTGCAACACCACCGCCCTGAGTGAATACCTGCCCGAATTGCTTGCCGATTTTCTGCGCGAACACCCCAACCTCGATATCGACCTGCAAGAACTGCCGAGCCTGCGCATCACCCAGGCCTTGCGTCAGGGCACCGCGGATTTGGGCATCATTTCCGACGCAGTGGACACCCACGGCTTGCAAACCCTGCCCTTTCGCGATGACCCGCTCGTACTGATCATGCCCCTCGACCATCCGCTGACGACGGCGAGTTTCATCGACAGCCTGCAATACGACTACGTCGGCCTGGCCGCCAACAGCGCGCTGGCGGTGTATTTGGAGGAACAGGCGCTGCACGCCGGCTTTCGCCTGCAAACCCGTATCCGCGCCGATGGTTTTGATGGGTTGATTCGCATGGTCGCGGGCGGCGCCGGCCTGGGCATCGTGCCCCAAGCGGCACTGGAGCGCTGGCCGCTGCAGCGTCGCTTCAAAGCCCAACCGCTGCACGAAGAGTGGGCCCGCCGCACGCTGCTGTTATGCGCGCGCTCCTTCGAACAATTGCCCGGTTACGCCAAGGCTTTGTTCGATGCCCTCGCCCTGCCCTTGCGGAAAAACCCGTAATACACCGCCGACAGAATCAGCAGGAACGGCACGCCAAACACCAGCGTCATCTTGAACGCCTCGGTGAAATACGTGGTGATCATCACCGCGCCCATCAGCACCAGGCCCAGCAGCGTGCTGTAGGGAAACAGGCGCAGCTGAAACGACAGCTTCGCCCCGCCATGGCGCTTGCGGTAGCGGCGGAAAAACAGGTGCGTGAGGAAGATCATGAACCAGGTGAAGATCGCGCCAAACATCGAGATCGCCATCATCAGTGTGAACGAGCTTTGCGGGTATACCACGTTCAGCAAGGTCGCCAGGGCAATGCCGGAACTGGACAGCAGCAAGGCGTTCAGCGGAATGCCGCTCTTGCTCAAGGCGCCCATCGACCTGGGCGCAAAGCCTGCCCGCGACAAGCTGAACATCATGCGCGTGGTGATGTAGAGCTGGCTGTTCATCGCCGACAGCGCCGCGATCAGAATCACAAAATTCATCACTCCGGTGGCGCCGGGAATGCCGATGGTCTGCATCACCGTGACGAACGGGCTCTGGGTCTGACCGGCCTGGTTCCACGGCACGATGGCCAGCATCAGCGCCAGGGTCAGCAGGTAGAACACCACCAGCCGCACGATGGTCGCGCGAAAGGCTTTCTTCACTGCCTGTTCCGGGTCGGCGGCTTCACCGGCGGCCACCGCGATCATCTCCACGCTCAGGTAACTGAAGATCGACACGATCACCGCGATCCACATGCCGCTCAAGCCATGCGGGAAAAAGCCGTCGTGGGCGGTGTAGTTCTGCACGCCGTACTGCGGGTTGCCGGAGCCGAACACCACGTACACCGCAAGAATGATGAAGCCGACGATGGCGCTGATCTTGATCGTCGAGAACCAGTATTCGAAATTGCCGAAGGTCTTCACGCTGATGGCATTGAGCAGGATCAGCACACTGGAAAACGACACGATCCACACCCACTCCGGCACATTGGCGAACCAATACTTCATGTACATCGCCACCGCCGTGACCTCGGCGCCCACCGCCAGCACAATCGCGGCCCAGTAGGCGTACCGCACCAGAAACCCGGCCAGCGGGCCGATATAAAACTCAGCGTACGCGCCGAATGAGCCCGAGGTGGAATGCGCCACCGTCATTTCCGCCAGGCAGCCCATCAACAGCAAGGTGATCAGCGCGCCGACGGCGTAGCTCACCAGCACGCTGGGCCCGGCATAGCCGATCGCATAGGCGCTGCCCATGAACAGCCCGGTGCCGATGGCGCCACCGATGGCGATCATGCTCATCTGGCCGGAAGTGAGCTGGCGCCTCAGGCCCAGTTCGCGGTGGGTGATCTCTGCAAAACCATTGTCGGGTGTGGTCACGTGGTGTGCCCCTTTATTATTGTGATTGCACAGTTTGGATATAGATGCAGATCCACTGTGGGAGCGGGCTTGCTCGCGAATGCGCAGTGCCGGTCACTACACGTGCTGGCTGATCCACCGCTTTCGCGAGCAAGCCCGCTCCCACATTTTAATCGGCGTGAATCAGGTGACGCTGTTGCGGACCTTGAACTGCGGCTGGTCCCAGGTGCCGTTGTCGAGAATGTCGCCGAGGATCTCCACGGCATCCCATACCTCGGTGAAGCTTGTGTACAACGGCGTAAAACCAAAACGCATGATGCGCGGCTCGCGGTAATCACCAATCACGCCCCGAGCGATCAGCGCCTGGATCACCGCGTAACCTTCAGGGTGCTCGAAGCTCACATGGCTGCCGCGCCTGGCGTGCTCGCGCGGGGTAATCAACACCAGGCCGTGGGCGGCGCAGCGGGCTTCGACCAGCGCGACAAACAGGTCAGTCAACGCCAGGGATTTAGTCCGCAGGCTGGCCATGTCGGTCTGGGCAAAAATCTCCAGGCCGCATTCGACCATGGCCAGCGAAGTGATCGGCTGCGTGCCGCACAGATAGCGCGCAATGCCGGCGCTCGGCGCGTATTGAGCTTCCATCGCAAACTGCCGGGTATGCCCGAACCAGCCCGACAACGGCTGGCGCACCACGTCCACCAGCAGCGGATTGACCCACACAAACGCCTGGGAACCCGGCCCGCCATTGAGGTATTTGTAGGTGCAGCCAATCGCATAATCGGCCCGCGCCTTGTGCAGGTCGATGGGCACCGCGCCCGCCGAATGCGCCAGGTCCCAAATGCTCAGCGCGCCACATTCGTGGCTCAAGGCGGTGAGCGCCTGCATGTCGTACATGTAGCCGGTTTGGTAGTTGACGTGGGTGAGCATCACCACCGCCACGTCCTGGTCGATAGCCTGCGGCAGTTCATCGGGGCTGTTCACCAGTCGCAACGAATAACCCTGCTGCAGCAACTCGGCCAGGCCTTCGGCGATGTACAGGTCGGTGGGAAAGTTGCTCGCTTCGCTGACGATCACCTTACGGCCCGGCTGGCGTTGGCGCTGCACGCTCAACGCGGCGCTGAGGACCTTGAACAGGTTGATGGAGGTGGTATCGGTGATCACCACTTCGCCGTCGCGCGCGCCAATCAAGGGCGCCAGGCGGTTGCCCAGGCGCTGGGACAGATCTGCCCAACCGGCGCTGTTCCAGCTGCGAATCAAGCCATTGCCCCACTCTTGGGCGATCACCTGCTGCGCCCGCGCCAACGCCGCCACCGGGCGCGCACCGAGGGAGTTGCCGTCGAGGTAGATCACGCCCTCAGGCAAGGCGAACTGACGACGCAGTGGCGCCAACGGGTCCTGAGCGTCGAGGGCTTGGCAGTGGCTTCGGGTGGTCATGGGCTGTCCTGGTTTTTATAAGTGAAGATGCAGCAAATAATGAACGAAGCTTTAGAGAATTTTCGTGCAAAGTGGTGGGTAACAGGCTAATTAAGCTGTAGGAAATTCGAATTTAACCCCAAAACACGCGGATTTATTCTAAGCATGATTCTCGACGCCACCGACCTGCGCCTCCTGCATTTTCTGCAACAGGATGGCCGCATCAGCAACCAGGAACTGGCCGAAAAAGTCGCCCTGTCGCCCTCCGCCTGCCTGCGCCGTTTGCGCCTGCTGGAGAGCGAGGGAATCATCAGCGGCTACCGCGCGGTGCTGAATGCCGAGCAGCTGGGAATCGAGCTGGAAGCCATCGTGCACCTGTCCTTGCGCCAGGACGTGGAGGATTGGCACGAGACGTTCATCAAAAAGGTGCAAGGCTGGCCGGAGGTGGCCAGCGCGTACGTGATTACCGGCGCGAGCAATTATGTGCTGCGGGTGCAGGCGCGGAATTTGAAGCACTTTTCGGACTTTATTGTGAACCACCTGAACCGCACGGCAGGGGTGATGGATATTCGCTCGGAGATTGTGTTGCAGAAGATCAAGGATCGGGATGAAGTGTTGGACTTGGTCCTGCGCAAATAGCCGCAACGCCTCCATTCAAATGTGGGAGCTGGCTTGCCTGCGATGCAGACACCTCGGTGCAACAGTTACACCGAGTTGATGCCATCGCAGGCAAGCCAGCTCCCACATTTTTTAACCGTGTTTAGTCTTCGAGGGCGCGCACGCGTTGCATGCGTTTTTGCTCTACCGGCGCATCAGCCCGTTGCAGCTCAAAGTCAAAATCAATCTGCGCAAAGCGCCCTTGCACCCCAAATTCCCGCGCCAGTTGTTGATCGTCACTGAAGCGAATCTCAGCAATCAATTCATCGCGTGTCGCATAGGCAAAGTCATCGTGCAGGTACGGGTCGTCCGACAGGTTGATCTGCGTGGTCAAATGCCGATGCCCCGGCGCCGAGATAAAGAAGTGAATGTGCGCCGGCCGCTGCCCATGGCGACCCAGTTGGTCGAGCAGCTGCTGAGTCGGCCCGGTCGGCGGGCAGCCGTAGCCGGATGGCACGATGCTACGAAAACGGTAGTTGCCCTGGGCATCGGTCTCGATGCGCCGGCGCAGGTTGAACTCCGACTGCGTCGGGTCAAACCACGAATAGGTGCCACCGGTATTGGCCTGCCACACATCCACAATGGCACCCGCCAATGGTTTGCCGTCGGTGCCGCGCACTTGCCCGCGCATAAACAGCGGCACCGCGTCGTCCTTGCCATCGTCCAGCCGCGCTTCGTATTGGCTCAGCGGCGCCCCGGCCACATACAGCGGGCCTTCGATGGTGCGCGGCGTGCCGCCGGATTTGCCGGCTTCTTCGTCGGCGGCGTCCATCAGCAAATCCAGGTAATGCTCCAGGCCCAAGCCGGCAGCGAGCAGCCCCGCTTCCTGATGTTTGCCCAGCTCGTTGAGGTAATTGACCGCCTTCCAGAACTCTTGCGGGGTCACTTCCAGGTCTTCGATGATGTTCACCGTGTCGCGCAGGATCCGGTAAATCAGCGCCTTGGCGCGCGGGTTGCCAGCGTCATTGTGGTTGCCGCTGGCTTCTTCGAGAAACGCTTGGGCGTGGGCAGTCTGGGAAAGTCGGATGGACATGGTGCAATCCTCATCTTGTCATTATTGGGTGCAAAACAGGCTCAGCGGTCGTCCTCATGGATCGACGAAGGGTGGCGGCACAAGGCATTCACTTCGATGGCCATGTAAGGAAAAAGCGGCAGCTGCATCAGCAGGTCGTGCAGCTCTTGCACACTGCCGACGTCGAACACGCTGTAGTTGGCGTAATGCCCGGCGATGCGCCACAGGTGGCGCCATTTGCCCTCTTGCTGCAGGCGCTGCGCCAGGGCTTTTTCGTCGGCTTTCAGGCCAGCCGCGCGCTCAGGGTTCATGTCCAGGGGCAGGTTCACGGTCATTTTTACGTGGAACAACATGGCAGGCGCCTCTTAGTGGTTGTCACGACGGAAGAACGCCAGACGCTCTTCATCGATAGCCAGGCCAAGGCCCGGTGCAGTGGAAACATGCAGCGCAAAATCGCGGTACACCGGCGGCTCGGTGAGGATGTCTTCGGTAAGCAGCAGCGGGCCGAACAGTTCGGTGTCCCACGCCAGCTTGTTCAAGGTCAGGAAGGCATGCGCCGAGGCCAGGGTGCCGATGCCGCCTTCAAGCATGGTGCCGCCGTACAGGCCAATACCGGCGGCTTCGGCGATGGCGGCGGTGCGCAACACGGCGCGCGGGCCGCCGTTCTTGGCGATCTTCAGCGCGAACACCGAGGCTGCGCCTTCGCGGGCCAGGTTGAAGGCATCCTCCACGCACTCGATGGACTCGTCGGCCATGATCGGCACCGGGCTCGATAGATTCAGCCGAGCCATGCCGCTGCGGTTGTTGCGCGAAATCGGTTGTTCGATCAGGTCGATGCCGTTGTCGCCGAGCACCTTGCACGCACGCAGGGCCACGGCTTCGTCCCACGCCTGGTTGACGTCAACGCGCACACTGGCGCGCTCGCCCAAGGCTTTTTTGATCGCGATCACGTGGGCCAGGTCGCGGCCAACCTCACCGGCGCCGATCTTCAATTTGAAGATGCGGTGACGGCGCAGGTCGAGCATCTTTTCCGCTTCGGCAATGTCTTGTTCGGTGTTGCCGCTGGCCAGGGTCCAGGCCACCGGCAAGGCATCCCTCACCCGCCCACCGAGCAGCTCGCTGACGGGCAAGTCAAGCCGTTTGCCCAGCGCATCGAGCAACGCGCTTTCGATGCCGGACTTGGCAAAGGTGTTGCCACGAATGCTGCGCTCCAGGCGCAACATCGCCGCATTGATATTGCTCGCGTCCTGGCCAATCAACAGCGGCGCGAAATGGCGGTCGATGTTGACCTTGATGCTGTCAGGGCTTTCGTTGCCGTAGCTCAGGCCGCCGATGGTGGTGGCCTCACCGATGCCCTCGATGCCGTCGGCGCAGCGCAGGCGGATGATCACCAGCGTCTGGTTTTGCATCGTGTGCATGGCCAGCTTGTGCGGGCGCAGGGTGGGGAGGTCGACGATGACCGTTTCAATCGACTCGATGGCGCAAATCGGCATGGCTATACCCGTGGGGTTCTTTATAGATTTGAGCCGATTCTGTGCCGTATTTTTTGTGGCTTCCAATATAGAATGGGTCTCGCATAATACCCTCAAGGTATGAAAGGAGCCGCCATGGAACTGCGTCATCTGCGCTATTTCCAGGTGCTGGGTGAAACGCTGAACTTCACCCGCGCCGCCGAACGCCTGCACATCGCCCAGCCGCCGCTGAGTCGGCAGATCCAGCAATTGGAAGACGAACTGGGGGTGATTCTGCTCGAGCGTGGTCGACCGCTGCGGCTGACCGCAGCCGGGCGGTTTTTCTATGAACACGCCAATGTGCTGCTCGAGCAACTGGGCAAGGTGTGCGACACCACGCGCCGCATTGGCCAGGGCGAAAAGACCTGGCTGGGCATTGGCTTTGCGCCGTCGACCTTGTACGGCGTGCTGCCAGAGTTGATTCGGCGGCTGCGCAACCACGCGGTGCTGGAGCTGGAATTGGGCTTGTCGGAGATGACCACGTTGCAGCAGGTCGACGCGCTGAAAGCCGGCCGCATTGACGTGGGCTTCGGGCGCATTCGCATCGACGACCCGGCCATCGTCCAGCGTGTGCTGGTGGAGGATCGACTGGTCGCCGTACTGCCCGCCGGCCACCCGCTGCTGGGTGCGCCCGCGACCCTCGCCCAATTGGCCGCCGAGCCGTTTGTGCTTTACCCCGGCAACCCTCGCCCCAGCTATGCCGACCATGTGATCGCACTGTTCGACGCCCACGGCCTGAGCCTCAAGGTGGCGCAGTGGACCAACGAATTGCAGACCGCCATCGGCCTGGTCGGTGCCGGCATGGGCGTGACGCTGGTGCCGGCCTCGGTGCAGGTGCTGCACCGCGCGGATATCGGCTACACGCCGATTGTGGAAACCACCGCGACCTCGCCGATCATTCTCAGCCGGCGGGTGAATGACCAGTCGCCGGGGCTCAGTCATTGTTTGCAGTTGGTGGAAGAGTTGATCTGAGATCTCCCAAACGACACAAATCCCCTGTGGGAGCTGGCTTGCCTGCGATGGCGGTGGAACATTCACCACCGCTATCGCAGGCAAGCCAGCTCCCACATCCTGGTCTTCATCAGGTTTACAGACTGCGCAGGCGCTTGCGCTGCAGGGTCTGGCTGGGCGATTCATCAAACAGCTTGCGGTACTCCGCCGAAAACCGCCCCAAATGGGTAAAGCCCCAACCCAGGGCAATCTCGGAAATGGTCCGAGTAGAGCCCTGCTCAAGGATTTCCTGACGCACCGCGCCCAGCCGGTACTTCTTCAAGTACGCCATGGGCGACAGCGCAAAGTACTTGCGAAATGCATCAAACAGCTTGAACCGCGACACGCCCGCAGCCGCTTCCAGGTCTTCCAGATGCACCGCTTCGCGGGCGTTGTCGTGGATGTACTGCCGGGCACGAATCAGGTAGTGCGGCAGCTTCACGCCCAGCACGTCGCGCAGCTCTTCTGAATAGTTATTCGGTTGGGCAAGGATCAAGCCTTTGATCAACGAGCTTTCCAAGTCACGCGTAAAGGCCGCCTGCTCATACAACTCGCTGCTGCGCTCAAGCTCGGCAATGAAATACCGCGCCATGCGCCACCACGACGCTGAAGCTCCCTCCACCGCGTCCATCACCGACTCAAAGCGCAGCGGCGCCTCAATCGGCCGTTGCAGCAAGCCTTCCAGGGATTCACTCATCGCCGCGCGGGTGATCACCACCTGCAACTTGCGGCAATCACCGGAGATTGCCAGCACCTGATGCTCGTTGGGCGACAGGATCACGCCCTGGTCGCGATTGGAACTCAGCCGCTCGCCGTTCTTGCTCAATTCCTGCTCGCCCACCAATGGCAGGCTCAGGCTGTAGCTGCTGAAGTGCTCGGCGTCTTCGATGCCGATGGTCACGTCCGTGCCGTACTCGATCACGCCCAAGGTGGTAGCGCGGGACTTGAACACATTGGCGCTGTGGTGAAAGCGCAGGCGCTCGGGCGTCGAAGTCGCCAGGCGGTGCGGCCCACAAATGCCGGACATCCAGCTGCAGGCGCCTTCGAGGTCGAAGCGTTGAATATGGATTTCGCGTGTATGGCTACTCATCAGGGTGCACCCACGGCGGTTAGGCGGTTGCGCGCTCTGGCGGCGCGTCGTTGACAATCGACAGCAAGTTCTACGCCACGCGCGTCGTAATGCAACGGGGTGGATAGCAACGATCGACTATGTGGATAAGCCGCAGGTTTTTGCGACTTCCCCTTGGTATGACAGTAGCGCATCGCGTCACCTCGCTGCACCGAACTGGGTATTTGCTGCCCAATGACGCGCGCCAACTATGCGGCCCATCTCTGCCCATTAAGCGGATAGCCCGCACCCTGCCGCGCTGCCTCTAATGAACCACCGATTAGCCCCTATCAAAAAGGTGCCTCCCATGAGTGGTGCAAAAAGCGTCGAGCAGTGGAAAACGTTTATCGAAAGCTGCCTGGATTTTCGCCCGGCGGACGCCGTGTTCCGCATCGCCCGGGACATGTTCACCGAGCCGGAGCTGTTCGACCTGGAGATGGAACTGATCTTCGAAAAAAACTGGATCTACGCCTGCCACGAAAGCGAGCTGGCCCATAACCACGACTTCGTGACGATGCGCGCCGGGCGCCAGCCGATGATCATCACCCGCGATGGCGAGGGCCAACTGAATGCGCTGATCAACGCCTGCCAGCATCGCGGCACCACGCTGACGCGCGTCGGCAAAGGCAACCAATCCACCTTTACTTGCCCATTCCATGCCTGGTGCTACAAGAGCGATGGCCGGCTGGTGAAGGTCAAGGCGCCGGGCGAATACCCGGAAGGCTTCGACAAAGCCACGCGCGGCCTGAAGAAAGCCCGCATCGAAAGCTACAAGGGCTTTGTGTTTATCAGCCTGGACGTGAATGGCAGCGACAGCCTGGAGGACTTCCTCGGCGACGCCAAAGTGTTCTTCGACATGATGGTCGCGCAGTCCGCCACCGGTGAGCTGGAAGTGCTGCCGGGCAAATCCGCCTACACCTACGACGGCAACTGGAAACTACAGAACGAAAACGGCCTGGACGGTTATCACGTCAGCACCGTGCACTACAACTACGTGGCCACGGTGCAGCATCGCCAGCAGGTGAACACCGAAAACGGCAGCGGCTCCGCCAGCACGCTGGACTACAGCAAACTCGGCGCCGGCGACGCCAACACCGACGACGGTTGGTTCGCCTTCAAGAATGGCCACAGCCTGTTGTTCAGCGACATGCCCAACCCAAGTGTGCGCTCCGGCTACGCCACCATCATGCCGCGCCTGGTACAAGAACACGGCCAGCAAAAGGCCGAGTGGATGATGCACCGCCTGCGCAACCTGAACATCTACCCGAGCCTGTTCTTCCTCGACCAGATCAGCTCGCAGCTGCGGATTATTCGCCCGGTGGCGTGGAACAAGACCGAAATCATCAGCCAGTGCCTGGGGGTGAAAAACGAGTCCGACGCCGACCGCGAAAACCGCATCCGCCAGTTCGAGGATTTCTTCAACGTGTCGGGCATGGGCACACCCGATGACCTGGTGGAATTTCGCGAAGCCCAGCGCGGTTTCCAGGGCCGCCTGGAACGCTGGAGCGATATCTCACGCGGCAGCCATCGCTGGGAGACCGGGCCTACGCCGAACAGCGAAGCCATCGGCATCCAACCGGCGATGACCGGCACCGAGTTCACCCACGAAGGCCTGTACGTCAACCAGCACCGCAACTGGCAGCACTTCCTGCTTAACGGCCTGGACCAACACGCGCTGAAGCTGCGGGAGGTGAAGTGATGAATGCGCAATTGCAGTACCAGATCGAGCAGTTTTTCTACCGTAAATCCGAGCTGTGCGACGCCCAGGACTGGGACGCGTATGTGCAGTTGTTCGACCCGCAGAGTGAGTTCCACCTGCCGCAATGGGACTCGGAACACGTCTACACCCGCGACCCCAAGCGCGAGATGTCGTTGATCTATTACGCCAACCGTTCGGGCCTGGAAGACCGCGTGTTCCGCCTGCGCACCGGCAAGGCGGCGTCGGCCACGCCAATGCCGCGCACCTTGCACCTGATCAATAACGTGCGGATTGCCGAGCAACCCGGCGGGCTGTTGGAAGTGAAGTTGAACTGGCACACGCTGTTCTATCGGCTGGCCATGTCGGAGCAGTTCTATGGCAGCGCCACCTACAGCCTGAAAGCCCACGGCGACAGCTGGCTGATCACCCGCAAGCACGCCCTGCTGCTCAACGACACCATCAATTCGGTGCTGGATTTTTATCACCTTTGACCATGCCTGGCGTGGCGACCGGGCCGGTTGTGGCGAGAAGGCTTGTCGTGGCGAGCGGGCTTGCCCCGCGTTGGGGCGCGAAGCGGCCCCTGGCCCAGCCACTGCGGTTTGACTGCAGAAATGCGGTGGCTTTAATTGGGGCCGCTTCGCAGCCCAACGCGGGGCAAGCCCGCTCGCCACAACAGGCCGCTCGCCACAAAAGCTCACTCGTCAGCCATCCAATCAGATACGCGGAGTTATGCGGATGAATCACAAAGTGGCCTTCAGCTTTGCCGACGGCAAAACCCTGTTTTTCCCGGTGGGCGCCAACGAAATCCTGCTGGACGCGGCCTTGCGCAACGGCATCAAGATCCCGCTGGATTGCCGTGAAGGTGTGTGCGGCACCTGCCAGGGCCGTTGCGAGTCGGGCGACTACAGCCAGGATTATGTCGACGAGGAAGCGCTCTCCAGCCTCGACCTGCAGCAACGTAAAATGCTCAGCTGCCAGACGCGGGTCAAATCCGATGCAACGTTTTACTTCGATTTCGATTCGAGCCTTTGCAATGCGCCGGGGCCGGTGCAGGTGCGCGGATTGGTGAGTGCGGTGCAGTTGGTCTCGGCCAGCACGGCCATTTTGCACGTGCAGTTGGAGGCGCCGCTGGACTTCCTGCCCGGCCAATACGCGCGCCTGTCGGTGCCCGGCACCGACAGCTGGCGCTCGTACTCCTTCGCCAACCGACCGGGTAACCTGCTGCAGTTTCTGGTGCGCCTGCTGCCCGATGGCGTCATGAGCAACTACCTGCGCGAGCGCTGCCAGGTCGGTGATGAAGTGCTGATGGAAGCACCGTTGGGCGCGTTTTACCTGCGGCATGTCACCCAACCGCTGGTGCTGGTGGCCGGCGGCACCGGGTTGTCGGCGTTGCTGGGCATGCTCGATGAGCTGGCGGCCAACGGTTGCGAGCAGCCGGTGCACCTGTACTACGGCGTACGGGGCGCCGAGGACTTGTGCGAAGCAGCGCGCATTGAAGCCTACGCGTCGAAAATACCGAGTTTTCGCTACACCCAAGTGCTGAGTGACCCATCGCCCGAGTGGCCCGGCAAGCGCGGTTACCTCACCGAGCATTTCGACCTGGCCGAATTGCGGGACCAATCGGCGGATATGTACGTGTGCGGCCCCCCTCCGATGGTCGAATCCATCCAACAATGGCTGCTGGATCAGGCACTTGTTGGCGTTCAGCTGTATTACGAAAAGTTTACGCAGAGTAATATCTGACCCCTCAGTACTTTTGAGGGGCGGGTGCGGCGTGCAATCAACCCTGAGAAAAACAAGTAGAAGGGAATGTTAATGGCGGATGACATGGTTAACCCGGTAGGCCTCAAGCGTGGCCTGAAGAACCGGCATATTCAGCTGATTGCCTTGGGAGGGGCGATTGGCACGGGATTGTTCCTCGGCTCGGCCGGGGTGCTCAAATCGGCGGGCCCGTCGATGATCCTGGGGTACGCGATTGCCGGTTTCATCGCGTTCCTGATCATGCGCCAGCTCGGCGAGATGATCGTCGAAGAGCCGGTGGCCGGCTCCTTCAGCCACTTCGCCCACAAATACTGGGGCGGCTACGCAGGCTTTCTGGCGGGCTGGAACTACTGGGTGCTCTACGTGCTGGTGGGCATGGCCGAACTGACCGCCGTGGGCAAGTACATCCAGTTCTGGTGGCCGGAAATTCCAACCTGGGTCAGCGCGCTGGTGTTCTTTGTGGCGGTCAACCTGATCAACACGCTGAACGTGAAGTTCTTCGGTGAAGCCGAATTCTGGTTCGCGATCATCAAGGTAGTCGCGATTGTCGGCATGATCGTGCTCGGCTGCTACCTGCTGTTCAGCGGCACCGGCGGCCCGCAAGCCGCGGTGAGCAACCTGTGGAGCCACGGCGGGTTCTTCCCCAATGGCGGCATGGGGCTGCTGATGTCGATGGCCTTTATCATGTTCTCGTTTGGTGGCCTGGAGCTGGTGGGCATCACCGCTGCCGAGGCCAGCGAGCCGCGCAAAGTGATCCCCAAAGCCATCAACCAGGTGGTCTACCGGATTCTGATTTTCTACGTCGGCGCACTGACCGTATTGCTGGCGCTGTACCCGTGGGACCAACTGCTGCAAACCCTCGGCGCGTCGGGCGATCCCTACAGCGGCAGCCCGTTTGTGCAGATCTTCTCGCTGATCGGTAACGACACCGCCGCGCACATCCTCAACTTCGTGGTGCTGACCGCGGCGCTGTCGGTGTACAACAGCGGCGTGTACTGCAACAGCCGCATGCTGTTCGGCCTGGCCGAGCAAGGCGATGCGCCCAAAGCGCTGATGAAGCTGAACAAGCAAGGCGTGCCGCTGCGTGCCCTGGCGATTTCGGCGCTGGTGACGATGCTGTGCGTGGTGGTCAACTACGTCGCGCCCAAGAGCGCCCTGGAGTTGTTGTTCGCACTGGTGGTTGCCTCGCTGATGATCAACTGGGCGCTGATCAGCATCACTCACATCAAGTTCCGCAAGGCCATGGGCGAGCAAGGCGTGACGCCGTCGTTCAAAACCTTCTGGTTCCCGTTCAGCAACTACCTGTGCCTGGCGTTCATGGCGATGATTGTCAGCGTGATGCTGGCGATCGATGGCATTCGTGAGTCGGTGTATGCGATGCCGGTGTGGGTGGGGATTATCTACATGGCCTACCGGATGCGGGTCAAAAAGGGTAGCGCTGTAGTGAATGCACAGTGATCCCTGTGGGAGCCGGGCTTGCCCGCGATGGCGGTGGGTCAGACACCGGATGCGGTGGCTGACACGCTGCCATCGGGGGCAAGCCCCCTCCCACACTTGATTGGATTGCTCATGAAAAAGCCCCGGGATTCCGGGGCTTTTTTTATAGCGTGGAACGCACTCGCCACAATTCGGGGAACAGCACCGTGTCGAGCATCTTGCGCAAATACCCCACGCCCTCGGTGCCGCCCGTACCAGGTTGAAAGCCGATGATCCGCTCAACCGTGGTCACATGCCTGAAGCGCCACTGGCGGAACGAATCCTCCAGGTCGATAAACTTCTCGGCCAACTGATACAAATCCCAATACCGGTTCGGGTCGCGATACACCTCACGCCAGGCCGCTTCCACCGACTCATCGTGAACCGTGGCCGCTGTCGGGTCGCGCTCGGCGCGTTTGGGGTCAATCGCCAACCCGGCTTTCGCCATCAGGTTGACCGCCTCGTCATACAGCGACGGCGTGGCAATCGCCACTTTCAACTCGTTCAACAACTGCGGCCGGTGCGCGTGAGGCCGCAACAGCGCCGCGCTTTTATTGCCGAGGATAAATTCGATCTCGCGGTACTGGAACGACTGAAACCCCGACGACTGCCCCAGGAACGGGCGAATGGCCTTGTATTCCGACGGCGTCATGGTCGCCAACACCGCCCAGGCGTGCACCAGTTGATCGAAGATCCGCGACACCCGCGCCAGCATCTTGAACGCCGGCGGCAGCTCGCCCAGGCGCACGTGTTCGCGGGCAGCCTTGAGTTCGTGGAGCATCAGTTTCATCCACAGCTCGGACGTCTGGTGCTGGATGATAAAGAGCATTTCGTTGTGGTCGGGCGACAGCGGGTGCTGGGCGCTCAGGACCTTGCCCAGGTCCAGGTAGTCGCCGTAGCTCATGGACTCGGAAAAATTCAGCTCGGCGTTATGCCATTCTTCCGGGGGCTGGTAATCAGGTGAGAAGGGGCATTGGCTCATCGCGTGGGCTCCTTGAGCGGGCGGAGGATGGCGCGGACCGGGCTCGCGTCCAGGTTGGCAAAGCGCAGCGGCAGCGCGATCAATTCATAGTCGCCCTCCGGCACGTCATCAAGCACGATGCCTTCGAGAATCGCCATGCCATGGCGGGCCACGGCATTGTGCGAATCCATGGTCTTGGACTGTTGCGGGTCCAGGGACGGCGTGTCGATACCGATCAGGCGCACGCCCAGGCTGGCGAGCAGCTCGATGGTTTGCGGCGCAATGGCGGTGAAGTTCGAATCCCATTCAGTCAGGGGCGCTTGTGGATAAGTGCGCAGCAACACACGCTCGGGCAAGTTATCCACACGGCCTTCCAACTGATGCGGCTGCACCAGCGCGCCACTGCCCAGGCAATGCAACACCCGGCACGGGCCCATGTACACGTCCAGCGACACTTCGCCGATCGGCGCGCCGTCAGCGCTGTAATGCAGCGGCGCATCCACATGCGCGCCGGTGTGCGGCGAGAACGTCACGCGGCCCACATTCACCGGGCACTCGGAGCCGAACTGCCACACGCGCTCTTCCTGAAACGGCGTATCGCCCGGCCAGGTCGGGGTCGCCGTGCTCAAGGGCGGGCTGATGTCCCACCACGTTTTTATTGGGTTCATTTCAAGGCTCTCACTCGTTCTGGGGTGAATGATACGAGGGCCGGCCGTGCATTTTCTTGCTAATTCCAGCGCCAGGCGGGAATTCTTTCGCAGTTACTGCGAGAAAATGCCGGATCGGCGCCCGAATATTTTGTCTGATCAAAGCCGCTCAAACACTGGAGATCCAATGTGGGAGCGGGCTTGCTCGCGAAGGCGGTGTGCCAGTCAATACAGGTGCGGGCTGACCCACCGCTTTCGCGAGCAAGCCCGCTCCCACAGGGACTGCATGGGTGTCAGAGCAATCGCATTCGCCTGCGCTTCTGGGCATCCCGATGTCGAGTTCAGACCACTGACACAATGCCCAAGGCCTTAGGGTTGCTCTTTCCATTCTCTGCCTCGGAGCCACCATGTCCAAGCCCATCACCGTACTGCGCGACACCCACCCACTGCCGGTCCTGGATGCCTGCAAATGGGAAAAACTCGAAGGCGACCCGCACACCGTCAACCTCAACGCCTACACCAGCGAAGACGGCAGCAAGATCATGGGCACCTGGATCTGCACACCGGGCAAGTGGTACGTGGAATACGTGAAGTGGGAATACTGCCATTTCCAGGAAGGCTATTGCGTGATCACCCCGGAAGGCCTGGAGCCGATTCACCTGCGGGCTGGGGATATCTTTGTGGTGGAGCCGGGGATGAAGGGCACGTGGGAAGTGGTTGAGACGGTGCGTAAGTATTTTGTGTTTGCCTGAGCAACCTAACTCGGACTACTTCCTTGTGGCGAGCGGGCTTGCCCCGCGTTGGGCTGCGTAGCGGCCCCTGGTCCAGGCACCGCGGCTTGGCTGGGAAGATGCGTTGACTTTATTGGGGCTGCTGCGCAGCCCAACGCGGGGCAAGCCCGCTCGCCACAACAAGTCTGCCAGCCACAAAAAGCCCATTTGCCATACAAGCCCATTTGCCATAGAAAGCCCGCTTGCTACGGCAAGCGGGCTTGGCACTCTACTGGGGCTTGCGATAGCTATTGATGATCGCCGAGAAATCCTTACCGCCTTCCCCGCGCTGGCTCATCGATTGATACAACTGCTGGGCCACAGCGCCCAGAATCACCGGTTGCTTGGCCTGACGCGCAGCCTCGGTGGCCAGGCCCAGGTCCTTGAGCATCAGGTCGGCGCCGAAACCACCGGTGTAGCCCCGCGATGACGGCGCGGTCTCAATCACGCCCGGCCAGGGGTTGTAGGTGTCGGAACTCCAGCAGCGCCCGGTGGAGCTGTTGATAATGCCGGCCAGCACTTGGGTGTCGATGCCCAGCGCATCGCCCAACGCCATGGCTTCGCTGACGCCGACCATGCTGATGCCGAGCAGCAGGTTGTTGCAGATCTTGGCGATCTGGCCGGTGCCGACGTCGCCGCAGTGCACGATGTTACGGCCCATCTGCGCCAGCACCGGTTGCAGGGTGGCGAACAGCTCCGGGGTGGCGCCGACCATAAAGGTCAGCGTCCCAGCCTGTGCGCCGCCGGTGCCACCGGAGACCGGCGCGTCAGCCACTGCAACACCTTGCTTGGCCGCCGCCGCAGAGACATCGCGGATGGTTTGTGGGTCGATGGTGCTGCAATCCACCGCGGGCACGCCCTTTCCAATTCCAGCGAGTACGCCGTCTTCATTCAGCCACACGCTGCGCACATGGGCGGCGGCCGGCAGCATGGTAATCACCAGCTCAGCGTCCTTCGAGGCATCGCGTGGTGAGTCGCTGATGGTGCCGCCCAGTTCGGCGAGTTCCTTGAGCACGGTCTGGTTCAGGTCGAACAGGTTCAGCGCGTGCCCGGCCTTGATCAGGTTGCGGGCCATGGGCGCGCCCATGTTGCCCAAGCCGATAAATGCAATCTTCATGGTCGTCTCCCGAATCAGCGCAGGTTGATGGTGGTGTTGACGCCATCATTGACCGTGTCGTCATCGAACCAGCGGCTCGTGACAGTTTTGGTCTGGGTGTAGAACTGCACCACTTGCTTGCCATAGGGGCCGAGGTCGCCGAGCTTGGAACCGCGCGAACCGGTGAAGCTGAAGAACGGCACTGGCACCGGAATCGGAATGTTGATGCCGACCTGGCCTACATCGATTTCGCTCTGGAACTTACGCGCCGCCGCACCACTTTGGGTGAACAGGCCGGTGCCGTTGCCGAATGGGTTGGCGTTGACCAGCGCGATGGCTTCATCCAGCGTGGCAACTTCGAGCACCACCAGCACCGGGCCGAAAATTTCCTGGGTGTAGATTTGCATGTCCGTGGTCACGCCCGAGAACAGGGTCGGGCCGACGAAGTTGCCTTGCTCGAAGCCCGGCACCTTGATGTCGCGACCGTCCAGCTCCAGCTTGGCGCCTTCTTTCACGCCGCTTTCGATCAGCTCCAGGATGCGCGCCTTGGCGCGTTTGGAAATCACCGGGCCGACATCCGTACCGGCTTCGCTGCCGGCATTCACCTTGAGTTTTTGCGCCAGCGCTTTCAGATCCGGCAGCCATTGCTTGGCCGCGCCCACCAGCACCACCACCGAGGTGGCCATGCAACGCTGGCCCGCCGCGCCGAAACCGGCACCGACCAAGGCATTCAGCGTGTGTTCGCGGTTGGCGTCCGGCAGCACCACGGCGTGGTTCTTGGCGCCCATCATCGACTGCACGCGCTTGCCGTGTTTACCGGCCAGGTTGTACACATGAGTGCCCACGGCGGTCGAGCCGACGAAGGACACGGCCTTGATGTCTTTGTGGGTGCACAGCGCATCCACCACATCCTTGCCGCCGTGCACCACGTTGAGCACGCCGGCCGGCACACCGGCTTCCAGCGCCAGCTCCACCAGCAACAGGGTCGACAGCGGGTCTTGCTCGGACGGCTTGAGTACGAAGGTGTTACCGCAGGCAATCGCCATCGGGAACATCCACAGCGGAATCATCGCCGGGAAGTTGAACGGGGTAATACCGGCGCACACACCGATAGGTTGGCGCAGGGTGTAGGTGTCGACGCCACCGGCGACGTTTTCGGCGAATTCGCCCATCTGCAATGTGCCGATGGAGCACGCGTGTTCGACCACTTCCAGGCCACGGAAAATATCGCCTTCGGCATCGGCAATGGTCTTACCCTGCTCGGCACTGAGGACTACAGCGATGCGTTTGGAATGTTCACGGATCAAGGCTTGCAGCTTGAGCATGATGCGCATGCGCGCGCCGATCGGCGTCAGTTTCCAGGTCTGGAAGGCTTGATGGGCAGCGTCGATGGCCGCGTTGACTTCATCGGTGGTGGCGAAAGGGACTTTGGCCAGCACTTGCTGGGTGGCCGGGTTAACGATGTCTTGCCAATGGGTGGTCTTGGACTCGACCCATTCACCGTTGATCAGCAACTTGACCTGTTGCACGGAAATGTCGGCAGAAGCGTTCATGTGGTCTCCAATCTTGTAGTTATGCAGAGACAAGGCGCGTGAATCGCCTTGGGAATGAGGCGTTCGGACTGTTTTTGGAGTATAGATGTGCAAATCTCTAATAAGAACGCACATAAAAGCCGGTCCAATATGCAAAAAAACATCACGTCCTTGGGCTCCCTGAACTGGGATGACCTGAAGTTTTTCCTCGAAGTGGCCCGCACCCGCAAGGCCAGCGTCGCCGCCAAGCGCCTGGCGGTGGACTACACCACTGTGTCGCGGCGCATCAGCTCGTTGGAAGTGTCGCTTGGCACGCTGCTGTTCGAAAAATCCCGGACCAACGGCTTCGTGCTCACCGCCGAAGGCCAGCGTTTGCTGGGTTACGCGGAGTCCATCGAAAGCACGCTGCACATGGCGTGCGAGCAGGTGTCCGGCTCCGGCGTGGCGCTGTCCGGCCACGTGCGCATGGGCTGCACCGAAGGCTTCGGCAGTTTTTTTGTCACCCCGCAGCTCAGCCATTTTGTCGACACGTACCCGGCGATTTCGGTGGATATTCTGCCCCTGCCCCACTTCATCAGCCTGTCCAAGCGCGAAGCCGACATCGTCATCGCCCTGGAACGCCCGGAGCACGGGCCCTATGTGTGCTGCAAGCTGTGCGACTACAAACTGCAGCTGTACGCGACCCAGGACTACCTCGACCAACACCCGCCCATCCAGAGCCCGGCGGACTTGGCCGAGCATCCGTTTATCAGTTATGTGGATGACTTGGCGTTCAGCTCGGAGCTGTTGTACCTGGCGAATGTAGTGCCCGGCGCCAGCGCGAGTTTGCGCAGCACCAGCGTGATCGCGCAGTACGTGGCGGCGCAGCAGGGTCGGTCGATGGCGATATTGCCGTGCTTTTTGGCGGCGCAGGATCCGCGGTTGTTGCCGGTGTTGGGAGAGCAGATTTCGATCACGCGGCAGTTCTGGATGTATTGCCGGGAGGATTTGCGCAAGTTGAAGCGGATTACGTTGTTGTGGGATTACATCCGAGAGGTGACAGAGCAGAACACCGGGTTGTTGATGGGGGAAACGCGGGAGATAACGTTCGCGGATTAAAGGGCCATCAATGACGATTCGCTTTAATTTGCAGGACGTTTCCTAGAGACTCTCTACCCCATTGCGCCTTACCGTTTGGGTCACTAGCCTCCTGACTTCGCTGCTCATCAGCGATCGGGTTTAGCGACTCGGATTAGTTGGGGATGTGATGCCAAAGTATTGCCAGGCGTTTTACCTGTCTTTACCGTTTTATGGCGGCTGTACGCGGGAGACCTTCGGGTCTGCCGGGTTCCCAAATTTACCGGTTCGCTAACCCGTGTACAGCTGCCACCTCTTCATGTTTAGCGACATGCCGTGGTGACCCCTACTGCAAATTTGGGAAACATCATGTCAAAAATCGTCCCCGATCCACCGCTTTCCTCCATTACCACCCTCGGCGTCGTCACGTTCGGCGACTACGGCGAAAACCAACAACCCCTGTTCCGCGTCAACGCCGGCATGCCGATTGAGCAAGCCCTGGAACACGCCTCCACCCTGCTTTTTTACTCCAAGAAACTCGCGATGGAAGCCGCCATGGACGTGCGCGGCGAGCAATACGCCTGGGCCGCGCATTACTTGTGTGAGATGGGCAAAGCCGTGGTGGATGACCTGACGCAAGCGATGACGCCGGGCAGTTAAGCGAACACTGCGGCATAAAGGTGGAAGCGGGCTTGCTCGCGAATGCGCTGGATCAGCCAATACATCATTACCTGAACGACCGCCATCGCGGGCAAGCCCACTCCCACAGTTGAACTGTGCCGGGCGGGAAATTTTGCGTCAGGCACAAATCAGTGTGGGAGCTGGCTTGCCTGCGATGGCGGTGGGTCAGCCAGATTATTTGCTGCTGATACACCGCATTCGCGAGCAAGCCCGCTCCCACATTTTTGAACTGTGGCGGGCGGGAAATTTTGCGTCAGGCACAAATCAGTGTGGGAGCTGGCTTGCCTGCAATGGCGGTGGGTCAGCCAGATTATTTGCTGCTGATACACCGCATTCGCGAGCAAGCCCGCTCCCACAGTTTTAGGCTTTGGCGGGTGGAAATTTTGCGTCAGGCACAAATCCGTGTGGGAGCTGGCTTGCCTGCGATGGCGGTGGGTCAGCCAGATTATTTGCTGCTGATACACCGCATTCGCGAGCAAGCCCGCTCCCACATTTGGAACTGGGGCGGGTGGAAATTTTGCGTCAGGCACAAATCAGTGTGGGAGCTGGCTTGCCGGCGATGGCGGTGGGTCAGTCAGCTTAATTGCTGCTGATACACCGCTATCGCCGGCAAGCCCGCTCCCACAGTTTGATGGCATTTCAGATTGAGAGGGGTGAACCCGCTCAGTCCGCGATCACTACAATCGACACGCGCCGGTTTTCGGTGCGGCCCGCTACGGTGGTGTTCGGTGCCACCGGCTCGCTGCTGCCCAAGCCGCGCAGCTGGATGTTTTCTTCCTTCATGCCCACACCGGTCAACACGTTGCCCACGCTTTTGGCGCGGCGCAGGGACAGTTGCTGGTTGTAGGTTTCTTTGCCTGAGGCGTCGGTGTGGCCGTCGACGCGCACGCGTTCGATGCCGGCGCCCAACAGGGCTTTGCCGATGCGTTCAACGATATCGGTGCTGGCTTTGTTGAGGCTTTCAACGTCGCTGCCAAACAGCACTTTGCCCGACAGGCCAAACGCCCAACCTTCGTCAGTCAGTTCAAAACCCTGCTGTTTGAGGACTGCAATTTGCGCCGGTGTCAGGCCTTTGGGTGGGGCCGTCTGGCACCCGCCGAGGGCAAGGAATGCCACCAGTAACGTGATAAACATGAAACGCGCGGTCGAGAACAAGGGATCAACTCCTGTGGATAACGTTTGCGGCGGTGGGCTCCGAATCCGCCGTTTGCTGGCCGCCCTGGGACAAGCGTTTGGCCTGGTACATCGCCGCATCGGCGGCATTGAGCAAGGTGCCGGGAGTGGCGCCATGATCGGGGTAGATGGCAATGCCGATACTGAGGGAGGTCAACACCTCGGTGTTGCCGGGCACCGGGATCGGCGTGTCCATGCTGGCAATGATCTTGTCGGCAATACGCTGGGCATCCTCCGCTTTATGCAATGGCGCCAGCAGCACCGCGAACTCATCACCGCCCAGGCGCGCCACCAGGTCATCTTCACGCAACTGCGCGCGCACCCGCTCGGCGACGGCCACCAGCACTGCATCGCCGGCGGCGTGGCCGAAGTTGTCATTGATGTCTTTGAAACGGTCGCTGTCGAGAAACAACACGGCGACCCGTTCATTGACCTTGGCGGCGCTGCGCAACGCGCGGATCAGCCGGCCTTCGAAATACGCGCGGTTGGGCAAGCCGGTCAGGCTGTCGTGGCTGGCCTGGTGAGCCAGGGTTTCGTTTTCACTTTGCAGGTGGCTCTGCCAGGCTTCCATCTCGCCGAGCAGGGCGTTGAAGTCGCTGCCCAGGCTGTCGAGCTCGGCGATCTGCGCCGGTGGCACGCGTCGGTCAAAGTCTCGCTCGCTACGGGCGGCGTGGGCCACCGCGGCCAGGCTTTGCAACGGTTTGGTGATGCCCTGCAGCAGGCGCCGCGCCAAGTACAACGCCACCCAGGCGCTGAGGGCGGTGCAAATCACGATGCCGGCCAGGCCGCTGAGCAGGAAGCGCAGCAGGCTACCGCCGTGGCCGACCACGTGAATGCTGCCCACGGTTTGCCCCTGGTGCAGGATCGGCTGGCTGATGGGCTGTTCGAGCAAGGCATGCGCCAGTGCCAGTTCGACCTGGGACAGCATGCCGGTTTCCGGCCGCACCCATTGCGCCAGCAGCTTGCCGCTGGCATCGAAGACTTCGGCCTGGGCCACTTCTTCGGTGGAGGCAATCAGGCTCAGTGCTTCAGTGGCGGCGGCGCTGTCGTTGAACACCACCGCCGCTTCCACGGTGTAATTGATCGACCGCGCGATCAGGTGCAGGTTGTGCTCGGCATACACGCGCAGCGCCAGCACGCCGAGCAGGGTCAAGGACACACTGGCCAGGGTCACGGCCACCAACGCCAGGATCAAATGCCCACGACCGATGACCGAGCGCAAGGTCGGCCGCGCTTTCGGGGTTCTCATGACGCAGGCGCTCGACGGCGGGACAACTGCAACACGCTGGGGTGAATGCGCACGCCGCTGCGGGCGACGGAGTCCAGGTTGACCTCAAATGACACCTGCTCATCGCCCACGCGCAGGCAGAACAGGCTGCCCACGGTGCATTGGTCGCCGCCTTCGCTGATGCTCAGCACCGGGTGGCCGATCAGTGAGGTAAACAACCGCGAGCGTTCATCGGCGCTGAGTTTGCCGATGTACACGGCGTCGCAGGCACTGACGATATCAGGATGATCGGCGAGCAAACGCTGCACCACCACCGGACGACCGGTCGCCTGGGTAGTGCCCTTGACCAGGTCATCGGTGTATTGGGTGGGCCCGACGATGCACAAGCGCAGTTGCGCAGGCTCGACCGGCCAGCGTGCATAGCTGAGGATGCCGAGCACCACTTGCGTCACCGCCTGGGCGCGCTGGTCTGCCGGGCCGGGGGCCTGGGCAAATGCTCGCGGGGCGAGCACGCACAGAAGTGCCACCAGTAACATGCGTCTCCAGCTCAAACTGCGCTCTGTGGGCGAGACAGCCACGTTCATGCAGCGATTCTCTTCAGGTTTTTCAGGGTGATGCCGCAACGATAGCACAGCGGCGGAAGGCCCCGCGAAGCCGGGCCTTCGCGGAGTCCGCTATTTTTCCAGAAAATTCAGACGACTGAATCAGAAATATTTCATGACCAATCAGTCAGTTTTTACAGCCGTTACGTCCAATTCCAGCATCAACCCACTCAAGCGCTTGACCTTACGCCGCACGGCCTCTTCAAACACGCCGCCACGCGGTTCGATCAGGCTGAACCAGCGTTTGGCGCGGGTGATACCGGTGTAGATCAGTTCTTTGGTCAGCACCGGGTTCAGCGCATCCGGCAGGATCAGCGCGGTGTGAGTAAATTCCGAGCCCTGGGACTTGTGCACGGTCATGGCGTACACGGTTTCCACATCGTTCAGACGGCTGGGCAGTACGAAGCGCACGCCGCCCTGGCCATCGTTACGTGGGAAGGCCACGCGCAGCACGTGGGGGCCGCCATCGCTTTCGGGCAGTTTGAGCGCGATG
Organism: Pseudomonas sp. LBUM920; assembly: GCF_003852315.1. NCBI lineage: Bacteria > Pseudomonadati > Pseudomonadota > Gammaproteobacteria > Pseudomonadales > Pseudomonadaceae > Pseudomonas > Pseudomonas edsoni (SeqCode). Next base: position 5,526,935 of record NZ_CP027762.1, read on the forward strand.
CCGATGTCGCCGTTCATCAAGCCCAGGCCGTAATCGTTGCGGGTCATCAGCACCGGGCGGCCTTCGTACCATTGCTCGTCCCCTTCGATCAGCCGCACTTTGCGCAAGGCCGCGGTGATGCGCAGGTTCAGCCCTTCTACGCCCCACGGGCCTTTGCGCACAGCGCAGAGCAACTGGAAGGCGTCGAAGGCTTGCAGCAGTTGCTGCGCCCAGTGCGTCCAGGCAAGGTCTTCGCGCGAGGTGTCGAGGGCCGGGCGTGCGCTTTGCAGCAAGTTAAGGTAATAACGATAGCCTTGGGCGTCGCCGCCCTGCCCGTCCAATATCAGCCGCTCGAGGGCGTGGTCATGCTCGCCCTTGAGGCTGAGGCAGAACAGGTCATCGTGGCTGCGCGCGGCGAGCAGTTGGCGCGCCTCTTCGGCGTTTTGCTGATTGACCCAACGTGCCAATTGGCCGATGCCGCTGCCTTCACCAAAACGTCGCGAATAGCGCAGCATCACCACTTGCTGGGCCAGCGGATGGCTGGCGTCGAGGTCTTCGTGAAGGCCACTGGCGCTGAGGTCTTCGCCACTGACCGCTTGCAGCCATTGGCGCGTGTCGGGGCTGTACCAGCCGGCTTCGGCGTCGCGGCATAAATCGCCCAGTACGGCGCCGGCCTCGACCGAGGCAAGCTGGTCCTTGTCGCCCAGCAATACCAAGCGTGCGTGGGGCGGCAAGGCGTCCAGCAAGTTGGCCATCATTTCCAGGTCGATCATCGAGGCTTCGTCCACCACCAGCACGTCCAGCGGCAACGGGTTGCCCAGGTGATGGCGGAAGTGCCGCGTGCCCGGGCGACTGCCCAACAAACGGTGGACAGTGGTGACCTCTGTCGGGATTTTTTCCCGCACGCTGTCGGGCACGGTCAACGACTGCACTTGCTGGCTGATGGATTCGGTGAGGCGCGCGGCAGCTTTGCCGGTGGGCGCAGCCAGACGGATGCGCAACGGGCTGCCGGCTTCCACGGCCGGCGCCTGCAACAGCGCGAGCAGGCGCACCACGGTGGTGGTCTTGCCGGTGCCGGGGCCGCCGGTGACGATGCTGAAAGCTCCGCGCGTGGCCAAGGCGCAGGCAAGCTTTTGCCAGTCGATCACGCCGTCGGGCGGCGGTTGGTTGAAGAGGCTGTCGAGGCGTTGCGGCAAATCGGCGCCGATGTCTTCCTGGGTGGCCAGGCGCAGGCGCAAGGCTGTGTCGATGCGCCGTTCGTACGTCCAGTAGCGGCGCAGGTAAAGGCGTTTGCCGGACAAGACCAATGGGCGGCTCTGCGCGGCTTCGCTGCCATCAACCGCCAGGGCGACCAATTGGCTGGCGGCCAGCGCGTGACACCAGTGGGCGCCGTCGAGGCCGTCGAGCAGCTGCGACGGCAGCAGCATCGCGCCGGTTTGCAGGTCGCCTTCGGGCGGCAGCGACAGGGCGAAATCCGGCGCTTTGAGGGTTTCGAACAGGTCGAGGCACACATGGCCATGGCCCAATTGGTGGCTGGTTAAGGCCGCGGCCAGCAACACCAGAGGGTCGGCCTGCGGATCGAGTTCGTGCAGGAAGCCCACAAAAGCCTTGTCCAACGCGCGCAGCCAGCCTCGGTCAACCCAGCGTTCGAGCAGTTGCAGCAGGTCGGCGGCGCGGTTGAGCGGCATCAGCGCTTCAAGCGGTAACGGCGACAGGCTCATAGCAGCACTCCTTGTTCCCAGGCGGGCTCAACCTTGGGCGGTATGGGTTTGCCCTGGAACAACGCGTCCAAGCCTTCGATCAGTTCACGTGGCGGCCGGGTGAAATACGCGCCTTTGCTCACCGACTCGGTGCCGCGCAGGAACACGTAAAGCGCACCGCCGACGTGGCGGTCGTAGTCATAATCCGGCAGGCGCGCCTTCAGCTGGCGGTGCAGGGCCAGCAGGTAAAGCACGTATTGCAGGTCGTACCGATGCTCGAGGATCGAGTGTTCCATGGCCTCTAAGGTGTAGGCCGAATCGTCAGGGCCGAGCCAATTGGATTTGTAGTCAGCCACGTAGTAGCGGCCGTCGTGTTCGAAGGTCAGGTCGATAAAGCCTTTGAACATGCCGTTGAGCAGCACCGGTTCGGCGGCGACGCGGGACACGCCGTTGTGGGTGTACTGGCACACCAGTTTATCGAGGGCCAGCACGTCGACTTTGTGGCTGGCGAACCAGAACTCCATCTCGATCTGATACTGCTGCAGGCTGCTCAGGGTTAGCTGATCGTTATCCACCGGCAGCGGCGTTTGCAGCAGGTGGCCGAGCCAAGCGCTGAGGGTGACGATCCAGCCTTCCCAATTGCGCCGGTTACAGCGCGCGCCCACGGCTTTTTCGATGGCTTCGGGGGTGACGTTGAAACCCTCTTCGCCCGCCCATTCCAACAAGCCATGAAGGAAGGTGCCGGGGTTTGGTCCGCGTGGGAAACGGTGTATGTCGCCACCAGACGCCGCCACTTCACGCGGTGCGTCGGGGTCGAGACGCTCGTCGTCAAACAGCTTCTGGGCTTGTGGGCTCTCCGGTGCTTCGAGGGGCGCGGCGCTCATGCTGTCGCCGATGCGCAATGCGCTGTAAGAGGCGATCCACCAGTTTTCGGCGGCCTTGCGCTTGGGCAGCAACGGCGCGAGCAACGTGGCTGCGTTGCGCGGCGGGTGAAACAGCGTGTCTTGCGCGTCCGGGACATGGCCGTAGTGGATCGCGGCGCAGCCTTGCTGCAAATCCAGCAGCCAGCGCGCCAGGCCGGCAGACTCGCCCAGCGACGCACCGGCGCCGAGCAAATAGCCCAGCGCGGACAGGTGCAGGACCGAGCTGCTGTTATTGCCACGCTTGAGATCGGCAATGCCCAGCCAGCACGCATGTTTGGCCCGTGTGAGCGCCACGTAGAACAAACGCAGGTCTTCGGCGAGGCGCTCATCATCGGCCTGGGCAATCAATTCGGCGGTGGGCCGCAGGCTGACTTGCGATTTGCCCTGTTCGTCGTGGTAATGCAGCGGCAGGCGGCTGCCATCCACGGGCTTGGCCGAACAGATGAACGGCAGGAAGACCAGGTCGTACTCCAGGCCTTTGGATTTATGGATGGTCACTACCTTGACCAATTGCTCATCGCTTTCCAGGCGCAGAATCTGCTCCTCACCGGCCTGACCAGAGAGGGCCAAGTGTTCGGCCAGATGACGGATCAGCGCTTGCTCGCCGTCCAGCTCTGACGCGGCCTGCTGCAGCAACTCGCTGAGGTGCAACAGGTTGGTCAGCACGCGTTCGCCATCGCTGCGGGCGATCAGGGTTTGCGGCAGTTTGAAATCATGTAGCAGGCGCCGCAGCATCGGTAGCACGCCTTGGGTGCGCCAGATCGCGCGGTAGCCACGGAACTGCATCACGCGGGTTTCCCACGCCAGTTCGTCCTGATTCAGACGCTCCAGTTCCGGCAGTGACAGGTTCAAGGTCACACAGGCCAGCGCGGCACGCAGCGGGCGCTCGACGTCGGGCTCTGCGCAGGCCTTGAGCCAGGCGAGCAGGTCGTGGGCTTCCTGGGCGGCGAAGACCGAGTCTTTGTCAGACAGGTACACGCTGCGCACGCCCCGAGCGGCCAACTCGGCGCGCACGGCTTGGGCTTCCTTGCCGTCACGTACCAGGATGGCGATGTCTGACGGAAGGACGCCGTTGAAGCTGGCGTCCGCGTGTAGGAAACCGGCGGTACCTTGCTGCCCGCCATTGAGCAACGCGACGATTTGGGTGGCGCAGGCAGCCGCCAGTTGCTGGCGATACACCGCGTTGGAAATCGGCTGATCGGTGGGCAGGTGCCAGAGGTTCATTGCCGGCAACGTGTGGCCATCCACTTGCAGTTGCTCCCTGCGGCCCTGGGACAGCACCGAGTGGAACGGCACCGGGTTGTCGCCATTCGGCTCGCGGAACAGGAAAGCCCCCCGGCCGCTTTCGGCGCGCTGGAACACGTGGTTCACCGCCTCGACCATTGCGTGGCTGGAGCGGAAGTTGGTGCCCAGTGTGTGGTGACGGCCAGTGGTGGACTGACGGGCGCGCAGGTAGGTGTAGATGTCGGCGCCGCGGAAGGCATAGATCGCCTGCTTGGGGTCGCCGATCAGGAACAGGCCGCTGTCGAGGTGGTTTTCTTCGATGCGGTAGATGCTGTCGAAGATGCTGTATTGCACCGGGTCGGTGTCCTGGAATTCGTCGATCAAGGCGACCGGGAATTGCTCGCGGATCACACTGGCAAGACGTTCGCCACCGTCGGCCTGCAGGGCAGCGTTGAGACGGATCAGCATGTCGTCGAAGCCCATTTCGGCGCGACGGCGTTTTTCTTCTTCGAAGCGTTTACCCACCCAGCCGGCGGCGTGTTGCAGCACCGCGGCGTCGGGTGTTGGCAAGGCATCGAGGCTGGCTTTGAGAGTGGCCATGGCGTCGATACCAGGGTGATTGGGCGGCTCGCCCTTCCAGGCTTCGGCCATGCCGTCGGGCGTCAGGCGCGTGAAGCCGGTGCCGATGTCCAGTTGTTCGAGGGTTTCGTCAGCCGCCCAGGCACTGATTTTTTCAAACCAGGGCTCGAAGTAACGCGCCTGCATCTTGCGGCCGTCGACGGCTTTCGCGGCCACGGCTTGCAGGCAGATATCACGCAGTTCGGCGGCCCATTGTTGCCACGGCGCCTTGAGACTTACCAAGGCTTCGCGGCGCTCTTGCAGGCACGCGTTGATCAGCTCGGCGGGCTCACGGCTTTCACCAGTGGGCCGTTCGCTGCCGAACAGCGCACGTACGCGGGGCATCAGGGCGGCGGGGCCGCTCCAGTTTTTGCGCACCCAGTTGAGTGCGTCGTCGTGCATCGGGTAGCAAAACAGCCGCCAGTAGTCACGCAGCACTTCGCCGAGCAGGTCGCTGTGGTCGGTTTCCAGGGTTTGGGTGAACAGGCTGCCACTGTCGAACGCATGCTCGCGCAGCATGCGCTGGCACCAACTGTGGATGGTCGAGACGGCGGCCTCGTCCATCCATTGCGCGGCGATGTCCAGGCGATTGGCGCAGGCGGGCCATTGCTCGGAGAGGTATTGGTCGCGCAGGTCGGCGATCAATGCGTCCGGTTGCTCGATTTCGTCGCGGAAGAAACGTGCGGCTTCCGCCAGCCGAACGCGGATGCGTTCGCGCAGCTCTTTGGTGGCGGCATCGGTGAAGGTCACCACCAGAATTTGCGGCGGCAGTAACTCGCGGCCGAAGCCGGCTTCGTCGCCGCCATGGCCAAGCACCAGGCGCAGGTACAGCGCGGAAATAGTGAAGGTCTTGCCGGTGCCGGCGCTGGCTTCGATCAGTTGGCTGCCTTTTAGCGGGAAGGCCAGGGCTAAAGGTTTACCCATCATGCGCTGGCCTCCTCACTGTTGAGCGATCGCCAGGGTGCATTGAGCAATGGGCGATACAGGGTTTCGGCCCAGCCTTCGAACTCTTCGCTGGCGATGAGCGTGGCGAAGTCGGGGAATTGGCGGGTGAGTGCAGGGGTTTCGCGGCGCTCACCGTCGGTGGTCAGGCCATCGCCTTCATAGGCTTTGCTTGCGGCGGCCAGAGCTTTGGCGGGATCGGTTTGGCCGAGCCAGGCGAAGGCGGTTTTAACGGCTACCGGGAGCGGCTTGCGCATGCCGGTGTGCCAGGCCAGCAGCACGTTGCCAAGGATTTCCCGAGCATTGGATTGATCCAGCGGGGCGAGTAACAAGGTGTCGTCACTCGCCACCAAACCGGTGCTGAGTGGCAGGCCGCAGGCGCACGCCACCACATGATTGACCCAGGGGCGAATCAGACGGTGCCACTTACGCGTCTTGATCGAACCGATGCTGTTGGGGATGGTGGTCACGCTGAGCAAGCCGCCATCGCTGCGTCGGTGCAGGCCGCTGATCCAGCCTTCCAACTGGATGCCTTGATGCTCAAAACTGATCGGCTCGGCGGTGGTTTGTGGTGTGGGCCAAAGTGCCAATAAGTGGCGGTAGCGTTGCAGCAAATCGGGCAGCGGCTCGATCAGTTCGTTACGCAGGCACTCGCCGAAACCCACCATGGGCAGCAGGCCGCTGCCTTGCAGGCGCAGGGCCTGGGCGTTGAGTGCTTGATCCACATGATCGGGCTGGGTCAGTGCGGCGTTCAGCAGGCTGTCGCTGAGGCTGTAGCGTTGCAGCGCGTCGAGTACGAAGGGCTCTTCATCCGCGAGCGGTACTTCGGCGGCTTCGAAGAACACTTTCAGACGTTGACTGAAGAAGTGTTTGACGGGGTTGCGCAGGAAATCCTGCAACTGGCCGAGGCTCAGAGGTTCTTCCTGTTGGTGCTCTGCCAGTTCGTGTTCTTTAACTGGAACCTCGGGTGCCTCGTGGAGCAACTGCCACTCGCGGGCGTAACTGAAGAGCGCATCGCCTTCATGGAAATAGCGCGCACTGAAGGGTTGGAGCGGGTGTTCCTGGGTCATTGCTTCGAGCAATTCTTGCTGGTCTGCGTTGTGCCAGCCGCTGGCGATATGGTCACGCAGTTGGCCGATCAGTACCGAGGCCGGCCGGTCGCTGTTGTCGCGGATGCTGCGGCCGACCCAACTGATGTAGAGCTGGTCGCGGGCGGACAGCAGGGCTTCGAGCAGCAGGTAGCGATCGTCCTCGCGGCGTGAACGGTCGCCGGGGCGGTAGTCGCTGCCCATCAGGTCGAAGTCCAACGGCGGTTGCGCGCGCGGGTAATCCCCGTCGTTCATGCCGAGCAGGCAAACGAGTTTGAACGGGATGGCGCGCATGGGCATCAGGGTGCAAAAATTGACAGCTCCGGCGAGGAAGCGCTGGGACAGACGGCCCTGGTCCAGGCCGGCCAACCAAGCCTCGCGGACTACAGTGAGGGGTAACTCGTCCTGCAGGCCGACGGACTCGCAGGTTTCCAGCCAGTCCTCTCTCAGTTGTTCGAGTTGGCCTAAGAGGTAGTCGTCGTGTTCGCTGCTGGGCAGGAAGAAGAGTTGCATCAGGCGTTGCAGGCGTTCACCCCACTCATGGGGCGCTGCCGGTTGAGACAAGGCCTGATGGGCGTCGTTTAGCGCATCGAGCAAGGAGACCAACGGGCCGATCAGGGCCGCGTCGAGGCCGCCGATTTCATCGTAGGGCTCAATGCCGTCGCAGGCGACGCCGGTGCCGACGGCGTAACCCAACAGCATGCGGCGCAGGCCAAATCGCCAGCTGTTTTGTTCCAGCTCATGCGGCAAGCCGAGGCCCGCGCGTTGCTCGGCGTTGAGGCCCCAACGGATGCCCGCCCCCTCGATCCAGCGGTGCAACGTAGGCAGGTCACGCTCCTTGATGGCAAAACGTTCGCGCAAGGCGGGGACGTCGAGCAGGTCGAGGATTTCGCTGACCGGGAAGCGGCTGTCCGGGAGTTTGAGCAGGTGTTCCACGGCGATCAGCAGAGGGTCGCGGCCACGCTGGCCTTGGTCGGTAAGGGTGAAGGGAATGAAGCGTGGGTCGCTTCGCTCAAGTTGGCCAAACACGGCGCGAATGTGCGGCGCGTAGCTGTCAACGTCAGGGACCATGACGATGATGTCGCGCGGGCGCAGCGTCGGGTCGGCACTGAAACGTTGGAGCAATTGGTCGTGGAGAATTTCCACTTCGCGTTGGGCGCTGTGGGCGATGTGGAAGCGGATGGAGCTGTCGTTATTTAGATCGACGGCCGGCCATAGCTCGCGCGTTTCGTTGAGTGGGCGCAGTTCGAGGATGTCATCCTGCAACTGGTTGAGCAGCGTGGTGGGCTCGCTGTCACTGAACAGGTCGATGCGGCCATCACGGAAGGCGGCGCGGTAGCTGTTGGGGTCGTCGTAACTGTCCAGCAGGCTGATGTAGTCACGGCCCTGTTTGCCCCAAGCGGCCAGCAGCGGGTGTGCGTGCTGGTGCAGGGTTTGCGGATCGATGGTGACCGGCATGCCGACTTTGCGCGCTTGGCGTTTGTATTCATTACGCAGCAGGTCCTTGTCGGCAACGATGTCGGACCAGTGATGACGGCAAGGGTTGTGCACGCAGAGCAGGACTTGGCTGAACCTCGCTAAGCCGGCGAGCGCCTCAAGGGCTTGCGCAGGCAATGAGGAAATGCCGAAAACAATCACTCGGGATGGTAAGCCTGCGGGCGCCTGTTCAAGGGTATTGATGCGTTCAATAAAGCGCTGGTGCACACCGGCTCGGCTTTCGGCCATCCCCTCCTCACCGACGTCGATCAGCAACGCACGCCACAATTCGGCCTGCCAGCAGTTTGCGGGATTAAGGGGCTTGGATTCGCCTCGCCCGTTACGCAATTGGTGGCGGCCAGCAGCCCAGTCTTCCAGCCAGTCGGCACGGTAGACCTGGTATTGGTCGAACAGGTCGGCCAGGCGTTCAGCCAGTTGATAGCGTTTGCGCAGGTCAGTGTCGTGAGTAAGGAAGCGCTGCAACGGCTCGAAGTGCGGTTGATCGATGAGTTCAGGGAGCAGGCGCATCAGGCGCCATGTCAGAGGCGCTTTATCGAGCAGGGACTTGGGCGGGATTTCGTCACGGCCCAGGACCATGCGATAGAGCTGCCACATGAAGCTGCCGGGCAGTTGCACGTCGATTGCCGCAGCGATGCCGCAGCCCCCCATGTCGTCGTCTTCTGGGTCTTCGGCCAGGGCTAACTTGAGCCATTGGGCGATGCCGTTGCTTTGTACCAGAGCGATTTCGTTTTCCAAGGGCGCGAGCGGATAGCGGCGCATCCAGCTGACCACCAGGCTGCGCAGCTCGTCCAGGCGGTTGCCGTGAACCACCATGAATCCAGCGCTGAGGGACGTCGCATCCGGCATAACGGCTTCCTTGGGAAAAGCAAAATCGAGGCAGCGACTTTAGCATTGAAGGCCGCCGCAGGCTGCAAGTGAGGCAAGCCGACTGAAACGGTGATGACCGGAATGTTTTCGACCGCCCAAAACAAAGCCCCTGTTTGCGTTAGCAAACAGGGGCTTTGGAATTTAATCTTGACGATGACCTACTCTCACATGGGGAAACCCCACACTACCATCGGCGATGCATCGTTTCACTGCTGAGTTCGGGATGGGATCAGGTGGTTCCAATGCTCTATGGTCGTCAAGAAATTCGGGTACTGAGTCGTGACCATGTGGCCTCGCTTCAGTAAATTGGGTATGTGATAGCTTTCGGTGTTTTGTGAGATTCGAACTTTCGGTTCATTTCGTCTTCACACACCGCAATCTGGTCTCTTCGCTTTTTAGCGCAGAGCATGCAAATTGCTTGGGTGTTATATGGTCAAGCCTCACGGGCAATTAGTATTGGTTAGCTCAACGCCTCACAGCGCTTACACACCCAACCTATCAACGTCGTAGTCTTCGACGGCCCTTCAGGGAACTCAAGGTTCCAGTGAGATCTCATCTTGAGGCTAGTTTCCCGCTTAGATGCTTTCAGCGGTTATCTATTCCGAACATAGCTACCCGGCAATGCCACTGGCGTGACAACCGGAACACCAGAGGTTCGTCCACTCCGGTCCTCTCGTACTAGGAGCAGCCCCTCTCAAATCTCAAACGTCCACGGCAGATAGGGACCGAACTGTCTCACGACGTTCTAAACCCAGCTCGCGTACCACTTTAAATGGCGAACAGCCATACCCTTGGGACCGGCTTCAGCCCCAGGATGTGATGAGCCGACATCGAGGTGCCAAACACCGCCGTCGATATGAACTCTTGGGCGGTATCAGCCTGTTATCCCCGGAGTACCTTTTATCCGTTGAGCGATGGCCCTTCCATACAGAACCACCGGATCACTAAGACCTACTTTCGTACCTGCTCGACGTGTCTGTCTCGCAGTCAAGCGCGCTTTTGCCTTTATACTCTACGACCGATTTCCGACCGGTCTGAGCGCACCTTCGTACTCCTCCGTTACTCTTTAGGAGGAGACCGCCCCAGTCAAACTACCCACCATACACTGTCCTCGATCCGGATAACGGACCTGAGTTAGAACCTCAAAGTTGCCAGGGTGGTATTTCAAGGTTGGCTCCACGCAGACTGGCGTCCACGCTTCAAAGCCTCCCACCTATCCTACACAAGCAAATTCAAAGTCCAGTGCAAAGCTATAGTAAAGGTTCACGGGGTCTTTCCGTCTAGCCGCGGATACACTGCATCTTCACAGCGATTTCAATTTCACTGAGTCTCGGGTGGAGACAGCGCCGCCATCGTTACGCCATTCGTGCAGGTCGGAACTTACCCGACAAGGAATTTCGCTACCTTAGGACCGTTATAGTTACGGCCGCCGTTTACCGGGGCTTCGATCAAGAGCTTCGCGTTAGCTAACCCCATCAATTAACCTTCCGGCACCGGGCAGGCGTCACACCCTATACGTCCACTTTCGTGTTTGCAGAGTGCTGTGTTTTTAATAAACAGTCGCAGCGGCCTGGTATCTTCGACCGGCATGAGCTTACGGAGCAAGTCCTTCACCCTCACCGGCGCACCTTCTCCCGAAGTTACGGTGCCATTTTGCCTAGTTCCTTCACCCGAGTTCTCTCAAGCGCCTTGGTATTCTCTACCCAACCACCTGTGTCGGTTTGGGGTACGGTTCCTGGTTACCTGAAGCTTAGAAGCTTTTCTTGGAAGCATGGCATCAACCACTTCGTTAACTAAAAGTTAACTCGTCATCAGCTCTCGGCCTTAGAATCCCGGATTTACCTAAGATTCCAGCCTACCACCTTAAACTTGGACAACCAACGCCAAGCTGGCCTAGCCTTCTCCGTCCCTCCATCGCAATAACCAGAAGTACAGGAATATTAACCTGTTTTCCATCGACTACGCTTTTCAGCCTCGCCTTAGGGACCGACTAACCCTGCGTCGATTAACGTTGCGCAGGAAACCTTGGTCTTTCGGCGTGGGTGTTTTTCACACCCATTGTCGTTACTCATGTCAGCATTCGCACTTCTGATACCTCCAGCAAGCTTCTCAACTCACCTTCACAGGCTTACAGAACGCTCCTCTACCGCATCACTTACGTGATACCCGTAGCTTCGGTGTATGGTTTGAGCCCCGTTACATCTTCCGCGCAGGCCGACTCGACTAGTGAGCTATTACGCTTTCTTTAAAGGGTGGCTGCTTCTAAGCCAACCTCCTAGCTGTCTAAGCCTTCCCACATCGTTTCCCACTTAACCATAACTTTGGGACCTTAGCTGACGGTCTGGGTTGTTTCCCTTTTCACGACGGACGTTAGCACCCGCCGTGTGTCTCCCATGCTCGGCACTTGTAGGTATTCGGAGTTTGCATCGGTTTGGTAAGTCGGGATGACCCCCTAGCCGAAACAGTGCTCTACCCCCTACAGTGATACATGAGGCGCTACCTAAATAGCTTTCGAGGAGAACCAGCTATCTCCGAGCTTGATTAGCCTTTCACTCCGATCCACAGGTCATCCGCTAACTTTTCAACGGTAGTCGGTTCGGTCCTCCAGTTAGTGTTACCCAACCTTCAACCTGCCCATGGATAGATCGCCCGGTTTCGGGTCTATTCCCAGCGACTAGACGCCCTATTAAGACTCGCTTTCGCTACGCCTCCCCTATTCGGTTAAGCTCGCCACTGAAAATAAGTCGCTGACCCATTATACAAAAGGTACGCAGTCACAGAACAAAGTCTGCTCCCACTGCTTGTACGCATACGGTTTCAGGATCTATTTCACTCCCCTCTCCGGGGTTCTTTTCGCCTTTCCCTCACGGTACTAGTTCACTATCGGTCAGTCAGTAGTATTTAGCCTTGGAGGATGGTCCCCCCATATTCAGACAAAGTTTCTCGTGCTCCGTCCTACTCGATTTCATGACTAAGAGATTTTCGCGTACAGGGCTATCACCCACTATGGCCGCACTTTCCAGAGCGTTCCGCTAATCTCAAAGCCACTTAAGGGCTAGTCCCCGTTCGCTCGCCACTACTAAGGGAATCTCGGTTGATTTCTTTTCCTCAGGGTACTTAGATGTTTCAGTTCCCCTGGTTCGCCCCTTACACCTATGTATTCAGTGTAAGGTAACCATCTTATGATGGCTGGGTTCCCCCATTCAGACATCTCCGGATCAAAGTCTGTTTGCCGACTCCCCGAAGCTTTTCGCAGGCTACCACGTCTTTCATCGCCTCTGACTGCCAAGGCATCCACCGTATGCGCTTCTTCACTTGACCATATAACCCCAAGCAATCTGGTTATACTGTGAAGACAACATTCGCCGAAAATTCGATAATACTCAATTACGAGTAACTCACAAATTTTACCTTAGCCTGATCCGTTACCAGTGAAAGTAACGTTCAGTCTATCTTTCTATCACATACCCAAATTTTTAAAGAACGATCTAATCAAAGACTAGAAATCAACATTCACCATCACCTTGATGGAATGCTCATTTCTAAGCTTTCATAACTTTCAGAAGCAGTAGTGGTGGAGCCAAACGGGATCGAACCGTTGACCTCCTGCGTGCAAGGCAGGCGCTCTCCCAGCTGAGCTATGGCCCCGTATTTCTACAGGCGTTTCCCACACAAAATTGGTGGGTCTGGGCAGATTCGAACTGCCGACCTCACCCTTATCAGGGGTGCGCTCTAACCAACTGAGCTACAGACCCAATTTCGGGCTGCTTCTTATCGTCTTCTTCAATGAATCAAGCAATTCGTGTGGGAACTTATGGAGCAGCTGATGTCGTCGATTAAGGAGGTGATCCAGCCGCAGGTTCCCCTACGGCTACCTTGTTACGACTTCACCCCAGTCATGAATCACACCGTGGTAACCGTCCTCCCGAAGGTTAGACTAGCTACTTCTGGTGCAACCCACTCCCATGGTGTGACGGGCGGTGTGTACAAGGCCCGGGAACGTATTCACCGCGACATTCTGATTCGCGATTACTAGCGATTCCGACTTCACGCAGTCGAGTTGCAGACTGCGATCCGGACTACGATCGGTTTTGTGGGATTAGCTCCACCTCGCGGCTTGGCAACCCTCTGTACCGACCATTGTAGCACGTGTGTAGCCCAGGCCGTAAGGGCCATGATGACTTGACGTCATCCCCACCTTCCTCCGGTTTGTCACCGGCAGTCTCCTTAGAGTGCCCACCATTACGTGCTGGTAACTAAGGACAAGGGTTGCGCTCGTTACGGGACTTAACCCAACATCTCACGACACGAGCTGACGACAGCCATGCAGCACCTGTCTCAATGTTCCCGAAGGCACCAATCTATCTCTAGAAAGTTCATTGGATGTCAAGGCCTGGTAAGGTTCTTCGCGTTGCTTCGAATTAAACCACATGCTCCACCGCTTGTGCGGGCCCCCGTCAATTCATTTGAGTTTTAACCTTGCGGCCGTACTCCCCAGGCGGTCAACTTAATGCGTTAGCTGCGCCACTAAAAGCTCAAGGCTTCCAACGGCTAGTTGACATCGTTTACGGCGTGGACTACCAGGGTATCTAATCCTGTTTGCTCCCCACGCTTTCGCACCTCAGTGTCAGTATTAGTCCAGGTGGTCGCCTTCGCCACTGGTGTTCCTTCCTATATCTACGCATTTCACCGCTACACAGGAAATTCCACCACCCTCTACCATACTCTAGTCAGTCAGTTTTGAATGCAGTTCCCAGGTTGAGCCCGGGGATTTCACATCCAACTTAACAAACCACCTACGCGCGCTTTACGCCCAGTAATTCCGATTAACGCTTGCACCCTCTGTATTACCGCGGCTGCTGGCACAGAGTTAGCCGGTGCTTATTCTGTCGGTAACGTCAAAACACTAACGTATTAGGTTAATGCCCTTCCTCCCAACTTAAAGTGCTTTACAATCCGAAGACCTTCTTCACACACGCGGCATGGCTGGATCAGGCTTTCGCCCATTGTCCAATATTCCCCACTGCTGCCTCCCGTAGGAGTCTGGACCGTGTCTCAGTTCCAGTGTGACTGATCATCCTCTCAGACCAGTTACGGATCGTCGCCTTGGTGAGCCATTACCTCACCAACTAGCTAATCCGACCTAGGCTCATCTGATAGCGCAAGGCCCGAAGGTCCCCTGCTTTCTCCCGTAGGACGTATGCGGTATTAGCGTCCGTTTCCGAACGTTATCCCCCACTACCAGGCAGATTCCTAGGCATTACTCACCCGTCCGCCGCTCTCAAGAGAAGCAAGCTTCTCTCTACCGCTCGACTTGCATGTGTTAGGCCTGCCGCCAGCGTTCAATCTGAGCCATGATCAAACTCTTCAGTTCAAACATCTTTGGGTTTTTAAGAAACCCTAAACTTGGCTCAGCAATCGTTGGTTACATCTTTGATTTCTCGCGGAGTAACTTGTGATGCTGATAATCTTGTTGACTATCAGTCTGACTCCACAAGCACCCACACGAATTGCTTGATTCAGTTGTTAAAGAGCGGTTGGTTAAGATCTTTCGTCTCAACCGAGGCGCGCATTCTACAGCAGCCTCATTTGCTGTCAAGTGATTATTTTCAGAAGTTTTCGAAGATTTCTTCAACAACTTCAACCACTTGCGCCTCCGATCTCTCGTTAGCGGGAGGCGAATTCTACAGCGTTACACGCTGCTGTCAACACCTCTTTTTCTCCGCTTTCGACCGAGAAGATCGAAACGTTAATAGAGCCAAACAACACTGCTCTACCAACTCCTTCTGGACTTCGATGAACTGAAGCAACTCGCTGTCGAATTCTGCGTAACTCTTTGTTTACCAAGGAGTTTTCCGTTTCGACTGCGCCGGAAGTGGGGCGAATTATAGACTTCCAGAATCTGCCGTCAAGCACTAATTACGCTTTTGGTGCAGAAACTGGTTTTTTCGCGATAAGGCGGGGAATCCGGCGCATGACAGGCGGAATACGCAGCACCAAAAGCAGCGCACCTATAGATGCATATATCGCCCACTCCTTCAGATCGGCCCGCACAATCCACAGCATATGCAGCAAACCAAGCCCAAGGATCACATACACCAAGCGATGCAGCTTCTTCCAACGACTGCCAAGTCGACGCTGGCTATAGCGATTGGAGGTCACTGCCAACACCAATAAGCAGAGGAAGCCCAACGCGCCCACAATAATGTAGGGCCGCTTACGCAGCTCCACCCCGAATTGCGACCAATCAAGCCCCAAGATAAAGACGCAGTAAGCCGCCAGGTGCAAAACCACATACGCAAAACACCAGAGCCCCAGCTGTCGGCGGACAGCAATCCACCCCGCCCAACCGCTGAGCTTCTGCAACGGTGTCATGCCCAGCGTGATCAGCAACAGAATCAAGGTCCCAAGCCCCAACCGATCCATCAGCACTTTGCCTGGATCAGGCCCGAGCACAGAACTCCATGCCTCGTACAACCAGAAAAATGGCCAAATCGCCGCAGCTATAAAGACGCCGACACGCCAGATCGGATAACGCATCAGTAATTCTTCCGCAGATCGAGGTCCGTATAAAGAGAAGCGACCTCATCCGAGTAGCCATTGAACATCTGCGTCTCACGCACGTTCGGGCTGAACAGGCCGCTGGGCAGACGACGTTCTCGCGCCTGAGTCCAGCGAGGATGGTCGACCGTAGGATTCACGTTCGCGTAAAACCCATACTCATCGGCCGCGATGCTCTGCCAGGTCGTCTTGGGTTGTTCGCTTACAAGACTGATCCGCACAATCGACTTCACACTCTTGAAGCCATACTTCCACGGCACTACCAGACGCAGTGGTGCGCCGTTCTGGTTAGGCAGTTCACGCCCGTACATGCCAACGGCAAGGATAGCCAATGGGTTCATCGCCTCATCCAGGCGCAACCCTTCGACATATGGCCAGTCGATCAAGCCAAAGCTTGAGCGCTGCCCCGGCATGCTTTTGGGGTCTTGGAGCGTTTCAAAACGGATGAACTTGGCTTTAGAAGTCGGCTCCACCTGCTTGAGCAAGGCTGAAAGGGGGAAACCCATCCACGGAATCACCATCGACCACGCCTCGACACAGCGCAAACGGTAGATGCGCTCCCCCAACTGATAAGGCTTCATGAAGTCTTCCAAGGCATAACGCCCCGGCTTGCCGACCTCTCCATCAATTACCACACTCCAGGGCTCGGTCTTGAGTGAACCCGCGTTCTTCGCCGGGTCACCCTTGTCCGTACCGAATTCATAGAAGTTGTTGTAGTGGGTTGCGTCCTTGAACGGCGTAATGGCTTCGTCCTTTACCGTAACAGCCTGCCACTGGGTGCCTGGCAGCTTTTGGGCAAACCAACTCGGCGCATTGCCAGGCTCGACGTCGGCGTAACGCGCTGCATCGTCAGCACTGGCCCAGCGCGGCAAAGTACTGGCAGCGACGCCAGCAAGCGCACCACCGAGCAAGCTACGGCGAGATAAATAGAAGGATTCAGGCGTGACATCCGATTCGTGGCAATCGGACGCTTTGGGGATCTTGATTAACATGGCAACTCCGCAGCATTGGAGGACTGATGCACCAATAGACTGCGGAGTATGGCGGACATTACATTAAGACAATGTTTTGTCGCGGCGCAGATGCAGCAAGTACTGAATCGGCCCCGAAGCGGCGTAGGCCAGGAACGCCAGCAGCAGGATACGCGGCGGGTCGCTGAACACTACAGCAAACACCAGCACCACCACCAGGATCGCTACGAAAGGCACGCGGCCCTTGAGGTCGAACTCCTTGAAGCTGTTGTACTTGATGTTGCTGACCATCAGCATGCCAGCCGCAGCCACCATCAAGGCCACCAGGAACGACATTTTCGAGCCCTGGATTCCATAGTCACTGAATGCCCAGACAATACCTGCCACGACGCCTGCAGCTGCGGGGCTGGCAAGGCCAATGAAGTAACGCTTGTCAGCGGTACCCACCTGGGTATTGAAGCGCGCCAGACGCAAAGCGGCGCCGGCGACATAGATGAAGGCGACCATCCAGCCGACCTTGCCCATATCTCCCAGCGCCCAGGCAAACGCCAGCAGCGCCGGTGCAACCCCGAAAGCGACCATGTCCGACAGCGAGTCGTACTCGGCGCCAAAGGCACTTTGCGTGTTGGTCATGCGCGCCACACGGCCATCAAGGCCATCAAGCACCATGGCCACAAAGATTGCGATGGCGGCATAACCGAAATACTTGCTGGCACTTACCGCATCACCCGCCGCCAGCGCACTTTGGGCGCTCATGGAGTTGATGATGGAATAGAAGCCGGCAAACAGGTTCGCGGTGGTGAACAGGTTAGGCAGAAGATAGATGCCACGATGCCGGACCTTGCGACCTTCCGCGTCATGCCCTTCTTCGACATGCTCATCGATCGGCAGCAGGC
Organism: Pseudomonas sp. LBUM920; assembly: GCF_003852315.1. Taxonomy (NCBI): domain Bacteria; kingdom Pseudomonadati; phylum Pseudomonadota; class Gammaproteobacteria; order Pseudomonadales; family Pseudomonadaceae; genus Pseudomonas; species Pseudomonas edsoni (SeqCode). The sequence continues at coordinate 5,544,201 of NZ_CP027762.1, forward strand.
TTTCGGCGTCAGAGGCCTGGTGTGGCTCTTCGGGACGTTCGCTCATGGATTTTACCTTGCAACGGTGTGAAAAAAATTCGACAGAAACTTGCGGCGAGTGTTCGCCCGCAAACGATGCAGCTTTATACCAGAACCAGCCCCTCAAACGAAAAAACGCGGCCTAAGCCGCGTTTTCTGTTGATGCGTACGACTTAGTTTTTGGCTTTGTCGACGATCTTGTTGGCACCGATCCACGGCATCATGGAGCGCAGTTGCTCGCCGATGACTTCGATACCGTGAGCGGCGTTGTTACGACGCTTGGCGGTCATCGAAGGGTAGCCGGTTGCGCCTTCGCTGATGAACATTTTGGCGTATTCGCCGTCCTGGATACGTTTCAGGGCGTTGCGCATGGCCTGACGGGACTCGGCGTTGATCACTTCCGGGCCAGTCACGTACTCGCCGTATTCGGCGTTGTTGGAGATCGAGTAGTTCATGTTGGCGATACCGCCTTCGTACATGAGGTCAACGATCAGCTTCAGTTCGTGCAGGCATTCGAAGTAGGCCATCTCTGGCGCGTAGCCAGCTTCAACCAGTGTTTCGAAACCAGCTTTGACCAGCTCAACGGTACCGCCGCACAGAACGGCTTGCTCGCCGAACAGGTCGGTTTCAGTCTCGTCCTTGAAGGTGGTTTCGATGATGCCGGTACGACCGCCACCCACGCCAGCTGCGTAGGACAGTGCAACGTTTTTAGCGTTGCCAGAGGCGTCCTGGTAGATCGCGATCAGGTCAGGGATACCGCCGCCTTTGACGAACTCGGAACGCACGGTGTGGCCCGGGGCTTTCGGCGCGATCATGATCACGTCGAGGTCAGCGCGTGGAACAACCTGGTTGTAGTGAATCGCGAAGCCGTGGGAGAAGGCCAGGGTGGCGCCCTTCTTGATGTTCGGCTCGATTTCATTCTTGTACAGCGCGGACTGGAACTCGTCCGGGGTCAGAATCATGACCAGGTCAGCAGCAGCAACGGCGGAAGCAACGTCGGTCACTTTCAGGCCATGGGCTTCAGCCTTGGCAACAGTGGCCGAGCCTTTGCGCAGGCCGACAGTGACGTCAACGCCGGAATCTTTCAGGTTGCACGCTTGGGCGTGGCCCTGGGAACCGTAGCCGATGATGGCGACTTTCTTGCCCTGGATGATCGACAGGTCACAATCTTTATCGTAATAAACTTTCATGAGGTTCCTCTATATATCCAGGCCGTAAGGCCATTCGCTAATTTGGGTTAGATGCTGAGTACTTTGTCGCCACGGGCAATCCCGGTGACACCACTGCGTACGGTTTCCAGAATCGAGGCCGTCCCGATCGACTGGATGAAGCTGTCCAGCTTGTCGCTTGTACCGGTCAGTTGAACGGTATAAACGCTGGCGCTCACATCGACGATCTGCCCGCGATAAATATCAGTAGTCCGTTTAATCTCGGCACGCTGGGCACCCGTAGCCTTGACCTTAACCAACATCAGCTCACGCTCAATGTGGGCACTTTCCGAAAGATCGACCAGCTTGACCACTTCGATCAACTTGTTGAGGTTCTTGGTGATCTGCTCGATCACCTCATCGTGGCCCACGGTGGTCAACGTCAGACGCGACAGGGTCGGGTCTTCGGTCGGTGCCACGGTCAGGCTTTCAATGTTGTAGTTGCGTTGCGAAAACAGGCCGACCACACGAGACAGAGCGCCGGGTTCGTTCTCCAGAAGCAGGGAGATAATGTGCCGCATGATTAAGTACGCTCCGTCTTGTTCAGCCACATGTCGCGCATAGAGCCGTCTTTGATCTGCATCGGGTAGACGTGCTCACTGGTATCCACTTGAATATCGAGGAACACCAGGCGGTCCTTCATGGCGAACGCCTCTTCCATCTTCGGCTTCAGATCTTTCAAATCGGTGATGCGAATGCCGACGTGGCCGTAGGCTTCAACCAATTTTACGAAATCTGGCAGCGATTCCATGTAGGAATGGGAGTGACGGCTGCCGTAGCTCATGTCCTGCCATTGACGAACCATGCCCAGTACGCCGTTGTTCAGGCAGACGATCTTCACCGGAAGGCCGTATTGCAAGCACGTCGACAACTCCTGAATGTTCATCTGGATGCTGCCCTCACCGGTGACGCACGCGACGTCGGTGTCGGGGAAGCTCAGCTTTACACCCATGGCCGCAGGGAAACCAAAGCCCATCGTGCCCAGGCCACCGGAGTTGATCCAGCGGTTAGGCTTGTCGAACTTGTAGTACTGCGCGGCGAACATCTGGTGCTGACCCACATCGGAGGTTACAAAGGCATCGCCCTTGGTCACTTCGCACAGGGTTTCGATCACGGTTTGTGGCTTGATGACGCTGCCGTCGCCTTTGTCGTAAGGGAACAGGCCGCGGTCACCGCGCCATTCGTCGATCTGCTTCCACCAGCTGGCAACGGACTCCTTGTTCGGCGTTTCGCCGATGTCCTTGAGCGCGGCTACCATCTCGGTCAACACACTTTCTACCGGACCCACAATCGGCACATCAGCCTTGATGGTCTTGGAGATCGACGCAGGGTCGATGTCGATGTGGATGATCTTGGCATTCGGGCAGAACTTGCTCGCGCCGTTGATCACACGGTCATCAAAACGCGCGCCCACTGCCAGAATCACATCGGCGTGGTGCATGGCCAGGTTGGCGGTGTAGCTGCCGTGCATGCCGAGCATGCCGACGAACTGACGGTCCGTGCCCGGGAATGCGCCGAGGCCCATCAACGTGTTGGTGACTGGCAAATTGAGCAGCTTGGCCAGCTCGGTCAGCGGAGCAGAACCGCCGCCCAGGATCACGCCACCGCCCGAGTACAGCACCGGGCGCTTGGCCGCCAGCAGCATTTCTGCTGCCTTGCGGATTTGCCCCGAGTGCCCACGAACAGCCGGGCTGTAGGAACGCAGCTTGGCTTTCTTCGGGAAGATGTATTCGAACTTTTCAGCCGGGTTGGTCATGTCTTTCGGGATATCGACCACAACAGGGCCCGGGCGACCGGACTGTGCGAGGTAGAACGCCTTTTTCATGACTTCCGGGATTTCCGAGGCATGCTTGATCATGAAGCTGTGTTTCACGATCGGCCGGGAGATACCGATCATGTCGGTTTCCTGGAATGCATCGGTCCCCACCATGGTGCTTGCGACCTGGCCGGAAATGATCACCATCGGAATAGAGTCCATATACGCAGTCGCGATGCCGGTAATGGCATTCGTTGCGCCTGGGCCGGACGTCACCAGTACTACACCGGCTTTACCGGTGGCACGGGCGTAACCGTCAGCCATATGGGTCGCGGCCTGTTCGTGGCGAACCAGGATGTGGGTAACAGCCGGTTCCTTGAACAGTGCGTCGTAAACATGCAGCAGAGCACCACCTGGGTACCCGTAGATATAGTCGACGCCTTCGTCACGCAAAAAGCGGACGAGCATCTCACCGCCAGATAAAAGCTCCACGTTGTTCACCTCTAAAACGCCAGAATACCGTCCGTTAAAAACCGACGGGTCTTAATAGGTTTACTTCTCAACAGAGCATGAGCGACGGTGGTCGCCGACTACGTCAGCACTGACTGAGCAAGTATTGGGATCGTCCCAAGTGTTGCGGGCTTTTCCCACCCAGCGCGAGGTAACGCGTTGCGGGTGTTACAGGTCGGCGCGGATATGCGCCTCATGATCTGCTGAGCGGGTCTGCTTCTGGCAGTCCCGATACAGCGGACTTTGGATTCTTCTGTTTCAGCCCCTTCAAGTCAAGCAATAATTGCGCTTTTTTCCAACTAAGCGCATGAGAACGTAGATTAAAGGGGTTTGAGGAGGGATAAAACTCGCCTGAATGTCGTCAAGCGGTAGAAATGTGCGCAAGACTGCCGGAAAACCCGGCAGTCAGGCAATTAACGAGCGTCGACGATCAATTGGTCGAACTTTTTCAGCGCGTTACGCAAACCGAGGCTCTCAAGCGGGCGATCGGCGTAAACCATCTCCGCCATCTCCAGGATCCCCGACGCATTAGGCAACGGTAGATCCTGCTCGAGGATCTGCTTCATGCGCACCAGGAAGATCCATTGCAGCCACTGGTGAAAATCCAGGGTATCAACCGAAAAAGGCTCGACACTGCTGAGCGCCTCTGCGCCGGGGGACACCTCGTCCCACCAGCCCTGCACGCGCAATTCGCGCTCGATCAGCAATAACTGTTCGGCAATCGCGGGAAACCGTGCATCCATCAGAGGCTGACCTTGGCTTTCTGCCGAGCCTGCGCAGCACCGGCGGCATCGCCTTGGGCAGCACGCGCGTCACCAATCAAGGCCCACAAGTTGGCCTGCAGATCGGGACGACCATTGGCCAGGCTCAGGCCGCGACGGGCGAACTGTTCAGCTTGCGGCGCATCACCTTGGGCCATACGCACCTGGGCCAGGCGATACAACACTTGCGGCTCGCGAGGCGCCACGCGCTGGGCACGCTCAAGACTGGACGAAGCACCGTTCAAATCACCACCGGCCTGCTGTTGCTGGGCAGTAGTCAACAGCGACAACACGGGTCCGTCCAGTTGCTCATCAGCCGACAGGCCGCCCGCGCTTGACGACGACGGAATACCGCTCGGCGTCGACGGCATGTTGTAGGTGCCCTGATTGACCGGCGCCGTCTGGATCGGCGTGGAATCAATCGGCCCCGACGTGCTTGGACCTGGGGTCCACGGCTCGGCGCTGATCGGCGCCGACGTTGCAGCACCACCGCCCGGCACCATCACTACCACACCCGAATCCTGCGGCATGGCTTGCGGTGCGGCTTGCGTAGGACGCTTGACCACGGTCTGACGGAAGCCGCCGTTGGCCGAAATGCGATCGTTATTGGAAACGGTAGTACTCGAATCCACCACGGGAATCGAACCGCGCTGCACGCTGGAGCAACCGCTGAGCACTGCCAGAGCTGTAATAGCTGGAATCAACCACTTGTTCACGTGAAACCCTCTTTGCTTAGTTCATCCAGCCCTTGACCCAATCCATCACCGATTCCGCGTCAGCAGGGGCACTGCCACCGCATGCGGCGCCGGGTGGTGGCTCGCTGCCGCGAATATACGGCATCTGCACCGCGCCCGGACAGTTGGCATCGGAGCCCTGCCCCGTGTGCGGATCAATCCAGGCCTGCACGATGTTGTCCGGTTGCGGCATGTTCAGCGGCAACGGGTCGGCCTTGCGCATAAAGCTGGTCCAGACCTGCAGCGCACCGGTAGCACCGGTGAACGGCGTCTTGCCATTGTCGTCACGCCCCAGCCAAACCACGGCCAGCACGTCCTGGCCGAAGCCCGCGAACCAGCTGTCACGCGAATCATTACTGGTACCGGTCTTGCCCGCCAACGTGAGGTTCGACGGCAGCACGCTGTAAACCGAGCGCCCGGTGCCTTCGCGCATTACGCGCTGCATGGCGTTCTGGATCAGGTAAATGGAGCCTGCATCAAAGCGCTGCTGAATCTGAAACGGATAGCGCTTGAGCGGCTCGCCCTCGGCAGTCAGCACGCTGCGGATACCGCGCATCGGGGTATTGAAGCCGCCGTTGGCGAGGGTCTGGTACATCGTGGCCACTTCCATCGGGGTCATGGCGCCAGCGCCCAACAGCATCGATGGGAACGACGGGAACTCACGGTTGATGCCCAGGCGACCCAGGGTTTTCAACACATTCGGCACCCCAACTTCCAGCCCGAGGCGCGACGTGGAGATGTTGTAGGAATGCGCCAGGCCCTGATACAGGAACACCGTGCCGTGAGAGCGGCGATCGAAGTTCTGCGGCGTCCACACTTGGCCATCAGCACCTTTGACCGACAACGGGTCATCCGACAGCCAACTGGTCAGGGTGTATTTGCTCGGTTTTTCCAGGGCCGTCAGGTAGACCGCAGGCTTGACCAGCGAGCCGATCGGCCGCACGGCATCCAGCGCGCGGTTGAAACCGGCAAAACTGGCCTGGCGACTGCCGATCATGGCCTGGACTTCACCGGTTTCGGGGTTGGTCACCACCATGGCCGCCTCGACTTCATCGGAGCCCTTGCGGCCGGTCAAGCGTTTGAAGGTGTCGTTGACCGACGCTTCGGCTTTCATCTGCAAAATCGGGTCGAAGCTGGTGAAGATCCGCAAGCCTTCTTCGGTCAAGTCTTCGTCGCGGTAATCTTCGCGCAACTGACGTTTGACCAGGTCGATAAAGCCTGGGAAGGAGCTGTCGGCCAACTTGCCGCGGGTTGTCACACCCAGTGGCATTTTCTTCGCGGCCGCGACTTGTTCAGCGGTAGCCACGCCCTGCTGCTCGAGTACATCCAGCACCAGGTTACGACGTTCAAGCGCACGCTCAGGGTTGCGACGCGGGTTGTAATAGGACGGCCCCTTGACCATACCCACCAGCAACGCGACCTGATGCAATTTCAACTCGGACAATGGCTGACCGAAGAAGAACTGGCTGGCCAAGCCAAAGCCGTGAACGGCGCGCTGGCCATCCTGACCGACGAATACTTCGTTGAGGTAAGCCTCAAGGATTTCCTGCTTGCTGTAATGCAACTCCAGCAGCATCGCCATCATGGCTTCGGTGAGTTTGCGGGTCAGGCTGCGCTCGTTGGTCAGGTAGAAGTTCTTGACCAATTGTTGCGTCAGCGTACTGCCACCCTGCGTCATCTTGCCGCCAGAAGTGTTGACCCAGATAGCGCGGGCAATCGACTTGGGCGACACACCCCAGTGGCTGTAGAAGTCGCGGTCTTCGACGGCAACGAGTGTTTCAAGCAGATACGGCGGCACCTGATCGAGCTTGATCAGGATGCGATCTTCCAGGTTCTTTGGGTAAATGCCGCCGATCAGCAGCGGCTCCAGGCGCACCACAGGCAACTTCGAACCATTGAGCGAGGACAGCTCGGCGACGTAATCGCCAGAGAAGCGCACGCGTACCGGCTGGGCTTTTTCCAGGCCTTCGTAGAACTGGAAGCCGCGGGTGTTCAAGTCGACGGTATTGCCGCTGACGGCCGCAGCGCCAGGACCATTGCTCACGGCTTCGCGGCGGTAACCCAACGCGTCGAGCTCGGTCAGGAAATCATCTTTACTCAGCTTCTGGCCAGTGAACAGTTCCAGCGGGCGTGCGTACACCTTGGCCGGAATGGTCCAGCGCTTGCCGGAGAACTTCTCCTGGACCACAGCGTCGAGGTACACCGCGAAGCCGGCGAGCACTACAAGGCCCACCAGGCTGAGCTTGAGCGCCCAGCCGAGCCACGGGCGCAGGCCGCGGGAAGGAGGTTTTTTACGGGAACGGGGAGATCGGGTTCGAGTCATGGCGGCGGATTATACGCACTTTATTGATGATCAACATGAGCCGGACAGCGGTTTGCACGACCGGCTGTAACAGCCATAATGCCCGCCATGATTTCCCCCAGACTTTGAAGGATCGCCCGTGAGCCAGTCCCTGATCGCTGCCCTGCAAAACCCGGCTTTGTATCCCCATCCGGTTGAAGCGTTTCACGTTATCGAGACCCATATTTCCTGGGTCATTCTGACTGGCCCCTTCGCTTATAAACTGAAGAAGCCGATGAACTTCGGTTTTCTGGATTTCACCCAGCTGGACGACCGGGGGCACTTCTGCAACGAAGAACTTCGCCTCAACCAGCGCCTGACCGAAGATCTGTACCTTGAAGTGTTGCCGATTACCGGCACCGCCGAGGCCCCGCAACTGGGCGGCGATGGCCCGGTAATCGAGTACGCGCTTAAAATGCGCCAGTTCCCGCAAAGCCAACTGCTGAGCACCTTGCAAGCCAACGGCGAACTGACCAGCGCGCATATTGATGAAATGGCCAAGCAGATTGCGCACTTCCACCTCACCGCACCAAGGGTTCCACAGGCGCACCCGGCCGGCACCCCGGACGAGGTGATGGCGCCAGTGCGCCAGAACTTCGATCAGATCCGCCCTTTCCTCAGCGACAAGGCCGATCTGGCACAGCTGGAAGCTCTGCAGGCCTGGGCCGAAAGCAGCTTCGAGCGCCTCAAGCCTCTGCTGGCGCAGCGCAAGCAGGATGGCTTCACGCGTGAATGTCACGGCGATATCCACTTGGGCAATGCGACGATGATCGACGGCCAAGTCGTCATCTTCGACTGCATCGAGTTCAACGAGCCGTTCCGCTTCACCGACGTGTACGCCGACACCGGCTTTCTGGCGATGGACCTGGAAGACCGTGGCCTCAAATCCCTGGCGCGTCGCTTTATCAGCCAATACCTGGAACTGACCGGCGATTACCAAGGCCTGGAAGTGCTTAACTTCTATAAAGCGTACCGGGCGCTGGTACGCGCCAAGGTTGCACTGTTCAGCATGCCGAGCGAGGCAAGCCCGGTGCAGCGCGCCACCACCCTGCGCCAGTACCGCAACTACGCCAACCTGGCCGAAAGCTACAGCACTATTCCTTCGCGCTTCCTGGCGATTACCCACGGCGTATCGGCAGTCGGCAAGAGCCACGTAGCCATGCGCCTGGTGGAAGCGTTGGGTGCCGTGCGCCTGCGCTCGGACGTGGAACGCAAACGCCTGTTTGGCGAACAGCATGTGGAAAACACACCACAGGCCGGCATCTATGCTGCCGACGCCAGCGCAGCAACCTATGCTCGCCTGAATGAAATCGCCGATATCGTCTTGCGCGCCGGCTACCCGGTCGTACTGGATGCCACCTTCCTCAAACGTGAACAGCGCGACGCTGCTGCGAAGATTGCCGAGGCCACCGGCGCGCCATTCCTGATCCTGGATTGCAACGCACCGCAAGCCGTTATCGCCAGCTGGTTGGCACAACGTCAGGCGGATAAGAACGACCCTTCCGACGCGACGCTGACCATCATCGTAGAGCAGCAGGCCAACCGCGACCCGCTGACCGCTGAAGAACTGCTGCTGAGCAAGCGCGTAGAGACCAATGAAAGCGGAACCCTGGATGCCTTGGTGGCGCATATCCGCCAGCGCCTGCCAGGCCTGTAAGAAATATTTCTTGGTCGTGTCACCGATCTACGGTGCACGACCAAGCAATAGTGGCACTATAATGGCGTCATAATTCCAACAGGAGTCGCCGTCATGAGTCAGCCCAAGCTTCTTGATACTCCGCTCTACGCGCTCCTGCACAAGGACGACATTCGAGGCTTCAACCAGGAACGGCCTAAAGACGGCAGCATCGACATGCGTGGCGGTGACTTTCGCGGGCTGGACCTGCGCGACCTGAACGCCACGGGTGTAGATTTCACCGACGCGTATTTCCGTTCTGCCGACCTGCGTGGCCTGGATCTACGCGACTGCTCATTGGAAGGCGCCAGCCTGGCGCATGCACAAATTTCCGGCACTTACTTTCCACCTGAACTGACCGCTGACGAGATTCTCATGTCGGTTAATTTCGGTACTCGCCTGCGCTATCGCACCAAGTGACGTCACATGCCCGCCCCCGGCTACGCATCAAGCGTGCCGGGTGGTTCGCCCTGCCCTTGCTTAAAACCTCCTGACCATTCTTATAAGCGTTTCAGCCGTTCCTGACCAAAGAACTACGCTTTTCCTACTGAGCGCTACACTCCTTTTCAGGCTTGCCTGGTCACGATACCCACCGCACCATTCGGCCGTCGCAAGGAGGCTTGATGAACGATGAGCTGCAACACCTGAAAAACCTTGGCAAGACGTCGGCGCAGTGGCTGCATGCGGTGGGCATCCACAGCGCGTCCGACTTGCGCCGCCTGGGAGCGGTCGATGCCTACCGGGCAGTGCGAACTCGCGGTTTCCGGGCCTCGAAAGTATTGCTGTATGCCATTGAAGGCGCATTGATGGATGTGCACTGGAACGACATTCCCGTGGAGCGAAAGGAAGCGCTGAACCGCCAGTTGGATGCGATTTCGGCACGTCAGAAGAATTAGCTCAGCGATAAAACTCAACGTTTACGGGCATTACGAACGCCTGTTTGAGAAATTCCGCAGGTCGAGCAAAAACAAATGTTGACTCTCAAATGAGAATCGTTATGATTATCACAACTGGTCGCGAGATCAGCCGATAACTGAAAGACCATTGGTTCGGACTCTCAGATTATCTCCTCATCAGGCTAATCACGGTTATTTGACCCGGCTCTTGCCGGGTCTTTTTTTGCCTGTAAAACGCCTATAAAGCCGCGAGTCTCAGCGCGCGATAATCAACGGATGCCCACGCTCCGGGTGCGGCTGCACCAACACATCCAGCCCAAACACCGCTTTGAGCGGTTCAGGTCGCAAGACGTTTGCGGGCGTATCCAAGGCGTGCGGACGCCCGCCTTCCAGCAGCAGAATGCGATCACAGTAACGCGCTGCCAGATTCAGGTCATGGAGGATCACCAGTACGGCCGCGCCTCGATCGGCAAAACTGCGAATAGCCTGCAACGTCGTGTGCTGATGCAGAGGGTCAAGCATCGACGTCGGCTCATCCAGCAGCAACGTCTGTCCCGCCTCGCCCGGCCATAGTTGCGCCAATACCCGCGCCAGGTGCACACGTTGGCGCTCCCCGCCAGACAACGCCAGGTAGCTGCGGCCGCTCAAATGGCCGATGTCCGCCGCCTGCAAGGCCGCACGGATGATCTCGTCATCACGCACGCGCCCGGTCTGATGCGGCAAACGCCCCATGCCGACAACTTCTTCCACGCGAAACGCAAAATCCAGGGTCGAGGTTTGCGGCAACACCGCCAAGCGCTGGGCACGCTGCGGGCCGGTCCAGCTCTTGAGCGCCTGCTGATCCAGCCACACCTTGCCCTGATCAGGGTGCAGCTCACCGCACAGCGCGCTGAGCAAGGTGCTTTTGCCAGCACCATTAGGGCCCAGCACGCCAAGTACCTGGCCCGGCAACAGGTCCAGGCTGACATCGGCCAATACAGTCTTGCGACCACGCCGGATCTGCAGCGCTTCCACTCGCAGCATCAGGCGCGTCCTCGCAACAACAGATAAAGAAAAAACGGCGCACCGATAAACGCCGTCACAATGCCGATCGGCAACTCCGCAGGTGCCAAGGCCAGGCGCGCCACCAAATCCGCAAACAGCAGCAAACTCGCGCCGGCCAGCACCGAGGCGGGCAACAGCACTCGATGGTCGGGCCCCGCCAGCAGCCGCACCAAGTGCGGTACCACCAGCCCGACAAACCCGATCATCCCCGCCGCCGCCACTGCCGCCCCTACACCCAGGGCGGTGCAGAACACCAGCTCACGCTTGAGCCCTTCCACATCAATCCCCAGGTGACTGGCCTCGGACTCGCCCAGCAACAATGCATTCAGCGCCTTGGCGCGGCGCGGCAACCAGAGCGCGACACCAGCGCTCACCAGCAGCAACGGCCATAACCGCGAGTAGCTCGCGCCATTGAGGCTGCCCAGGTTCCAGAAAGTCAGGGTGCGCAGGGTGGCGTCGTCGGCCAAATAGGTAAACAGCCCGACCGCCGAGCTGGCGAGGGCCGTGAGCGCGATGCCGGCAAGCAACATCGTCGCAACATTGGTCTGGCCGTTACGGCGCCCCAGACGATAGACCAGGGCAGTCACCCCCAAACCACCGAGAAACGCACACAGCGACAGCAGGTAAGGCCCGAACGCGTCCGGCAGCCCGCCAAAAAACGAGCCACCGACAATTGCAATCGCCGCCCCCAGCGCCGCGCCACTCGACACCCCGACCAGACCGGGATCTGCCAGCGGGTTACGAAACAGACCCTGCATCGCCACGCCCGACAATGCCAGCACGCCGCCGACTGCCAGGCCAAGCAATGTGCGCGGCAGGCGAATCTGCCCCAGGATCAATTCGGCCTGCTCCAGGCCGTCGGCTGCAATCGGCACGCCCATCAAGCGCAACGCGGCCCTGAGTATATCCAGCAACGGCAGGCTGACCGGCCCCAAGGCTAATGAGAGCCAGATCGCCAATACACACAACAGCGCCAGGCCGACAAACAGCGTTTTCGGCTTAACCAGAGTGGTCATGGAGCAGGTTTAGCCTGGGACGGAAAGAACCCGGCAGACAGTTGCACCAGGCTTTGCGGCACACGCGGGCCCAGGCCGCCCACCAGCAGGGTGGGATCCAGCTCAAACACCCGGCCATTTTTGGCCGCCGGCGTTGAGGCCAAAATCGGGTTTTCCTTAAACAGAGCCGCGCGCGCGGCATCGCCGGTCAAGGCACGGTCAGCGAATACCAGCACATCAGGGCTCAGTCCCGCCAACGACTCCACCGAAAAAGGTTTGTAGCCGGTATGGGTGGCCAAGTTGCGCCCGCCCGCCTGCTGTAACAACCAGTCGGCGGCGGTGTCTTTACCTGCGATCAGCGGCTTGCCGCCTGCATGACCGAGCACCAACAGCACACCCGGGGCTTTTTGCGTGGCCTGGGCCTGAGTGACCCAGCGCTTCTGCTGCTCGAGCGCTTGTTCATATCCAGTAAACAATTCGTTGGCTTTAGCCTCGCTGCCCAGCAACTTGCCAAGTTGCTGCAAGTTGCCTTTCAGGGTCGGGAGGTCCGGCTCGGCCGAAAACATTTCGACCTGCACGCCGGCGCCGCGAATCTGCGCAAGTACCGGCGGCGGCCCCATTTCCTCGGTGCCGACCAGTACTTGCGGGCGCAGGCTGAGAATGCCCTCCGCCGACAACTGGCGCTGGTAACCTATGCTCGGCAAGGCCTTCAGCGATTCCGGGTGCTGGCTGGTAGTATCCACGCCCACCAGTTTCGATTCGCCGCCCAAGGCTGTCACCCATTCCGATAGCGCTCCACCGGCACTCACCCAGCGTTGCGGCAGTTCAGAGGCTTGCGCCCCATGGTGGACCAGCAGTGAGGCAACAAACGCAATAGCGCTGGTACTCAGACGCATGACAGGGTTTCCTTCCAGGGGCGGGGCGAAGCCGGCATTTGATAATTGTTTGCATTTGAACGTCAAGGCACTTAAGGATTGAAATGAAGTTTCTCTGCACCTCCGACGCCCTTGCAGCCAACAGCAGCCTCGGCTTTGAGATCGACGGTTGCAAACTGCTGGCCGTGCGCCGGGACGGCGTCGCCTACTTCTATATCAACCGTTGCCCCCATCGCGGCATCGCGCTGGAATGGCAACCCGATCAGTTCCTCGACACCAGCGCCAGCCTGATCCAGTGCGCCACTCACGGCGCGCTGTTCCTGATCGAAAGCGGCGAGTGCATCGCCGGTCCCTGCGCGGGCCAGAGCCTCACCGCCCTGCCCGGCCGCGAAGACGCACAGGGCCTGTGGGTGCAACTCTAGTCGCTGATCAGTACGTCCAAACGACGTTCCACAACAATTTCCTCAGGCGTGACGCGAACACCGTAGGCCAACACCTCCACACCGGCGGCCTTGGCCTCCCGCAATGCCGCAGCGTAACCGGCGTCGATTTCAACCGCTGGGCGTACTGCCTCTATTCCCGACAGGTTCACGCAATACAACTGCACCGCCCGCACCCCGTCACGCGCCAGGTGCGCCAACTCGCGCAGGTGCTTGGCGCCGCGCTGCGTTACCGCATCGGGAAAGGCTGCTACCGCCGTGCCATCAAAGCCCAGGGTGACACTTTTGACTTCGACAAACGCCGCGCCTTGCGTGTAATCGAGACGAAAATCGATGCGGCTTTTCTCCTGGCCATAAGGCACTTCGCGCTTCAAGGCGGTAAACCCGTTGAGCTCAGTGATGACCCCGGCGCGCAATGCCTCCTCGACCAATTGGTTGGCGCGCGCCGTGTTGACGCACGCCAATCGGCCCTGCGGCGTTTCGGCAATTTCCCAGGTGCCGGGCAACTTGCGCTTGGGGTCCGAAGAGCGACTGAACCAGACCTGGCCGCCCTCCACCATGCAATTGAGCATCGAGCCGGTGTTCGGGCAGTGAATCGTCAGCAACTCGCCGGTAACGGTCTCGATATCGGTGAGAAAACGCTTGTAGCGGCGGATAAGCCGCGCTTCTTCGAGAGGAGGATGAAAACGCATCAGCCCTGCCAGCTCCGCAAACCACGGGCGATACGCTCTACCGCCTGTTGTAGCCGATCGATGTTTTGCGTGTAGGCAAAACGCACATGGTGGCCGGCTTGATAGCGGCCAAAATCCAGCCCAGGCGTAAACGCCACGTGTTCGGTTTCGAGGAAATGCCGACAGAACGCGAAGGCATCACCGCCGAACGCGCTGATATCGGCATACAAATAGAACGCCCCTTCCGGCTCAACGGCGATACCGAATCCTAGTTCGCGCAGGGCGGGCAGCAGGAAATCCCGACGGCGACCGAATTCGGCGCGGCGCTGCTCCAGAATGCTCAACGTTTGCGGGGTAAAACACGCCAGTGCCGCGTACTGGGCCATGCTCGGCGCGCTGATGTAGAGGTTTTGCGCAAGCTTTTCCAATTCACCCACCGCCGCAGGCGGCGCCACCAGCCAACCGAGGCGCCAGCCGGTCATGCCGAAATACTTCGAAAAACTATTCAGGACGAATGCGTCGTCGTCCACTTCCAGCACGCTGGCGGCATCGGTGCCGTACGTGAGGCCGTGATAGATCTCATCCACCACCAAGTGGCCGTCGCGCGCCTTGATTGCACTGGACAACCCCGCCAACTCGTCGCGTGTAAGGATCGTGCCGGTGGGGTTGGCCGGAGACGCGACCAACGCGCCCACGCTGTCCTGGTCCCAGTGTTTGGCCACCAGCTCGGCAGTCAATTGGTAGCGCACGTCCGGGCCAACCGGCACCAGCTGCGCCGCGCCTTCCACCAAGCGCAGAAAATGTCGGTTGCACGGATAGCCTGGGTCGGCGAGCAACCAATGTTTGCCCGGATCGACCAGCAGGCTGCTCGCCAGCAGCAACGCACCGGAACCACCGGGGGTGATCAGAATGCGTTCAGGATCAATGTTCAGCCCGTAGCGCTGCTGGTAGAAACCGCTGATGGCCTCACGCAACTCCGGCAACCCGCGCGCTGCGGTGTAGCGGGTCTTGCCGTTGGCCAACGCCGCCTGGCCGGCCTGGATGATGGGCTCGGCCGTGGTGAAATCCGGCTCGCCGATCTCCAGATGGATCACATCATGGCCGGCTGCCTGCAGCTCATTGGCTCGCGCCAGCAGCGCCATGACATGAAAAGGTTCGATGGCGCGACTGCGCGCACTGTAGGGCTGAGCCATTAGCCTTCCTTAACGGTGAGGACAAAATCAGGATTCTACCGAACCCTCGCGGTAAAACATGCTCTATTGCCTGCTCGGCCGTCCATGACGAACCGAGCAAGCGCTTGCAAAACGACTAAAATCAACATTCGAGACACGCTATACCCAGCCATGGCGGGCTGTTGCAGTTTGCACCCCCGCCAAGTTGGGCCTCGACAACCGGGAGTGGCGCACCCCGAATCTATCTGGTAAGTTCGCCCGCTTGCAGCCGCAGGGCCGGCAGGTGTCGGTGACGTTGCAATCCTGCGCAATGGATTAAAAGAGTGAGAGGCGGTCTATTCATGTCCACCCAAGCAAAGCAACAGCAGCAGAGCCTCAGTGGCTTCACACCTTACGTCGAAACGAAAGGTGAGGAGTACATGGGCAAGCCCATGCGCCAGCACTTCACCAAGATCCTGCAAAAGTGGAAGCAGGACTTGATGCAAGAGGTCGACCGCACCGTTGACCACATGAAGGACGAAGCCGCCAACTTCCCGGACCCGGCAGACCGTGCCAGCCAGGAAGAGGAATTCGCCCTCGAACTGCGCGCCCGTGATCGTGAACGCAAGCTGATCAAGAAAATCGACAAAACGCTGCAACTGATCGAAGACGAGGAATATGGCTGGTGCGAATCCTGCGGCGTCGAGATTGGTATTCGCCGCCTGGAAGCCCGCCCAACCGCGGACCTGTGCGTAGACTGCAAGACCTTGGCTGAAATCAAGGAAAAACAGGTCGGCAAGTAATCCTGCCGAGCTGAACGAATGGGGCGTGCAAACGCCCCATTTTTGTTTCTGGCGTTTACCGATTTTCCAGTAGTATCCGGCCCATGACAGCCTCTACCTATATCGGGCGTTTCGCCCCCACGCCCAGCGGCCATTTGCATTTCGGCTCGCTGGTTGCCGCCCTCGCTTCCTACCTCGATGCCCGCGCCAACCAAGGCCGCTGGCTGATGCGCATGGAAGACCTCGACCCACCGCGTGAAGAACCCGGCGCCCAGACGGCGATCCTGCACGCCCTGGAAAGCTACGGCTTTGAGTGGGATGGCGAACTGGTCCGACAAAGCGAGCGGCATGATGCCTACGCCAAAGTCCTCGACGGCCTGTTCAACCACGGCCTGGCCTACGCCTGCACGTGCTCGCGCAAACAGCTGGAGCCCTACCACGGAATTTACCCGGGTTTATGCCGCAATGCCGGGCACGATCAGCAAGACGCGGCCATCCGCCTGCGCGTGCCCGAGCTGGAATACCACTTTACCGACCGCGTACAGGGTGAATTCCGACAGCACCTGGGGCGCGATGTAGGCGATTTTGTCATCCGTCGTCGCGACGGCTTGTATGCCTATCAATTGGCCGTCGTGCTCGACGACGCCTGGCAAGGTGTGACCGACATCGTGCGCGGTGCCGACCTGCTCGATTCCACGCCACGCCAGCTCTACCTGCAAGAACTGCTGGGCCTGCGCCAGCCGCGCTACCTGCACGTGCCGTTGATCGTGCAGCCGGACGGTAACAAGTTGGGCAAAACCTACCGTTCTCCGCCGTTGACACCGGACCAAGCCACGCCTTTGCTGCTAAGGGCATTGCGCGCCCTCGGCCAGCCCGCCGGCGCTGAACTGCTGCACGCCAGCCCACGGGAGCTGCTCGATTGGGGCATTGCGCACTGGGATGCAACCCTGATCCCGCGCACACTCACGCTGGCCGAAGCGCAATTGAGCTGAAGGCGCTTGCAGCTTGCCAGCCATCCGTTACCATCGCCGCAGTTTTTTAATCAGAGGCCAACATGTACATCTATCGATTGGTCCTGCTGCTGGTCGTCGGGATCTACCTGTTTTCCCCCGCCATCATGGATTGGTGGATCGACGCCACGGGCGCCTGGTATCGCCCTTATCTGCTGTGGCTGATCCTGATCGTCGTGACCTTCATCCTGCAGAGCCAAAAAGATGCCGATGAGCTTTAGCCTCACCCAGATGCTGCTGATCAGCGCCGCCTACCTGGCCGCGCTGTTCGCCGTGGCCTGGATCAGTGAGCGCGGAATGATTCCGCGGGCGATCATTCGCCATCCGTTGACCTACACCTTGTCCCTGGGCGTTTACGCCAGCGCCTGGGCGTTTTATGGCACCGTGGGCCTGGCCTATCAGTACGGCTACGGCTTCCTGTCCAGCTACCTTGGGGTGTCCGGCGCATTCCTGCTGGCGCCGGTGTTGCTGTACCCGATCCTGAAAATCACCCGCACCTACCAGCTGTCATCCCTGGCGGACCTGTTTGCCTTCCGTTTTCGCAGCACCTGGGCCGGCGCGCTGACCACGATTTTCATGTTGCTCGGCGTATTGCCGCTGCTGGCCCTGCAGATCCAGGCCGTGGCGGATTCCATAAGCATCTTGACCCGTGAGCCGGTGCAGCATCGCGTCGCGCTGGCCTTTTGCGCGTTGATCACGCTGTTCACGATTTTCTTCGGCTCACGCCATATCGCCACCCGTGAAAAACACGAGGGCCTGGTATTTGCGATTGCCTTTGAGTCGGTGATCAAGCTGATCGCCATCGGCGGCGTCGGCTTGTATGCGCTGTATGGCGTGTTCGACGGCCCGCAACAGCTGGAGCTGTGGCTGCTGCAAAACCAGACCGCCCTCGCCGCCCTGCACACACCGTTGCAAGAAGGCCCATGGCGCACGCTGCTGCTGGTGTTCTTCGCCTCGGCGATCGTGATGCCGCACATGTACCACATGACCTTCACCGAGAACCTCAACCCGCGCTCATTGGTCAGCGCCAGCTGGGGCCTGCCGCTGTTTCTGCTGCTGATGAGCCTGGCGGTGCCGCTGATCCTGTGGGCCGGCCTCAAGCTGGGCGCAACCACCAACCCGGAATACTTCACCCTCGGCGTCGGTATTGCCGCCAACAGCAAATCCCTGGCGTTGCTGGCGTATGTCGGCGGTTTGTCGGCGGCCAGCGGCTTGATCATCGTCACCACGCTCGCGTTGTCGGGCATGGCGCTCAACCACCTGGTGCTGCCGCTGTATCAGCCGCCAGCCGAAGGCAACATCTACCGCTGGCTGAAGTGGACGCGCCGCGCGCTGATTGTCGCGATCATCATGGCCGGCTATGGCTTCTACCTGTTGCTGGGCGCCGGGCAAGACCTGGCCAACCTCGGCATTGTTGCGTTCGTTGCCACCTTGCAGTTCCTGCCGGGCGTGTTGTCGGTGCTGTATTGGCCGACCGCTAATCGCCGCGGCTTTATCGCCGGTCTGCTGGCGGGGATTCTGGTGTGGATCGTTACCATGCTGCTGCCGCTGGTCGGCAACCTGCAGGGTTTCTACATTCCGTTGCTGAACATGATTTACGTGCTGGACGACACCAGTTGGCACATGGCCGCCATCGCTTCATTGGCTGCCAACGTCTTGATGTTCACCTTGATCTCGCTGTTCACCAACGCCAGCCCCGAAGAAACCAGCGCCGCCGAAGCCTGCGCGGTGGACAACGTGCGCCGCCCGCAACGCCGCGAGCTGCACGCCGCCTCGCCCCAGGAGTTCGCCACGCAACTGGCCAAGCCGCTGGGTGCGAAAGCCGCGCAAAAGGAAGTCGAACAGGCCCTGCGCGACCTCTACCTGCCGTTCGACGAGCGCCGCCCGTATGCGCTGCGGCGCTTGCGTGACCGTATCGAGGCCAACCTGTCCGGCCTGATGGGGCCAAGTGTGTCCCAAGACATGGTCGAAACGTTCTTGCCCTACAAGGCTGGCGGCGAAAACTACGTCACCGAAGACATCCATTTCATCGAGAGCCGGCTGGAGGATTACCACTCGCGCCTCACCGGCCTTGCCGCCGAACTCGATGCGCTGCGCCGCTACCACCGCCAGACCCTGCAGGAGCTGCCGATGGGCGTGTGCTCCCTGGCCAAGGATCAAGAGATCCTGATGTGGAACAAGGCCATGGAAGAATTGACCGGCATCGCCGCCCAGCGGGTAGTGGGTTCGCGCCTGAACACCTTGGGCGATCCGTGGAAGGAACTGCTGCAAGGCTTTATCAACCTGCCCGACGAGCATTTGCACAAGCAGCACTTGGCACTCGACGGCCAGACGCGGTGGCTCAACCTGCACAAAGCGGCGATCGACGAACCCCTGGCACCCGGCAACAGCGGCCTGGTGCTGCTGGTCGAAGACTTGACCGACACGCAAATGCTGGAAGACAAGCTGGTGCACTCCGAGCGCCTGGCCAGCATTGGTCGTTTGGCGGCAGGCGTAGCCCACGAGATTGGCAACCCGATCACCGGTATCGCCTGCCTGGCGCAGAACCTGCGGGAAGAGCGCGAAGAGGACGGCGAAATCACCGAAATCAGCGGGCAAATCCTTGAGCAGACCAAGCGCGTTTCCCGCATCGTGCAGTCGTTGATGAGCTTCGCCCATGCCGGCGCTCATCAGAATCAGGACGAGGCCGTGTGCCTGGCCGAAGTTGCGCAGGATGCCATAGGGCTGCTGGCCTTGAACCGGCGCAATTTCGAAGTACAGTTCTTCAATCTGTGCGACCCGGACCACTGGGTCGACGGCGATTCCCAACGCTTGGCGCAGGTGTTGATCAACTTGCTGTCCAACGCCCGTGACGCTTCCCCGCCGCACAGCGCGGTACGCGTCAAGAGCGAGGCTTTCGAGCACACGGTCGATCTGATCGTGGAGGACGAAGGCAGCGGTATTCCACAGAACATCATGGACCGATTGTTCGAACCTTTCTTCACCACCAAGGACCCGGGTGAAGGTACCGGTCTGGGCCTTGCACTGGTCTATTCCATCGTTGAAGAGCATTATGGACAAATCACCATCGACAGCCCGGCTGACACCGAAAGCCAACGCGGCACCCGTATTCGGGTGACCTTGCCGCGTCATGTCGAAGCGACGTCCGCTGTGAACTGAGACCGTCGAGAGAATTGAATCAATGCCGCACATTTTGATCGTCGAAGACGAAACAATTATCCGCTCTGCCTTGCGTCGCCTGCTTGAACGTAATCAGTACCAGGTCAGCGAAGCCGGCTCGGTGCAGGAAGCCCAAGAGCGATTCAGCATTCCCACGTTCGACCTGATTGTCAGCGACCTGCGTTTGCCGGGCGCCCCAGGCACCGAGCTGATCAAGCTTGGCCAGGGCACTCCGGTGCTGATCATGACCAGTTACGCCAGCCTGCGTTCGGCGGTGGACTCGATGAAGATGGGCGCGGTGGATTACATCGCCAAGCCTTTCGACCACGACGAAATGCTGCAGGCCGTGGCCCGCATTCTGCGCGACCGTCAGTCGGCCAGCAGCGCGCCCGCCGAACAGCGCCCCGCCGGCAAGACCGCCAACGGTGCGGACAAGCCGGGCGTCAACAACAGCAACGGCGAAATCGGCATTATCGGCTCCTGCCCACCGATGCAGGACCTGTACAGCAAGATTCGCAAAGTCGCGCCCACCGACTCCAATGTATTGATTCAGGGTGAGTCGGGCACCGGTAAAGAACTGGTCGCCCGTGCCCTGCACAACCTGTCCAAGCGCGCCAAGGCGCCGATGATCTCGGTGAACTGCGCGGCGATCCCTGAATCACTGATCGAGTCCGAACTGTTCGGCCACGAGAAAGGCGCATTTACCGGCGCCAGCGCCGGGCGTGCGGGCCTTGTCGAAGCGGCGGACGGCGGCACTTTGTTCCTCGACGAAATCGGCGAACTGCCGCTGGAAGCCCAGGCGCGCTTGCTGCGCGTGTTGCAGGAAGGCGAAATTCGCCGCGTAGGTTCGGTGCAATCGCAAAAAGTCGATGTTCGCCTGATCGCAGCGACCCACCGAGACCTCAAGAGCCTGGCCAAGATCGGCCAGTTCCGTGAAGACTTGTATTACCGCCTGCACGTGATCGCCCTCAAGCTGCCGGCACTGCGTGAGCGTGGCGCCGACGTCAACGAAATCGCCAGCGCCTTCCTGCTGCGCCAGAGCGCACGGATCAACCGTACCGACCTCAAGTTTGCCCCGGATGCCGAGCAGGCGATTCGTCACTACTCGTGGCCGGGGAACGTGCGAGAACTTGAGAACGCGGTCGAGCGCGCGGTCATTCTGTCGGAGAGCCCGGAGATTTCTGCCGAGCTGCTGGGCATCGACATCGAGCTGAGTGACCTGGAAGACGACGATTTCATCGGCCTGGCCCCACAACAGGGCGGCGGTAGCAATACCAGCCACGAGCCGACGGAAGATTTGTCACTGGAAGATTACTTCCAGCACTTCGTTCTTGAGCACCAGGATCACATGACCGAGACCGAGCTGGCGCGCAAGCTGGGCGTGAGCCGCAAGTGCCTGTGGGAACGCCGCCAGCGCCTGGGCATTCCGCGACGCAAGACCGGCGTGGCCAGCGAGAGTTGAGGGTGCGCCCCCACAGGTAACACCCTCAGATGTGAAAAAACTGTTACCGCTGAATTTTCACGTAACAAAAGCCGGGGCTTACGGTAACGAAGCCCCGGCTTTTTTTCGCCCCCAAAAACGCCGAAGGCGCCTCACACCCCCGGTTTTGCTGGGCGGCACAAAAGTTGGCACGCACCCTGCTATATGCTTAGTACAAAAACAATAACAAGCTTAGTACCAGACAATAAAAATAAGACGTATCGACTCACGCACAATAAAAACAACACGGCGGAGGCGCAGCTAACTGATTCTTTTGGAGAGGCGTTGCATTTGGGGCTTGCCCCGCAACCAGGCCGAGAACAACAAAAACTGCCCTAAGGCAGAGCCTGAACTGGTTGGATCGTAGATCAGCAACACAGCGACCAAAGCAATCCGTTTGCTCTTGGCTCCCGATTGGGAGTGTCATGAAGGTGAAGCTTCATGGCGAGGGCGATCAACAAAAACAAGAAGCCCGAAATCAATAATAAAAATAGAGCACGCAACTACTTCTGGGGGAGCTTCGGCTCCCCTTGTAGTTTCCGGCATTTGGCCGGTTCCCCTTTCTTTTAAGCTTATGGCGCAAGGCCTGCAGCTTGTTCCTACACCATCCCTCGACTAAATGCTAGAATCCCGGCCCATCATGCGGTCATTCTTCGTTATGGCCGAACATTCCTTCAAACAGTGCATCCCATGCTGAAGAAGTTGTTCCAGTCATTCCGTTCTCCCTTGCGTCGTACGCAACACATTCGCAGCACGCCTGAAGTGCTTAACAGCAATCAGCATTCATTGCAGCGTGCTCAATTCAGCCGCTACGCGGTGAACATCGTCGAACGTTTGCAGAACGCCGGCTACCAGGCTTATCTGGTGGGTGGCTGTGTACGTGACATGTTGCTCAATATCACGCCCAAGGATTTCGACGTCGCCACCAGCGCCACGCCCGAGCAGGTGCGTGCCGAATTTCGCAACGCGCGAATCATCGGTCGCCGCTTCAAATTGGTGCATATCCACTTTGGCCGCGAAATCATCGAGGTCGCCACGTTCCGCGCCGGCCACCCGCAAAACGATGAAGAGGAAGACACCAACCAGTCTTCCCGCAACGAGAGCGGCCGCATCCTGCGCGACAACGTCTACGGCACCCTGGAAGAAGACGCGCAACGCCGCGACTTCACCATCAACGCCTTGTATTACGATCCGGTCAGCGAGCGCATCCTCGATTACGCCAATGGCGTACACGACATTCGCAACAACCTGATCCGTTTGATCGGCGACCCGACGCAGCGCTACCAGGAAGACCCGGTGCGCATGCTGCGAGCGGTGCGTTTTGCCGCCAAGCTGAATTTCGGTATCGAGAAACACACGGCCGCGCCGATTCGCGAACTGGCGCCCTTGCTGCGGGAAATCCCTTCGGCACGCCTGTTCGAAGAAGTGCTCAAGCTGTTCCTCTCGGGGTACGCCGCCGACACGTTCGAAATGCTCGTCGACCTGCAGTTGTTCGATCCATTGTTCCCGGCCAGCGCCGAGGCTCTGGAATACAACCCGACGTACACCCACACGCTGATCAGCGAAGCCTTGATCAATACCGACCTGCGCATCAAACAGAACAAACCGGTGACCCCGGCGTTCCTGTTTGCCGCCCTGTTGTGGCCGGCCCTGCCCAAACGCGTACTGCGCCTGCAGGACCGTGGCATGCCGCCGATTCCTGCCATGCAGGAAGCTGCGCACGAGCTGATCGCCGAGCAATGCCAACGCATCGCCATTCCAAAACGTTTCACCCTGCCGATCCGCGAGATCTGGGACATGCAGGAGCGCCTGCCACGGCGCAGCGGCAAACGCGCCGACCTGCTGTTGGACAACCCGCGCTTCCGTGCTGGCTACGACTTCCTGCTGCTGCGCGAAAGCGCCGGCGAGCAGACCGACGGCCTGGGCGAATGGTGGACCGACTACCAGGACGCCAACGACAGCCAGCGCCGCGACATGATTCGTGACCTTGGCAGCAAAGGTGATGGCGCCAGCGATGGGCCGAAGAAGCGTCGTCGCAGCTCCAGCAAGCGCAAACGCACGTCTGCCGATGCCTCGGGCGCTGCAGGCGAATAAACGTGGAACGTATCTACATCGGTATGGGCAGCAACCTCGCTGCCCCGGACCAGCAATTGCGCAGCGCCATTGCGGCGTTGGCGCTATTGCCAGGCACCGCCCTCGTCGGTGTGTCCGACTTCTATCAGAGTGACTCCCTGCTCCCCGGTCAGCCGCGCTATACCAATGCGGTCGCGGCCCTGGACAGTAGCTTTGCGCCACTGGCGCTGCTCGATGCACTGCAAGCCATTGAAAACGGCCAGGGCCGCGAACGTCTAGAGCGTTGGGGCCCGCGTACGCTGGACCTGGATATCCTGCTGTTTGGCGATCGCTTGATCGACGAGCCGCGTCTCAAAGTGCCTCACTACCAGATGCATCTGCGCGCGTTCGTGTTGTACCCGCTGGCCGAACTGGCCCCCGCTGAGTTGCAACTGCCCGACGGCCGAAGCCTTGCGGAGCTGTTGAAGGCCTGCCCGTTTGTCGGCCTGGAACGCCTCTCTACCGGCTGATGCAGTCCGCGTGGGAGCAGCTTGCTCGCGAATGCGGTGAACCCGTCGATACAAGCATTGACTGACCCAGCGCATTCGCGAGCAAGCCCGCTCCACATTTGATCTCACAGGCCGTCAAAAGTGGTCTTCAACGTGCTGAAACGCGTCAGTAACAGCGGTAACACCGCCATCGTAACAATGCGGTAACACATCCAATTGACTTCCCGAGTCCTCATCACGACTATAGGCGTCCCGCTGCCGCCAACGCGGCGCTGAAGGGCGCAATCCAGGCCTTATAAGCACTGCTCTCAAGACAGTGCGCCTGTATAAACGAAGACTCACGCGCGTTACTCGCTGTTTCCAAGCGCCTGAACGAGGACCCTTTTCATGCCAGACATTACCCTGACCACCTTGCAGAGCCTCAAGCTCAAAGGTGAAAAAATCACCATGCTGACGTGCTACGACGCCACCTTCGCCCACGCCAGTTGCCAGGCCGGTGTTGAAGTGCTGTTGATCGGCGACTCGCTGGGCATGGTTCTTCAAGGGAATGACAGCACCCTGCCCGTCACCACCGATGAACTCGCCTACCACACTGCCAGCGTCAAGCGCGGCAATGAGGGTGCCTTCATCATCGCCGACCTGCCGTTCATGGGTTACGCAACGCTGGAACAGACCTTTCAGAACGCCGGCAAACTGATGCAGGCCGGCGCGCACATGATCAAGGTCGAAGGCGCCGTATGGCTCGCCGAGTCGATCCGACTGCTGGCCGAGCGCGGTGTGCCGGTATGCGTGCACATGGGCCTGACGCCACAGTCGGTGAACATCCTCGGCGGCTACAAGGTACAAGGCCGCAATGAAGCCCAGGCGCGTCAGATGCGCGCCGACGCCATTGCCCTGGAACAAGCCGGTGCCGCGATGATCCTGCTGGAATGCGTGCCGAGCGAATTGGCGGCAGAGATCACCCAGGCGGTCAAAGTGCCGGTAATCGGCATCGGCGCGGGCTCTGCCACCGACGGCCAGGTTCTGGTCTTGCATGACATGCTCGGCCTGTCGCTGACCGGGCGAGCCCCCAAGTTCGTGAAAAACTTCATGGCAGGTAAAGACAGCATCCAGGCCGCGTTGAGCGCTTACGTCGACGAAGTCAAAGCCGTTACTTTCCCAGGCGCCGAACACGGATTCTCTGCATGAACACCGTTAAAACCGTACGAGAACTGCGCGCTGCAGTCGCCCACGCGCGCAGCGCCGGCAAGCGCATTGGCTTTGTGCCCACCATGGGCAACCTGCACAGCGGCCACGCCACCCTGGTGACCAAGGCCGCCCAGCAATCGGATTTCGTGGTGGCGAGTATCTTCGTCAACCCGTTGCAGTTCGGTGCCGGCGAGGACCTGGACAAATACCCTCGCACCTTGGCCGCCGATCAGGAAAAACTGCTGCAAGCCGGTTGCAACCTGCTGTTCGCGCCAACCGTTGAAGAAATGTACCCCGGCGGCATGAGCGGCCAGACCCGCGTCAGCGTCCCGCAACTGTCCGAAGGCCTCTGCGGCGCCAGCCGCCCCGGGCACTTCGAAGGGGTAGCGACGGTGGTCAGCAAGCTGTTCAACATGGTCCAGCCGGATATGGCCGTGTTTGGCCAGAAGGACTATCAGCAACTGGCAGTGATTCGCGCCATGGTGCATGACCTGAACATGCCGATCCAGATCATCGGCGAGCCCACTGTGCGTGCCGCTGACGGCCTCGCGCTGTCCTCGCGCAACGGCTACCTCAGCGAAGAACAACGCGCCATCGCGCCGGTGCTGTACCGCAGCCTCAGCCAGATTGCCGCCGCCATCAAGGGAGGCGACCACGATTTTGCCAAACTGCGTGCCGAGCAGATCCAGCAGATCGAAGCGGCCGGATTGCGCATCGACTACCTGGAAGTGCGCCAGGGCGTGCACCTGCGTCCCGCCACGCCTGAGGATCGCGATGTAGTGATCCTGGTGGCTGCGTATTTGGGCGCCACACGCCTGATCGACAACCTGCACCTGACCCTGGCCTGACCCTGCCTTTTCTCCCTTGAAAAAAAGCGCGCCTGTTGCCCTCCCCGCTGTGCCGGTATAAAAAAGTACCGGCTACAGCGCAGACAAAGCCAAGACATATCGACACGCTAGGTTTAATGTAAACGCCCTGTGCCATTGTTGGCGCTGACCGGAACCCAACGCCTGATGAAAGACTGGACGTTCCGGATTTAGAAGTGTCCTAAAGGCAAGTCCCCGTAATAAAAAGGAAAACCGCAGCGATGGCGTATTACCGCACTCCTCATGACGTTACCGCTCTGCCCGCTTGGCAAGCGCTCGATAAACATCGCCAAGCCATGCAGGATTTCAGCATGCGCGACGCATTCAATGCCGATCCCCAGCGCTTTTCCCAATTCACCTTGAGCAGCTGCGGGCTTTTCCTCGATTACTCGAAAAACCTCATCACTGCCCAAACGCGCGCCTTGCTCGTCGACCTGGCCAATGAAGTCGGCCTTAAAGACGCGATCAACGCGCTCTACGCTGGCGAGCCGGTCAACTCCTCCGAAGGCCGTCCGGCCCTGCACACCGCACTGCGTCGCCCGGTTGGCGACAAGTTGTCGGTCAACGGCGTGAACATCATGCCGGACGTGCACAAGGTGCTGAATCAGATCACTGACCTGGTCGGCCGCATCCACGATGGCCTGTGGCGCGGTTACACCGAGAAGCCGATCACCGACGTGGTGAACATCGGCATCGGCGGCTCGTTCCTCGGGCCGGAGCTGGTCTCCGAAGCGCTGTTGTCCTACGCCCACAAAGGCGTGCGCTGCCACTACCTGGCGAACATTGACGGCAGCGAGTTCCATGAGCTGACCCAGAAGCTGCGCGCCGAGACCACGCTGTTTATCGTCTCGTCAAAATCCTTCAACACCCTGGAAACCCTGAAAAACGCCCAGGCCGCCCGCGCCTGGTACCTGGCTCAGGGTGGCTCGGAAGCCGAGCTGTATCGCCACTTCATCGCCGTCTCAAGCAACAACGCAGCGGCCGTGGCCTTCGGTATCCGCGAAGAAAACATCTTCCCGATGTGGGACTGGGTCGGCGGGCGTTACTCGCTGTGGTCGGCCATCGGCTTGCCGATCGCCCTGGCGATCGGCATGTCCAACTTCAAGGAACTGCTGTCCGGTGCCTACACCATGGACCAGCATTTCCAGAACGCCCCATTCGAAGCCAACATGCCCGTGCTGCTGGGTCTGCTGGGCGTGTGGTACGGCAACTTCTGGGGTGCGCAGAGCCACGCGATCCTGCCGTACGACCACTACCTGCGCAACATCACCAAACACTTGCAACAGTTGGACATGGAATCCAACGGCAAGAGTGTGCGCCAGGACGGTACGCCAGTGTCCACCGATACCGGCCCGGTCATCTGGGGCGGCGTAGGGTGCAACGGCCAGCACGCCTACCACCAGTTGTTGCACCAAGGGACCCAACTGATTCCGGCCGACTTCATTGTGCCGATTGTCAGCTTCAACCCGGTGTCCGACCACCATCAGTGGTTGTTCGCCAACTGCCTGTCCCAAAGCCAGGCGCTGATGCTCGGCAAAACCCGCAGCGAAGCCGAAGCCGAGTTGCGTGAGAAAGGCGTTGCCGAAGCCGAAGTCCAGAAACTGGCCCCGCACAAGGTGATCCCGGGCAACCGTCCGAGCAACACCATCGTGGTTGAACGCATCAGCCCGCGTCGCCTGGGCGCACTGGTGGCTATGTATGAACACAAGGTGTTTGTACAAAGCGTGGTCTGGGGTATCAACGCCTTCGACCAATGGGGCGTGGAATTGGGCAAAGAGCTGGGCAAAGGCGTGTATAACCGCCTGACCGGTGCCGAAGAAACCTCGGCCGAGGATGCTTCGACCCAGGGCCTGATCAACTACTTCCGCGGTCGTCACCGCGGCTGAAGCCGGTACACCAAGGCCAACGTCCGTTTGGACGTTGGCCTTGTACCCTCCCCCCACTGCGTGCATCGTTATGACTTGTCGCCAAAACAAGAATAAGGACCGCTCATGTTCGATATCAGCACATTCCCCAACGCCGATGCCGTCCGCCAGGCCGCGCAGCTCAGTCAAGCCGACTACCAGCGCCTTTATCGCCAGTCCATCGAGCAACCCGACACCTTTTGGGCAGAACAGGCCAAAAGCTTTCTCGACTGGATCACACCCTGGCACACCGTCCAGCATTCAGACATTCACACCGGCGCCGCCCAATGGTTTGCCGGCGGCCAACTGAACGTCAGCTACAACTGCATCGACCGTCACCTGGCGCAACGCGCCGACCAGCCTGCCTTCATCTGGGAAGGCGATGATCCGACACGGTTTGCAAAAATCACCTACCGCCAGCTCCATCAAAACGTCAGCCGCCTGGCCAATGTGTTGAAAAACCGTGGCGTGAAAAAAGGCGACCGCGTGTGCATCTACATGCCGATGATCCCGGAAGCCGCCTACGCAATGCTGGCCTGCACACGCATTGGCGCGGTGCACTCGGTGGTTTTTGGCGGGTTCTCACCGGACGCCCTGCGTGACCGTATTCTCGACGCCGACTGCCGCACCGTGATTACCGCCGATGAAGGCGTGCGCGGCGGTAAACCGGTGGCGCTGAAAAAGAACGTCGACCAGGCCCTGGCCAGTTGCCCGAACGTCAGCACCGTGCTGGTGGTGGAGCGCACCGGCGCTGACCTTGCCTGGCACGAAGGCCGCGATCTCAAGTACCAGCAAGCTCTGGATGCCGCCAGCGACGACTGCCCGCCCGAGCCCATGGACGCCGAAGACCCACTGTTCATCCTCTACACCTCCGGCAGCACCGGCAAACCCAAAGGCGTGCTGCACACCACCGGCGGCTACCTGTTGCAAGCGGCGATGACCTTCAAGTACGTGCTCGATTACCGCGATGGCGAAGTGTTCTGGTGCACCGCCGACGTCGGTTGGGTGACCGGCCACAGCTACATCGTGTACGGCCCGCTGGCCAATGGCGCTACCTCGCTGATGTTCGAAGGCGTGCCGAGCTACCCGGACAGCTCGCGCTTCTGGCAGGTGATCGACAAACATCAGGTGAACATCTTCTACACCGCGCCCACCGCCCTGCGCGCCCTGATGCGTGAGGGTCACGGGCCACTGGAGAATACCTCTCGCGCCAGCCTGCGCCTGCTGGGCAGTGTCGGCGAGCCGATCAACCCCGAAGCCTGGGACTGGTACTTCAACGCCGTCGGTGAACAACGCTGCCCGATTGTCGACACGTGGTGGCAGACCGAAACCGGCGGCATCATGCTCAGCCCCCTGGTCAGCGCCCAGCGGATCAAGCCTGGCTGCGCAACCCAGCCGATGTTTGGCGTGCAGCCGGTGCTGCTGGATGAGCAAGGCAAGCCAATCAGCGGCGCCGGCAGTGGCGTGCTGGCGATCAAGGCCAGCTGGCCGGGGCAGATTCGCAGCGTCTACGGCGACCCGCAGCGCATGATCGACACCTATTTCAAACCCTACCCTGGCTACTACTTCACGGGGGACGGCGCACGCCGCGATGAGGACGGCGACTACTGGATCACCGGGCGCATCGACGATGTGATCAACGTGTCCGGCCACCGTATCGGCACCGCCGAGGTGGAAAGCGCGCTGGTGTTGCATGACCAAGTGGCCGAAGCCGCCGTGGTGGGCTATCCCCACGACGTCAAAGGCCAGGGGATTTATGCCTTCGTCACCCCAATGAATGGGGTTGAACCCAGCGATGCGTTGAAGAAAAACCTGCTTGAGCTGGTCAGCAAGGAAATCGGCAGCTTTGCCAAGCCGGAACTGATCCAATGGGCGCCGGCCTTGCCGAAAACCCGATCCGGCAAGATCATGCGGCGGATTCTGCGCAAAATCGCCTGCAATGAACTGGACAGCCTGGGTGACACCTCGACACTGGCCGACCCCAGCGTCGTGGATGGCCTGATCGACAAACGCCTGAACCGCTAGGAACCCTCGAGTCGCCATGGAATTTATCCGCAACCGTATCGAAACCCAGCTGATGAGCCTCACCGGCCTGTCGCTGGGCCAGCTGGACCTGGAAAACCCCAAGGGCGATCCAGGCCTGTTCGGGCCGGACTCGGTCAGTTGGCAAGTCCATGGCGATTTCAGCAGCATGTTGATTGGTGGTATCAGCGCCTTGATGCTGCAAGCCTTGCACCCGCTGGCACTGGCGGGTGTGTGGGACCACTCGAATTTTCGCCAGGACATGCTTGGGCGCTTACGGCGCACCTCGCAGTTTATTTCCGGCACCACGTTCGGCTCGCGCAAAGACGCCGAATGGCTGATCGAAAAAGTGCGCACCATTCACCTGCAAGTGACGGGGCATGCCCCGGACGGGCGACCTTACGCGGCCAGTGATCCGGCGCTGCTGACGTGGGTGCATGTGGCGGAGGTCAGCAACTTCCTCGCGGCCCACCTGCGTTACTGCAACCCGCGCCTTTCGGGTCGGGATCAGGACCGCTACTACAGTGAAATTGCGTTGGTGGCCGAACGCTTGGGCGCGCGGCATGTTCCGCGTTCACGGCAGGAAATTTCGGATTACCTGGCACGCATTCGTCCGCAACTGCTGTGCGACGAGCGCAGCCGCGAAGTGTTGCGTCTGCTGCTCAATGCACCGTCACCCAGCACGCTGGCCAAACCTTTTGGCGCGCTGATGATGCAGGCGGGGATCGACTTGCTGCCGGACTGGGCAAGCAGCCTGCTCGGGCAACACCAAAGCCCGCTGCAACGGCAAATGGTCCGCGCCGGGGTCAAGCGCAGTGCGCCGTTGCTGCGCTGGGCGATGCGCAATGGCTCGGTGCAGCGTGCCCATCGGCGGATGGGGTTGATGTAGGCCGGCGCCTATAGCTGTTAAACTCCGCGCCCCATTTACAGCAAGGCGCGCTCCATGACTCCCTTGAATCAGGCGCTGCGCGCCGCCCTCGATTATCGCCAAGACCTGATCAACGAGTTGCACGCCCAAGGCACTGACTGCTACCGCTTGTTTCATGGCAGCCAGGAAGGCGCCGGCGGCCTGTCTATCGACCGTTACGGCCCACAGTTGCTGGTGCAGAGTTTCCATCAATCCCTGGAAACAGCTGACCTCTTGGACCTGCACCAACTGATCAACCAGTTCATGGGCCTGGAATTGCTGCTGGTCTACAACGATCGCTCCCGTGGCAACTCGCGCATCGACCGTGAAGACACGGTGTACCGCGCCGAGCCTGCCGCGCTGGTAGACCTGGTTGGCCACGAATGGGGCCTCAATTATCGCGTGCGTGGGCGCCACGCCGGGCAAGACCCGCTGCTGTTCCTGGACCTGCGCAACACCCGCGGCTGGGTCAAGGCGCACAGCGCCGGCAAGAGCGTGCTCAACCTGTTCGCCTACACCTGCGGCGTCGGCCTGAGCGCGGCGGCCGGTGGCGCGCGTGAGGTGTGCAACCTGGACTTCGCCGAGGGCAACCTGGCGGTCGGTCGCGAAAACGGTCTGCTCAACCCACAATTGCCAACCATGGAATTCGTGCAGTCCGACTACTTCCCGGCGATTCGCCAACTGGCGGGCTTGCCGATCACTCAACGTCGCGGGCAGAAACTGCCGAGCTATCCACGCCTCGAGCAGCGCCAATATGACCTGGTATTGCTCGACCCACCGGCATGGGCCAAGAGCGCCTTCGGCACCGTTGACCTGTTGCGTGACTACCAGAGCCTGCTCAAGCCTGCGCTGCTCGCGACGGCCGACAATGGCGTGCTGATCTGCTGCAACAACTTGGCGAAAGTCAGCATGGATGACTGGCGCGAACAGGTGCTGCGTTGCGCTGAGAAAGCCGGCCGCCCGGTACGCGATTGGCAAATCATGACGCCGGGCGCCGACTTCCCTTCCCAGGACCAGCAGCCACCGTTGAAAACCCTCATCCTGCAGCTGTAGTACTTTTCCCAAGAGGCCCGGTGCTTCGGAACCGAAATCCCGTGCCATACTCCAAGGCACTCCTGTTCGACATAGATGGCGTCACTCATGCCCAAAGGATTGATCCGCGCCGCTGGCGCCTTGTTGACCGCCCTGGCTCTGTACAGCTTGCTGGGTTTTCTGATTCTGCCGGGCATTGCCCTTCGTATTGCCAATCAACAGCTGGCCCATTACGCCACGGTGCCGGCACGCATCGAGCGTATCGAACTCAATCCGTTCAGCCTGGAAGTGACAGCCTGGGGCTTGAAAATCGGCGAACCAGGCAAGGAGCAAGTGGGTTTCGAGCGTCTCTACGCCAACCTGCAGATCGACAGCCTCTGGACTCGTGCCCTGCACCTGGCCGATGTGCAACTCGATCAACCCAAGACTGAGCTGCTGTTCAACAAATCCGGCCAGCTGAACCTGGCGCAGTTGTTCAAGCTGCCGCCGAGCGAACCGACTCCGGCCGACCCGAACGCCAAGCCGTTCCCGCTGCGCATCGACAGCATCAAGCTGGCGGGCGGCTATGTGCATTTTCAAGACCTGCGTCCCAGCGAACCGATCGAATTCCTCTACGACAAACTCGACTTTGAACTGAAAAACCTCAGCACCTTGCCGGAAGACAACGCCGACATGACGCTGGTGGCCGCCGGCCCCGAGGGTGGGCAGATCGACTGGAAAGGCAACTTCAGCCTGGTACCGATCACGTCCGAGGGCACGCTGAAAGTCACCGACGGCAAGATGAAAGCCTGGTGGCCGTATGTCCGTGACGCCGTGCCGCTTGTGCTGGAAGACGGTGTGCTGAATTTCAGCACCCACTACACATTCAGCCTCGCCAAAGAAACCGAACTGAACCTGACCAACACGGCGGCCAGCATTGCGCCGTTTGCTATCAAGGCGCCCGATGGCCGCCCATTGGTGCGCCTGGAACGCTTGGACGTCAGTGACACCACGGTGGACCTGGCCAAGCAGCACGTGGTGGTCGGCAAGATTCGCAGCAACAAGCTGGAAACCTGGGCCGCCCGCGAAGCCGATGGGCAATTGGACTGGCAAAAACTGTTCGCCAGCCAACCGAGCAAACCGGCCAAGGCGCCCGAGCCCGCCACCGCGCCGGCGACGGCCGACTCGCCAAAGGCTGAACCGGCCGCACCTAGCAAGCCCTGGCAGGTACTGCTCAAGGATGTGCAGCTGCGTAACTATCAGGTGCACCTGGCCGACCGTCAGGCCAAACCTGCGGTAGCGCTGGAACTGGGGCCCTTGAACGTCGATGTGCAGAACTTCGACAGCCTGAACCAAAGCCCGTTTACCTTGAAGGTCGACTCCGGCCTGGGTAAACAAGGCAAGATTCAGGCAACCGGCGAGGTCAATCTCAACCCGGTCAGCGCCAAACTCAAAGTGAATACCCAGGACATCGACCTGCGGGTTGCTCAGTCCTATATCAGCCCGTTCATTCGGCTGGAACTGCGCAGCGGTATGTTGGGCAGCAACCTGGATGTAAACCTCAAGAGCACCGAGCCCTTGGCGCTTCAGGTCACCGGCCGCGCTCAGGTCGACCAATTGCACACCCTGGACACGCTCAAGACCCGCGACTTCCTCAAATGGCAGCGCCTGGTGCTCGAAGGTGTCAATTATCAACACGGCGACAGCCTGTCGATCGACAAGGTCAACCTGCTGCAACCGTACGCGCGCTTCATGATCAATGATGACCGCACCACCAACATCGATGACCTGTTGATCCCGCAGCCGGCCGACAGTGGCGCCAAATCGGCAGCCAAGCCGGCGGCCAGCAAAGATAAGCCGTTGGGCATCAATATAGGGCAGATCGCGATCAATGACGGCTCGGCCAACTTTGCCGACTTCAGCCTCACGCCCAACTTTGCCACGGCCATTCAACAGCTCAACGGGCAGATCGGCACCATTGACAGTCGCCAAGCCAAACCGGCCAGCGTCGACATCAAGGGCAAGGTGGATCGCTATGCGCCAGTGACCATCAAAGGCAGCGTGAACCCGTTTGATCCGATGGCGGCGCTGGATATCGCCACCAGCTTCAAACGCGTCGAGTTGACCACGTTGACGCCGTACTCCGGCAAGTTCGCCGGTTTCCGCATCCGCAAGGGCAGGCTTAACCTGGACCTGCATTATGTGATCACCAAAGGCCAATTGAAGGCTGAAAACAAAGTGGTGGTTGAGCAACTGCAACTGGGTGAGAAAGTCGACAGCGCCGACGCCGTGGATTTGCCGATTCGCCTGGCCATTGCCCTGCTCA
The DNA here is from genome assembly GCF_003852315.1 of Pseudomonas sp. LBUM920. Lineage (NCBI taxonomy): Bacteria > Pseudomonadati > Pseudomonadota > Gammaproteobacteria > Pseudomonadales > Pseudomonadaceae > Pseudomonas > Pseudomonas edsoni (SeqCode). The sequence goes on from NZ_CP027762.1 coordinate 5,578,492, forward strand.
AGGACTCCGACGGCAAGATCTCCATCGAACTTCCGGTCACCGGCGACCTGAACAACCCGCAATTCAGTGTGATGCCGATTGTCTGGCAAACCCTGCGTAACCTGGTGGTGCGCGCGGCGACGGCGCCGTTCAAGTTCATCGGTGGGCTGGTGACGGGCGGAGGCTCGGAAGACTTGGGCAATGTGTCGTTCGCCCCAGGCTCCAGCGAGTTGAACAAAGACGCTCAAGGCGCGCTGGACACCCTGGCCAAGGCACTCAAAGAGCGCCCTACCCTGCGTCTTGAAATCGAAGGCACGGCGGCTGCCAGCAGTGACGGCCCCTTGCTCGCTGCCGAGCGACTGGAACGTGAATATCAGTACAACTACTACAAGATACTGCAGCGCCGTGGCGATAAGGTTCCGGCCCAGGCTTCGCTGCTGGTCGTACCCGAGAAGGAAAAAGCGCCATTGCTGGAAGGCATCTACCGCACCCGCCTGAAACAGCAACCGCCGGCCGAGTGGAAAGACTTGAGCAGCGATGAACGCACCGCGAAGCTGCGTGACGGGCTGATCAAGTTCTGGGGCGCCAGTGATGTACTGCTGCGTCAACTGGGGCAAGACCGAGCCAGTGCCATCAAGGACTACCTGGTGGACAAGGGCCAGTTGGAAGATGACCGGGTGTACTTCATTGATGCCAACCTGGGGCAGGCGGAAAAGGATGGCCGGGTGGTAACCCCAATGCATCTGGATGCTGAGTAACACCTGAGCGACACCCATCCAAACGTGGGAGCTGGCTGGCCTGCGATGCACACACCTCGGTCATTCAGTTGAATCGAGGTGATGCTATCGCGGGCAAGCCAGCTCCCACATTTGTGTGTAATCGACTTAGGTCTTTTCTGCCCAGAATAGAACAGGCCCCGACACAAGTGCCGGGGCCTGTAATGACCACATCCGTGTGGTCGGTCGCATGAACTCCAGAGGTGCCTTGGGTGGATATCTAACTCACCCTAAGCCGCCGCCATTCAGTTCAGACGAACAGTGAAGCGTTACTCTGCTTTCAGGCCATCGGCCGATACAGCTTTAACGCCCTTGATTTTCTTGGCGATATTCACCGCGGTGGTTTTCTGTGCTTCAGTCACTGCGACCGAAGAGGACAGAGACACTACGCCTTTGTTGGTTTCGACTTTGATGTCGGTGCCAGGAATGCCTTTCTCGGTTACCAGGTCAGCTTTTACTTTGGTGGTGATCCAGGTATCGGAAGTGGCGCCCTTGGCGTCAGCTGCTGCGCCTTTGGTTTTGTCGACGTTGTCGGCTTTAGTTGCGCCGCCTGCCAGCAGGCCGTCAGCAGATACAGCGGTCACACCTTTGATGCGCTTGGTGATTGCTACTGCAGTGGCTTTCTGCGAATCAGAGATCGCTACGGTCGACGACAGGGAAACCACACCTTTGTTGGTTTCAACCTTGATGTCCGAACCAGGAATGCCTTTCTCGGTCAGCAGGTCAGCTTTGACTTTGGTGGTGATCCAAGTATCCGAAGTGGATTCTTTGGCTTTGGTCACTTCGCCAGCGGCCATGGTCATTGGAGCTTGGGAAGTCTGAGCAAAGGCCACGTTAGCACCCATGGCCAGGGTCAGAGCGGTAGCAGTAGCGAGAGCGAACTTCTTCATACGAGTAACTCCTGTTTTATTGAAAGTCTGCAGTGGGTAAACCTTGATGCTGCAGCGTTAACAGGGTTATTGCAGGCAGTGTGCCAAGTCGCGCTTTCGAATTAAATCCTTATAAAACAATGACTTATAAAAAGCGCCAATTTTCGGAATCGTGCAACTTGCATGAAGAAGACCGTTCTTGCATGCAAGTTGCGGCTTTTGGGATTTACTAAGCATCTGATTTATCGGCATTTTCCTACGCGCATAAAAAAAGGACTCCGAAGAGTCCCTTTTTTCAGCATGAGGCCAGGGTAATTAAACGCCCGAAGCCTTGGCTGCTGCTACGTCCTTGATGGACAGCTTGATACGGCCGCGGTTGTCCACGTCCAGTACCAGCACTTCCACTTCCTGACCTTCTTTGAGAATGTCGGTCACTTTCTCAACACGAGCGTCGCTCAGCATGGAGATGTGAACCAGACCGTCTTTGCCCGGCAGGATGTTGACGAATGCGCCGAAGTCGACGATGCGTTCAACTTTACCGACGTAGATCTTGCCGATCTCGGCTTCTGCGGTGATACCCAGAACGCGCTGACGTGCAGCTTCTGCAGCTTCTTTGGTTTCGCCGAAGATCTTGATCGAGCCGTCGTCTTCGATGTCGATCGAAGCCTTGGTCTCTTCACAGATCGCACGAATGGTCGCGCCGCCTTTACCGATAACATCACGGATTTTGTCGGTGTCGATTTTCATCGCGATCATGGTCGGAGCATTTTCCGACAGCTCGGTGCGCGACTGACCAATGATCTGGTTCATCTGGCCGAGGATGTTCAGGCGCGCTTCCAGGGCTTGGCCCAGAGCGATTTCCATGATCTCTTCGGTGATGCCCTTGATCTTGATGTCCATCTGCAGCGCGGTAACACCTTTAGCGGTACCGGCTACTTTGAAGTCCATGTCGCCCAGGTGGTCTTCGTCGCCCAGGATGTCGGTCAGGATGGCGAACTTCTCGCCTTCTTTAACCAGGCCCATGGCGATACCGGCAACCGGAGCCTTCATCGGCACACCAGCGTCCATCAGCGCCAGGGAAGCACCGCAGACCGAAGCCATGGAGCTGGAACCGTTGGACTCGGTGATTTCCGACACCACACGGATGGTGTACGGGAACACGTCGGCAGCAGGCAGCATGGCTGCAATCGAACGACGGGCCAGACGGCCGTGACCGATTTCGCGACGACCAGCACCACCCATGCGACCACACTCACCTACCGAGAACGGAGGGAAGTTGTAGTGCAGCATGAACGGGTCTTTTTTCTCGCCTTCCAGGGTGTCCAGCAGCTGTGCGTCACGGGCAGTACCCAGCGTTGCAACTACCAGAGCCTGAGTTTCACCACGGGTGAACAAGGCCGAACCGTGGGTCTTCGGCAGAACGCCGACTTCGATGTTCAGCGGACGTACGGTGCGCGTGTCGCGACCATCGATACGCGGCTTGCCGTTAACGATGTTTTCGCGAACGGTGCGGTATTCGATTTCACCGAAGGCAGCTTTGACGTCGCTGGAAGAAGGCTGGCCTTCTTCGCCGGACAGCTTGGCCACAACCTGTTCCTTCAGCTCGCCCAGGCGAGCGTAGCGGTCGGCCTTGACGGTGATGGTGTAGGCGTCGGAGATCGCAGCGCCGAACTCGGAGCGGATAGCACCCAGCAGTTCAGTCGCTTCGGCTTGTGGAGCCCAGGTCCAAGTCGGCTTGGCAGCTTCGGCGGCCAGTTCTTTAACAGCGTTGATCACAACCTGGAACTCGTCGTGAGCAAACAGTACCGCGCCCAGCATCTGGTCTTCGGTCAGCTCTTTGGCTTCCGATTCAACCATCAACACGGCTTCCGACGTACCGGCAACGACCATGTCCAGGCTCGACGCTTTCTGTTGTTCGTAAGTCGGGTTCAGCAGGTAGCCGGTGCTTTCATGGAAAGCAACGCGAGCTGCGCCGATCGGACCATCAAAAGGAATACCGGAGATGGCCAGGGCAGCCGAAGTACCGATCATCGCAGCGATGTCCGGATCGGTCTTCTTGCTGGTGGAAACGACGGTGCAGACAACCTGCACTTCGTTCATGAAGCCTTCTGGGAACAGCGGACGGATCGGACGGTCGATCAGTCGGGAAGTCAGGGTTTCTTTTTCGGAAGGACGGCCTTCGCGCTTGAAGAAACCGCCAGGGATCTTACCGGCAGCGTAAGTCTTTTCCTGGTAGTGAACAGAAAGAGGGAAGAAGCCTTTGCTTGGGTCAGCGGTCTTGGCGCCAACAACGGTCACCAATACGGTAACGTCGTCGTCAACGGTGACCAGCACTGCGCCGGAGGCTTGACGGGCGATACGGCCTGTCTCGAGGGTAACGGTCGACTGACCGAACTGGAATTTTTTGATAACCGGGTTCACGGTGTCCTACCTTCTTTGTGGCTCTTGGGGAACTTGTCTTCTTGCGAAATTCTTGGGCAATGCAGGGAATCGGCCCGACGCTCGTCCAGGGTAAAACGTGTATCCAGATAAAACTTGAGGCTGGGAGCCTGCCATGGGCCAGCGGGAATCCCACTGACACACGGCAGACAACCAACCTCTAGCGCAATCGCTGATTAGCGACGCAGACCCAGGCGACCGATCAGAGCCTGATAACGACCCAGATCCTTGCCTTTCAGGTAGTCCAGCAGCTTACGGCGCTGGTTTACCATGCGGATCAGACCACGACGGGAGTGGTGATCTTTACCGTTGGCCTTGAAGTGACCTTGCAGCTTGTTGATGTTGTGGGTCAGCAGTGCAACTTGCACTTCTGGCGAACCAGTGTCACCAACAGCTTGCTGATAGTCAGCTACGATTTGTGCTTTTTCTTGAACGTCGAGAGCCATGAGGCAATCCTTTTTTCAGGAAACCACCCAAAGGGTGATCTCAACAGGCCAGGGAAAAATCCCTGTATCTAAAAATGAGTGTTGACCGTGCCTGTTAACAGCCACACTCGTTCGGTCATTCTGACCGAATCAGTCGACGCGGCGCGATGCGCCCGTCTTCGCTCACTTCACCGATACCGATGAAGCGACCGTTATGATCCTGTACCCGCACCATACCGAACTTCGGAGCATCCGGGGCACGTACCGGTTGGCCATTGAGCCAGTAGAACGCGCTGTGCTCCGAGAAGTGCAGCAATGGCCAATCCAGCAAACCGCTGTCCGATGGCATCAGGAAGCGATCAACTGCTTCATTGCCGCCTTCGGCATGTACTGCTTCCAACTCTTCCAGCGTGACCGTCTGGGCCAGACTGAAAGGACCGGCCTGGGTGCGTCGCAATTCTGCAACGTACGCGCCGCAACCGAGCTTTTCACCAATATCTTCCACCAGGGTACGGATATAGGTGCCTTTGCTGCAGTCCACGGCCAAGCGGGCAGTGTCGCCTTCATGGGCGAGCAATTCCAAGCGCGCAATAGTAACAGAACGCGGTTCGCGCTCCACTACTTCACCCGCACGTGCCAGCTTGTACAGAGGCTGGCCATCACGCTTGAGGGCCGAGTACATCGGCGGTATCTGACTGATTTGCCCACGAAAACCGGGTAAAGCAGCTTCAATATCAGCACGACCAACGGTCACGTCACGAACCTGCAGAACATCACCCTCGGCATCGGCCGTGGTGGTGGTCTTGCCCAGTTGCATCAGGGTTTCGTAACCCTTGTCGGAATCGAGCAGGTATTGCGAGAACTTGGTCGCCTCACCAAAGCACAACGGCAGCACGCCGGTGGCCAGGGGGTCGAGACTGCCGGTGTGCCCGGCCTTCTCGGCATTGAGCAGCCAGCGAACTTTCTGCAAGGCAGCATTGGAGGTAAAGCCAATGGGCTTGTCGAGCAGAATGATGCCGCTGACGTTGCGACGGATACGTTTGACCTGAGCCACCGCTTACTCCTTGGCGTCTTCAGGTGTGGACGGGTGCTGGCTGTCTTCAGCCACGGCGCGCTCGATCAGCGCCGACAGGTGCGCACCACGCACGACGCTTTCGTCGTAGTGGAAGTGCAACTGAGGCACGCTGCGCAGCTTCATTTCGCGGGCCAACTGCATGCGCAGGAAACCTGCAGCCGAGTTGAGCACCTTGATGCTTTGCGCGATTTCTTCGCTGCTGTCCTGGCCCATCACGGTGATGAAGATCTTCGCGTGACCTACGTCGCGGCTCACTTCAACGGCGGTGATGGTGACCAGGCCAACGCGTGGGTCTTTGACTTCGCGACGGATCAGTTGGGCCAGCTCGCGCTGCATCTGATCGCCGATACGCTGGGTACGGCTGTATTCTTTTGCCATGTCTTGTTACCTGTTACTGCCACACGGTGAAACCAGTGGGGTCTGAAAGCGGCAAACGCCCGGCCTGACAAAAGCCAGACCGGGCGTTGCGTTTAGAGTCCGTACGCTGCGCGGGGCATCTGCATGCCCACGCGCCGCGTGGCTCCGGAAGTGCGCGAGTTAGAGGCTGCGAGCAACCTGAACCTTCTCGTAGACTTCGATCTTGTCGCCAGCTTTGACGTCGTTGTAGCTCTTGACGCCGATACCGCATTCCATGCCGGCACGCACTTCGGAAGCGTCATCCTTGAAGCGGCGCAGGGATTCCAGCTCGCCTTCGAAGATAACGATGTCTTCACGCAGTACACGGATTGGACGGTTACGGTGCACAACACCTTCGATAACCATGCAACCGGCGATCGCGCCGAATTTCGGCGAGCGGAACACGTCACGCACCTCGGCAACACCCAGGATATTCTCCCGAACGTCGCTGCCAAGCATACCGGTAAGGGCTTTCTTGACGTCTTCGATGATGTCGTAGATGACGTTGTAGTAACGCATGTCCAGGCCTTCCTGCTCGACGATCTTGCGAGCGCCAGCATCGGCACGCACGTTGAAGCCGAACAGTACAGCGTTGGAAGCCAGTGCCAGGTTGGCGTCGGACTCGGTGATACCACCGACACCGCCACCGACAACGCGCACTTGCACTTCGTCGTTACCCAGGCCGTTCAAGGCGCCGTTCAACGCTTCGAGGGAACCACGGACGTCAGATTTGAGGACGATGTTAAGCGTCTTCTTCTCTGCCTGGCCCATGTTTTCGAAGATGTTTTCCAGCTTGCCGGCGTGAGCACGGGCCAGTTTGACTTCGCGGAACTTGCCTTGACGGAACAGAGCCACTTCACGGGCTTTCTTCTCGTCGGCTACTACGCTCATCTCATCGCCAGCGTCCGGGGTACCGTCCAGGCCGAGAATCTCGACAGGGATGGAAGGACCGGCTTCCTTGATTGGCTTGCCGTTCTCGTCGAGCATGGCACGTACACGGCCGTAGTTCGAACCGACCAGCACCATGTCGCCTTGGCGCAGCGTACCGTCTTGAACCAGAACGGTTGCAACCGGGCCACGACCTTTGTCGAGACGCGATTCAACCACAACACCGCGACCCGGGGCCGATGGCGTTGCTTTCAGTTCGAGTACTTCAGCTTGCAGCAGGACCGCTTCGAGCAGCTCGTCTACACCGGTACCGACTTTTGCCGAGACCGAAACGAACGGCGTATCACCGCCCCACTCTTCGGACGTCACGCCGTGAACCGACAGCTCGCTACGGATGCGATCGAGATCGGCGCCCGGCTTGTCGATTTTGTTCACGGCAACAACCAGTGGAACACCAGCGGCCTTGGCGTGCTGGACAGCTTCAATGGTCTGCGGCATCACGCCGTCGTCCGCTGCAACCACCAGAATCACGATGTCAGTCGCCTTGGCACCACGGGCACGCATTGCGGTAAACGCGGCGTGACCAGGGGTGTCGAGGAAAGTGACCATGCCGCGTTCGGTTTCAACGTGGTATGCACCGATGTGCTGGGTGATACCGCCGGCTTCGCCAGCAGCTACCTTGGCACGACGGATGTAGTCGAGCAGCGAGGTCTTACCGTGGTCAACGTGGCCCATTACGGTCACAACTGGCGCACGGGAGAACGACTCACCTTCAAACTTCAGGGACTCGGCCAGGGAATCTTCCAGGGCGGTGTCGCTGACCAGGGTCACTTTGTGGCCCAGCTCTTCAGCAACCAGTTGGGCAGTTTCCTGGTCCAGTACCTGGTTGATGGTCGCTGGAGTACCCAGTTTGAACATGAACTTGATGATTTCAGCAGCCTTGACCGACATCTGATTGGCGAGATCGCCAACCGTGATGGTCTCGCCGATCTGCACATCACGCACGACAGGGCCCGTTGGGCTCTGGAAACCGTGGGCGTTGCGCTTTTTCAGCTTGGCCTTGCCGCGACCACCACGACGGAAGCCATCGCTTTCTTCGTCGGTAGTACGTGGAGCAACGCGTGGAGCAGGCGCTTTCTCTTTGACCGAGGCACGATGTGGAGCGTTTTTACGCTCGCCATCGCCACCACCACCGCGACGATTGTTATCGTCGGCACGTGGTTTGTCCGGACGACGAGGCTCGTCGCGCTTGCGAGCGTCTGCTGCAGGAGCAGGTGCAGCGGCAACCGGAGCAGCCTCACGCACAGCTTCAACAGGCGCTACAGGAGCGGCGACCGCGTCAGTACCAGCAGGTTGCGCAGCAGCAGGCTGGCGGCGCGCTTCTTCTTCGGCGCGACGCTTGGCTTCTTCTTCAGCCTTCTGACGAGCAGCATTCTCTACTGCGCGACGTTCATCCAGTTCGCGTTTGCGCTCGGCTTCGATTTCTTCCGGGCTGCGCTGTACGAAGACTTTCTTCTTGCGTACTTCAACGCTGATGCTCTTGCTACCAGCAACACGCAGGGTGCTGGTGGTTTTGCGCTGCAATGTAATCTTGCGCGGTTCTTCCACTTTCGCCTTGTGGCTGCTCTTCAAGTGAGTCAGCAAAGACTGCTTCTCACTGTCGCTCACACCTTCATCGGCGGCGGTGTGCGGCAGACCTGCCTCACGCATCTGCTGCAACAGGCGCTCTACCGGTGTTTTGACCTCATCGGCCAGTTGTTTCACCGTGACTTGCGTCATGCACTTCTCTCCTCAGGCCGCGCCTAGTTACTCGAACCAATGGGCTCGGGCGGCCATGATCAACTTGCCGGCACGATCATCGTCAATGCCGTCGATGTCGAGCAGATCGTCAATAGACTGCTCGGCCAGGTCTTCGCGGGTAATTACGCCGCGCACCGCCAGTTCCATCGCCAAATCCTTGTCCATACCCTCAAGCGAGAGCAGGTCTTCGGCCGGATGGGCGTCTGCCAGCTTTTCCTCAGTAGCGATGGCTTTAGTCAACAAACGATCCTTGGCCCGAGCGCGAAGCTCGTTGACGGTGTCTTCGTCAAAGCCGTCGATGTTGAGCATTTCTTCCAACGGTACGTAGGCAATCTCTTCCAGGCTGGTGAAGCCTTCATCTACCAGCACCTGCGCCAGGTCTTCGTCGACTTCCAGCTCGTCGATGAAGTTGCGCAGGATGTCACCGGTTTCAGCTTGCTGCTTAGCCTGGATGTCCGATTCGGTCATCACGTTCAGGGTCCAGCCGGTCAGTTGGCTGGCCAGACGCACGTTCTGACCACCACGACCAATGGCCTGAGCCAGATTATCTGCGCCAACGGCGATGTCCATTGCATGGGCATCTTCGTCAACGATAATTGCCGCCACTTCAGCCGGCGACATGGCGTTAATTACGAACTGCGCCGGGTTATCGTCCCACAGGACGATGTCCACACGCTCACCGCCCAACTCGCCCGACACTGCCTGGACGCGCGAACCGCGCATACCAATGCAAGCGCCCTGCGGGTCGATGCGTTTGTCCTTGGAGCGGACCGCGATCTTGGCGCGCGAACCCGGGTCGCGGGACGCAGCCATGACTTCGATCAGGCCTTCGGCAATTTCCGGCACTTCGATACGGAACAGCTCGATCAGCATTTCCGGCGCGGTACGCGACAGGATCAGCTGAGGGCCGCGGTTCTCGGTGCGGATTTCCTTGAGCAGCGCACGCAGACGCACGCCGACACGGAAGGTTTCACGAGAGATGATGTCTTCGCGGGCCAGTAACGCTTCAGCGTTGTTGCCCAGGTCAACGATCACGTTGTCGCGGGTAACTTTTTTCACGGTACCGGAGATGATTTCACCCAGGCGCTCGCGATAAGCGTCAACGACTTGAGCGCGCTCAGCTTCGCGAACCTTCTGCACGATGACCTGCTTGGCGGTCTGTGCAGCAATACGGCCGAATTCGATCGACTCGATCTTTTCTTCGACGACATCACCGACCTTGGCGCCAGGGTGCGTTTCAGCAACCTTGCTCGGCCAGGTTTCGATGGCCGGATCATCAAGATCGGCTTCTTCGACGACCGTCCAGCGACGGAAAGTCTCATAGGCACCGGTGTGGCGGTTGATTTCCACACGCAGATCAACTTCGTCTTCAAAACGCTTTTTGGTAGCAGTGGCCAGGGCCAGCTCCAGCGCTTCAAAAATCACGTTTGCCGGTACGCCCTTTTCATTGGATACCGACTCAACAACCAGCAGTACTTCTTTGCTCATCGTACGCCTCGCCTTTCGCAAGCCATTGGATCCGCGGGATCCGCGTCTCAGTCAAAACTGGGAATAATGTTGGCCTTGTCGATCATATCGATCGGCAACAGGAATTCATGGTCTTCTACCTGCACCACGACATCCTGTTCTTCTACACCGCGCAGAAGGCCCTGAAAGTTGCGTCGCCCTTCAAAGGGAGAACGCAGCTTGATCTTCACTTGTTCACCGGCAAATTTTGCAAACTGATCAATAGTGAACAGTGGGCGTTCCATGCCAGGCGAGGAAACTTCGAGGGTGTATTCAACGGAAATCGGATCTTCAACATCCAGGACACCGCTGATCTGACGGCTGACAATGGCACAATCGTCCACCAGCACGCCGCCCTCTTTATCGATATAAACGCGCAACATTGAGTGGCGACCTTGAGCCGAAAACTCAATACCCCAGCATTCATAGCCTAGGGCCACGACCACCGGGGCCAGCAAGGCCTGCAACTCTTCTAGCTTGCTCGACACCTGAACCCCCTCGTGCATGTATGTGCATGCTGTGCAAAATAAAAAAATGGGCGAAACGCCCATCCTTGAAACGCCGTCGAACAGCGGCGTTGAAAGTGTCCAGCTAACAAAAAGCCCCTTAAAAGGGGCTCCGCTAAAACTGGTTGCGGGGGCCGGATTTGAACCGACGACCTTCGGGTTATGAGCCCGACGAGCTACCAGACTGCTCCACCCCGCGACAAAGCTGGGGCGGAAGTATACGACCGATCCCTTACAGGGTCAATGTAACCTTCCACCTACAAGAAAGCCCGCAACAGCGGGCTCTCCTGATAATTGGTACCGAGAAGGGGACTCGAACCCCTACACCCTATGGGCACAACCACCTCAAGGTTGCGTGTCTACCAATTCCACCACCTCGGCAATACAGCGTTTACAACCCTTCTTACTTCTGCTCTTGAGCTGGAGGTACGTCAGTCGCTGGAGTAGCCGACTTTTGCTCTTGAAGCACCGGGACATCATCAGAAGCCGGTTTTGCTTTTGGTACTTCCAACACTGCTGGATTTGGGAGACCTACTTGAGTCAGCACATGAGCTTTCTCTTTAGCAAAGTAACCTAACCCCAAGCTGGTTATGAAGAAACCGGCGGCAAGTATAGCAGTAAACTTACTAAGAAAGGTAGAGGAACCTTGGCTTCCGAACACAGTATTTGAAGCACCTGCACCGAAAGACGCACCAGCATCCGCACCTTTACCCTGTTGCAACAAAACCAGGGCAACTACGCCCAGGGCAGCCAACAGATGAAAAACGACTACGACTGTTTCCAGCATTTTTTCAGTTTCCCGCGGCGCGACAGATCGCACCGAACTCATCTGCATTCAGGGAAGCTCCACCAATGAGCCCCCCATCGATATCCGGCATGCCGAACAGTTCGACCGCATTGGCCGCCTTCACGCTGCCGCCGTATAGAAGCCGCACACCTTGCGCGACTTCAGAATTCTCTGCCGCCAACTGAGCGCGGATGGCTGCGTGCACATCCTGCGCCTGTTGCGGTGTAGCAGTCAGCCCGGTGCCAATGGCCCAGACCGGCTCGTAAGCAATGACTGCCTTTGCAAACGCACCAACACCCAGCTCCTCGATGATGCTGCCCAGCTGACGCGAGACAACTTCAAGAGTCTTGCCCGATTCACGCTGCTCCAGGGTCTCCCCTATGCACAACACTGGAATCAAGCCACAAGCCTGTGCCGCTGCGAACTTGCGATTGAGCGTCCCATCACGCTCGCCCATCATCTGACGGCGCTCGGAGTGCCCGACAAGCACATAGGAACAACCCGCATCTACCAGCTGACTCGGCGAAATCTCGCCGGTCAACGCACCTTGCATGGGCTCCACCGCAGAGTTCTGCGCGCCGACCTGAATCGACTTACCTTTCAAGCCATCAACAACCTGGTTGATATGCAAGCAAGGCGGGAAAACCGCAACATCAACACCGCTAGGCAAGGCCAAGTGACGAAGGCCATTGATCAGCTCAGCGACACTGGCGCGGGTACCGTGCATCTTCCAGTTACCAGCTACCATAGTGCGACGCATGCTGTACCTCGTCGGTCAAAGTGGGCGCAGATGTTACCCAACCACATCATCACTGGCAAGCCGAATTCAGGCGCAAATTTCAGTTACCAGTTTTGCCAGGTCTTCGGCATGGCCACGAACCTGTGTTTCGTCTTCGCCCTCGACCATGACGCGCACCAGAGGCTCTGTGCCGGACTTGCGCAACAGCACCCGCCCACGCCCCGCCATTGCCAGGGTCACGCGCTCGCACGCGTCTTTGACAGCTGGGTGCTCAATCGGGTTTTCGCCACCGGCAAAACGCACATTGAGCAGAACCTGCGGGCACTTACGCAGCGCCTGTCGCGCCTGAGCGAGACTCTCTTCACGGCGACGCAACGACAACAACACTTGCAGAGCAGCAATGATGGCATCGCCCGTGGTGGTGTGCTGGAAGCAGACAACATGCCCGGAGTTTTCACCCCCCACCTGCCAGTTACGCTCCAGCAGCTCGGCGATCACATACCGGTCACCGACGTTGGCGCGTACGAACGGAATACCCAGCTCAGCCAGAGCGAGCTCAAGCCCGAGATTACTCATCAATGTGCCGACGACACCACCTTGCAGCTTGTTACGCTCATGCAGGTCGCGAGCGATGATAAACAGCAGGTCATCGCCATCAACCACGGTACCGGTATGATCCACCATCAACACGCGGTCGCCATCGCCATCAAAGGCGATGCCCAGGTCGGCATGCTCAGCCAGAACGGCCGCCTGCAGCTGCCCCATGTGGGTAGAGCCGCAATTATCATTGATGTTCAAGCCGTTCGGTTGCGCCGACAGCACCGTCACGTCCGCACCCAGCTCTTTGAATACACTTGGAGCCACCTTATAGGTTGCACCGTGGGCACAGTCGATAACGATCTTCAGCCCGGCAAAATTGGTACTGCTCGGCACGCTGCTCTTGCAAAACTCGATATAACGGCCCGATGCATCGTTGATACGCGAGACCTTGCCCAACTTGCTGGACTCAACCACCGTCATCGGTGCATCCAGTAGCTCTTCAATCATCAACTCGATCTCATCCGGCAACTTGGTGCCCTGGCCCGAGAAGAATTTGATGCCATTGTCATCATGGGGATTGTGCGACGCACTGATCACGATACCGGCTTCAGCGTGAAAGGTACGCGTCAGGTAAGCGATCGCAGGCGTCGGCATTGGCCCCAACAGCATCACATCAGCACCGGCGGCGGACAAACCCGCCTCCAGCGCGGATTCGAACATATAACCCGAAATACGGGTGTCCTTGCCCACCAGAATCCGGCAAGCGCCCATGCTACGGAACGCCATGCCTGCCGCCCAGCCCAGCTTGAGCATGAAATCAGGAGTAATCGGGAATTCACCGACCCGACCGCGAATACCGTCGGTGCCAAAATATTTTTTAGTCATAAGTGCTCCGTCATTCTTATTCGGCTGATTCTACAGCGGCAATCATACGCACCACATCGACTGTCTCGGCGACATCATGCACGCGCAAAATTCGCGCGCCTTTGGTCATGGCAAGCGCAGCAAGCGCCAGACCGCCGTACAGCCGCTCGCCTACCGGGCGGTTCAAGGCCAGCCCTATCATGCTCTTGCGCGAAACACCGACCAACAAGGGCCGACCAAGGGCGTGCAGGGCTTCCATATGTTTAAAGAGGCTCAAATTGTGCTGAAGCGTCTTGGCAAAGCCAAACCCGGGATCAAGGATGATCTTATCGGCAGCGATTCCCGCCTTGGCGCACTGAGCGATCCTTTCAACAAGAAACCCACTCACTTCACTCACCAGGTCGTCATAATGCGGGCTGTCCTGCATGTTGCCGGGCTCTCCCAGCATATGCATCAGGCACACCGGAAGGCCGGTTGCCGCCGCGGCATCCAGGGCTCCGTCTCGCTGTAGGGAGCGCACATCGTTGATCAGGCCCGCACCCAGGCGCGCCGTCTCACGCATTACTGCCGGCGTGGATGTATCAACCGAGATGATCACATCAAGCTCGCGGGCGATACGCTCAACTATCGGTGCAACGCGCTCCAGCTCCTCCAAGGGAGAAACAACACGCGCTCCGGGGCGAGTCGATTCGCCACCAACATCAATCAACGTTGCTCCCGCCAGCACCATAGCCTCGGCGTGACGCAACGCAGCGTCCTGCTGACTGAAACGGCCGCCGTCGGAAAAGGAATCAGGAGTTACATTAAGAATGCCCATGACGTGTGTATGGGCCAAATCAAGAACCCGGTTGCCGCAAGGCAACCGGGTGGAGGACGACGCAGAAGTCATTTCAAACCTTAGTGGTCAGCCGCAGGGCCACCGATCGGGGTTTCAGGGCGTTCGTTCTGAACCACTGGCGGGGTGCCAGAGGTGCCTGAACCGCCTTCCCAGTCGCGAGGCTCACGAGGCGTACGACCGGCCATAATGTCGTCGATCTGGTCGGCGTCAATGGTCTCGTACTTCATCAGCGCATCAGCCATTGCATCCAGCTTGTCGCGGTTGTCAGTCAGGATCTGCTTGGCAGTGCCGTAGCACTGGTCAATGATGCTGCGCACCTCGGAGTCGATCAGCTTGGCCGTCTCACCGGAGAAGCTGGCGCTTTGACCGCCGCCGCCACGCCCCAGGAACACTTCGCCATCTTCTTCGGCATACATCAATGGACCAAGTTTCTCCGACAAGCCCCACTTGGTCACCATGTTTCGCGCAATCTGGCTGGCGCGCATGATGTCGTTGGAGGCACCGGTGGTCACACCGTCAAAGCCCAAGGTCATTTCTTCAGCAATTCGGCCACCGTACAGCGAGCAGATCTGGCTGATCAGCGCTCGCTTGGAGAGGCTGTAACGATCCTCTTCCGGCAGGAACATGGTGACACCCAGCGCGCGACCACGAGGGATGATCGACACTTTGTAAACCGGGTCATGCTCAGGCACAACACGACCCACAATGGCGTGACCGGCTTCGTGATAAGCGGTGTTCTGCTTCTCTTTTTCAGACATGACCATGGATTTGCGCTCGGCACCCATCATGATCTTGTCTTTTGCCAGCTCGAACTCTTTCATTTCAACGATGCGCTTACCGGTACGGGCAGCGAACAACGAAGCCTCGTTCACCAGGTTGGCAAGGTCTGCACCGGAGAAACCTGGCGTGCCACGAGCAATCACGGCAGGCGCCACGTCGTCGCCCATCGGTACTTTGCGCATGTGCACTTTCAGAATCTGTTCGCGACCGCGGATGTCCGGCAGGCCAACCACCACCTGACGGTCAAAACGACCTGGACGCAGCAGCGCAGGGTCCAATACGTCAGGGCGGTTAGTCGCAGCAATGACGATGATGCCGTCATTCATTTCGAAGCCGTCCATCTCCACCAGCAACTGGTTGAGGGTCTGCTCACGCTCATCGTGACCGCCGCCCATGCCAGCACCACGATGGCGACCAACAGCGTCGATTTCATCGATGAAGATGATGCACGGTGCGTGCTTCTTGGCCTGTTCGAACATATCGCGAACACGGCTGGCACCCACACCAACAAACATTTCGACGAAGTCAGAACCGGAAATGGTGAAGAACGGCACTTTGGCTTCGCCGGCAATCGCCTTGGCGAGCAAGGTTTTACCGGTACCCGGAGGACCAACCATCAATACGCCGCGTGGAATACGGCCACCCAGGCGTTGGAACTTGCCCGGATCGCGCAGGAACTCGACCAACTCACCAACTTCTTCCTTGGCTTCGTCGCAACCTGCAACGTCAGCCAGGGTTGTCTTCACCTGATCCTCGGAGAGCAGGCGTGCCTTGCTCTTGCCGAAGCTCATCGGCCCACCCTTGCCTCCCGCACCGCCTTGCATCTGGCGCATGAAGAACATGAACACAGCGATAATCACCAGTATCGGGAAGCTGGCCACCAGGAGTTGAGTCCAGATGCTCTGCTGCTCAGGCTGCTTGCCTTCGACGACTACGTGGTTATCCACCAAATCGCCAATCAGACCGTTGTCCTGAATAGCCGGACGAATGGTCTTGAAGCTGTCGCCATCGTTGCGCTTGCCGGTGATCACATAGCCATCAACCGCTACGCGCTCGACCTTGCCATCCTTAACTTGCTGGATGAAGTCGGAATAGTTGAGGGTCTGCGGCTCGTTAGGGCTGGAGAAGTTGTTCATCACCGTCACCAGGACTGCCGCGATGATCAACCACAGGATCAGATTCTTTGCCATATCGTTCAATTAACTACCCTCTGAAGCAAGCTCCGCTACTGGCGCGCGCTTCGCATGATATTCACCGGCCTAACTTACTACATTACCTACAACTCTGGCAGGCGCCGTCTGTAACCCTTTGTGAAACTTTGACTACACAATATTCGTAAAGCTTCGTGACGAAAGCGATATAAAAAAACCTATCGCCTTCCTCGAATTCCTCAAAAACGCTCTTCACTCGCCGCACCTTCAACACCGCGGAAGCCGCGGCACAACAGGTATTGCTCTCGAGACCTGTCCCGAGAAGAGTCTGGCTTGCGCGTTTGCACCTTGTCGAACAACTTGCGAATGTTCTTGTGGTACTCGTCAAAACCTTCGCCCTGGAAGACTTTCACCAGAAAATCCCCACCCGGACGCAACACCCGACCCGCCAAATCCAGCGCCAGTTCACACAGGAACATTGCGCGCGGCATATCGACGGCCGGTAATCCACTCATATTGGGGGCCATGTCGGAAATCACAAGGTCTACCTGCGAATTTCCCACCGCCTCGAGGATCTCTGCGAGCACGGCGTCCTGGGTGAAGTCACCGTGAACAAAGGTCACATCCGGGATGCTGTCCATTTCCAGGATGTCGGAAGCAATCAAACGGCCCTGCCCACCAATCAGACGACTGGTCACCTGGGACCAACCACCAGGGGCCGCGCCAAGATCAATAACGCTCATGCCGGGGCGAATCAATTTGTCCTTGTCCTGTATCTCAAGGAGCTTGTAGCTGGCCCGCGAACGGTACCCGTCCTTTTGCGCCTTTTTGACGTAAGGATCGTTGAAATGCTCTTGCAGCCACTTAAGGCTAGTTTTGGAACGGGCCACGGGCCACCTCGAAAAATAAAACGGGTCGTGATTAACTGGGCGGTCCCGGACTCGCTCGGGTAAACTGGCCGCCGCTTTTTACAAGATCAGACGCAGGGGTCAGATTATGCCGCTCACTCAAGAGCAGAAGAAACAGTACAAATCCATTGGCCACCATCTGAAACCAGTTCTGATTGTGGCAGACAACGGTTTGACTGAAGGTGTGTTAGCCGAACTTGAACGCGCATTGGGCGATCACGAACTGATCAAGATCAAGGTCAACATCCTTGACCGCGAAGCGCGTTTGGCCGCCGTTGCAGAACTGTGCAAGGTCGGCAAAGCGGATCTGGTTCAGGTCATTGGCAAGATGGCGCTGCTGTATCGCAAGAACTTCAGCGTCAACAAGCAACTGTCGAACGTACACCGCTTCAAGTAATAAAAGGGTCACGGGCGTGCTTCGCGCGCCCCGCCACTCCATCCTGGCGCCGGTTGCAACACCAGCACCAAGCCGGAGAACCCTAGCACAAGATAGCTGAATAGCTGCCAGCGCAACGCTTCCGGCAGCCACGTATGCACCACGCAAAACATTGCGCATGCGTACAGCGCCATCAACAGCAGTTGGCCGCGAATATCCCGCCACAAACTCCCCAAGCCTTCGGCCTTGATCAGCACCAGCACCTGGAGCGTCACGCACGCCGCCGCAAAACCTACCAGCAGCGCGCTGAGCAATCCGTCGATTTCATCGATCAACAACGGCGCCAGGCCAATCAGGCCCAGCGTCGGCAGTAAACCAATGTGTAACAACCACACGCCGCCCACCCAAAGCATCTGGGCAAGCTGCCAAAGCATGGCGCCCGCACGAAGCGGGCGCCGTCTTTCAGATGTGACGAACTTCAACAATCTCGTACTCGATTACGCCACCAGGTGTTTTCACCGCCACCACGTCACCCTCTTCCTTGGCAATCAAGGCGCGGGCAAGAGGCGAACCAACCGAGATCTTGCCGAGTTTGAAGTCAGCTTCGTCCTCGCCGACGATGTGATAAACAACGCGCTCATCCGTCTCGACGTTGGCGATTTCCACGGTGGTACCGAAAATCACTTTGCCAGTATGCGGGATGGTCGTGACGTCGATGATCACCGCGTTCTGCATACGGCCTTCGATGTCACGGATCCGCGCTTCGACCATACCCTGCTGCTCGCGAGCAGCATGGTATTCAGCGTTTTCCTTCAAGTCACCCAGCTCGCGAGCCGTACCGATGTCCTGGCTCAGCTTCGGACGGACGACCTTGGTCAGATGGGCGTGTTCCTCTTCCAGGGCCTTGGCGCCCTGGACAGTCATTGGGTATTTGGTCATGCCTTCAATCCTGCGTGTAGATCCTGCAAGCGACGCACGGTCTTTTCCGGACCGAACTTGAGCGCTTCGCAGATGGCTTCGCCAGCAGCAATGGTAGTGGTGCAGTAAATCTTGTGCTGCAAGGCATTACGACGAATGGAGTAGGAGTCCGCGATCGACTGGCGACCTTCGGTGGTGTTGATGATCAGGGTGACTTCGTCATTCTTGATCATGTCGACCACGTGCGGACGGCCTTCCGTCACCTTGTTCACGCGACGCACTTTCAGGCCGGCAGCTTCGATCAGCTTGGCGGTCCCGGCAGTGGCCACGACTTCAAAGCCCAAGTTGATCAGATCACGGGCCACGCCTGCAACCAGCGGTTTGTCATCATCACGCACACTGATGAACGCGGTACCGCCAGTCGGCAGTACTTCGCTTGCACCCATCTGGGCTTTGGCGAACGCTTCACCGAAGGTGTCGCCCACACCCATCACCTCACCGGTGGACTTCATCTCTGGGCCCAGGATCGGGTCCACGCCAGGGAATTTGGCGAAGGGGAACACCGCCTCCTTCACGCTGTAGAAGTTAGGAATGATTTCCTTGGTGAAGCCGATTTCCTTCAAGGTCTTACCGGCCATCACACGGGCAGCAATCATCGCCAGGGAAACACCGATGCACTTGGAAACGAATGGCACGGTACGCGAAGCACGCGGGTTGACTTCGATCACGTAGATGTCTTCGCCTTGCAGCGCCAACTGTACGTTCATCAGGCCGACCACGCCCAGTTCCAGAGCCATCTTCTTGACCTGCTCGCGCATCTCGTCCTGGATGTGCGCCGGCAGCGAGTATGGCGGCAGCGAGCATGCGGAGTCACCGGAGTGAACGCCCGCCTGTTCGATGTGCTGCATGATCGCGCCAATCACTACGTCGGTGCCGTCGCAGACAGCATCCACATCCATCTCGATGGCGCAGTTGAGGAAGTGATCCAGCAGCACTGGGCTGTCGTTGGACACTTTCACTGCATCACGCAGGTAACGCTTGAGTTCTTCTTCTTCGTAGACGATTTCCATCGCACGGCCGCCCAGCACGTAGGACGGACGCACCACCAGCGGGTAACCGATCTTGCTGGCTGCGCGGATGGCTTCGTCTTCGCTGCGCACGGTGGCGTTTGGCGGCTGACGCAGGTTCAAGCGCTCAACCATCTGCTGGAAGCGCTCACGGTCTTCGGCACGGTCGATGGCGTCAGGGCTGGTGCCGATGATCGGCACGCCGGCTGCTTCCAGGGCGCGAGCCAGTTTCAGCGGAGTTTGGCCACCGTACTGGACGATCACGCCTTTTGGCTTCTCGACCCGGCAGATTTCCAGCACGTCTTCCAGAGTTACCGGCTCGAAGTACAGACGGTCGGAAGTATCGTAGTCAGTGGAAACGGTTTCCGGGTTGCAGTTGACCATGATGGTCTCGTACCCGTCTTCGCGCAGGGCGAGAGCGGCGTGTACGCAGCAGTAGTCGAACTCGATGCCCTGGCCGATACGGTTTGGACCGCCGCCCAGAATAATGATCTTGTCGCGGCCCGACGGCGCGGCTTCGCACTCTTCCTCGTAGGTGGAGTACAGGTACGCAGTGTCGGTGGCGAACTCGGCCGCGCAGGTGTCAACGCGCTTGTAGACCGGAAAGATATCCAGCTTGTGACGATGCGTACGCAGGTTCTTCTCGGTCACACCCAGCAGCTTGGCCAGACGCTGATCGGAGAAACCTTTGCGCTTGAGGCGGAACATCAGGTCGCGGTCGATGGAGGACAGACCAAGGGTCTTGACCTTCTCTTCTTCCTTGATCAGATCTTCGATCTGCACCAGGAACCACGGGTCGATCATGTTCATGCCGAAGATTTGTTCGACAGTCATGCCGGCGCGGAAAGCATCGGCCACGTACCAGATGCGCTCGGCACCCGGCACGGTCAGCTCGCGCTTGAGCACGCTCATGCTTTCCGGGTTGCTCAGGTCGAGCTTCTCGTCCAGACCGCAAACACCCACTTCCAGGCCACGCAGGGCTTTCTGCAGGGACTCTTGGAAGGTCCGGCCGATGGCCATGACTTCACCGACGGATTTCATCTGGGTGGTCAGGCGAGCGTCAGCCTTGGCGAATTTCTCGAAGGCAAACCGTGGCAGCTTGGTCACGACGTAGTCGATGGACGGCTCGAAAGATGCCGGCGTAGCGCCGCCAGTGATTTCGTTTTGCAATTCGTCCAGGGTGTAACCGATCGCCAGCTTGGCAGCGATACGCGCAATCGGGAAGCCGGTGGCTTTCGATGCCAGCGCCGAAGAACGCGATACACGCGGGTTCATCTCGATCACGACCATACGGCCGGTGTCCGGGCAGATGCCGAACTGAACGTTGGAACCGCCGGTTTCCACGCCGATCTCACGCAGTACCGCCAACGAGGCGTTACGCATGATCTGGTATTCCTTGTCCGTCAGGGTCTGCGCAGGAGCAACGGTGATCGAGTCGCCGGTGTGCACGCCCATCGGGTCGAAGTTTTCGATCGAGCAGACGATGATGCAGTTGTCCTTTTTGTCGCGGACAACCTCCATCTCGTACTCTTTCCAGCCGATCAGGGATTCGTCGATCAGCAGCTCTTTGGTCGGCGACAGGTCCAGACCACGGGCGCAGATTTCTTCGAACTCTTCACGGTTGTAGGCAATACCGCCACCCGTGCCGCCCATGGTGAAGGACGGACGGATGATGCACGGGAAGCCGAGCTTCTCGAGGACCGCATTGGCCTCTTCCATGCTGTGGGCGATACCGGAACGCGGGCAATCCAGGCCGATGGACTTCATGGCCTTGTCGAAACGCGAGCGGTCTTCAGCCTTGTCGATGGTGTCGGCATTGGCGCCGATCATCTCTACGCCGAATTTTTCCAGGACGCCTTCGCGCTCCAGGTCCAGGGCGCAGTTCAGTGCGGTCTGGCCGCCCATGGTTGGCAGCAGCGCGTCCGGACGCTCTTTCTCGATGATCTTGGCAACGGTCTGCCATTTGATCGGCTCGATGTAGGTGGCGTCGGCCATGTCCGGGTCGGTCATGATGGTGGCCGGGTTGGAGTTCACCAGGATGACGCGGTAACCCTCTTCGCGCAGGGCTTTACAGGCCTGGGCGCCGGAGTAGTCGAATTCGCAGGCCTGGCCGATCACGATCGGGCCAGCGCCGAGAATCAGGATGCTTTTTATGTCTGTACGTTTTGGCATGGGTTTGTCACTCAAATCCGCAGGTCAGTCGGCAAGCCGTCTTGAACACTCTTTGAAGAGCCTGCGGGGGCCACCGAGATTCGGGGCCGCCCGCAAGCCGCTCAGTCAGCGTCGCTTGGCCATCTCATTGATGAAACGGTCGAACAGCGGCGCTACGTCGTTCGGGCCCGGGCTTGCTTCAGGGTGGCCCTGGAAGCTGAACGCGCTCTTGTCAGTGCGCTCGATGCCTTGAAGGGAACCGTCGAACAGCGACTTGTGAATCGCGCGCACGTTAGCCGGCAAAGTCGCTTCATCCACCGCAAAACCGTGGTTCTGGCTGGTGATCATCACAACGCCAGTGTCCAGGTCCTGCACAGGGTGGTTGGCGCCGTGGTGGCCGTGACCCATTTTCAGAGTCTTGGCGCCGGAGGCCAGGGCCAGCAGTTGGTGACCGAGGCAGATACCGAATACCGGAATCTCGGTTTCCAGCACTTCCTTGATCGCCTTGATGGCGTAGTCGCAAGGCTCGGGATCACCCGGGCCGTTGGACAGGAACACACCGTCCGGCTGCAGGGCCAGCACGTCGCTGGCCGGGGTTTGCGCCGGCACTACGGTCACGCGGCAACCGCGCTCTACCAGCATGCGCAGGATGTTGTACTTGATCCCGTAGTCGTAGGCGACCACATGGTATTGCAGGTCAGCTGCAGCGATGGTCTCGTGGCTGTCGGTCTTCAAATCCCAGACAGTGGAGCGCCACTCGTACTGCTCTTTGGTGCTGACAACTTTCGCCAGGTCCATGCCTTTCAGACCGGGGAAGCCTTGCGCTGCGGCGATCGCCGCTTCTTCGGAAATATTGTCACCCGCCATGATGCAGCCGTTCTGCGAGCCTTTTTCACGCAGGATGCGTGTCAGGCGGCGCGTGTCGATACCGGCGATTGCCACCACATTGTTGGCTTTCAGGTAATCGGACAGCGACATCGTGTTACGCCAGTTGCTCGCAACCAGTGGCAGGTCACGAATGACCAGGCCAGCCGACCACACACGATCAGACTCGACGTCTTCCGGTGTAGTACCGGTGTTGCCGATGTGCGGATAGGTCAGGGTAACGATCTGTTGGGCGTAGGAAGGATCGGTAAGGATTTCCTGATAGCCGGTCATGGCAGTGTTAAACACTACCTCTCCAACGGTTTGACCGTCGGCTCCAATGGCTTCGCCGCGAAAAATGCTGCCATCAGCAAGGGCGAGTATGGCTGGCTTAGTCAAGAAGACCTCCCGTAAATAAAGCCTGAAAGGGCGATCGCAGGTTGTAAAAAAGCGGAGTGACGTATGGACACGTCACCCCGCTTCTTCACTGAATTATTCTGCGCGCTTTTAGTGGACACACTAAAGCTGTAGCTTACAGAAAAAGGCTTTTTTGGTCCACCGCTAATGAGCCTTAAAGGCAGGGGAATGCGACAGGAAGTCGCTTAGCGGGTAAAAACGGGGGCTCAGGATAATCCTGACCCCCCGTTTTAGCTACTGACTAGTGCAGATCCAGCACATCACGCATGTCGTACAGCCCCGCCTCACGACCTTCCAACCAGAGGGCAGCACGTACCGCACCCTTGGCGAATGTCATGCGGCTTGAGGCTTTGTGTGTGATCTCCAGGCGCTCGCCTTCGGAGGCGAACAGCACGGTGTGATCACCCACCACATCGCCACCGCGCACAGTGGCGAAACCGATGGTGTCACGTGCACGCGCCCCGGTATGACCTTCACGGCCATACACCGCGACTTTCGACAGATCACGCCCCAACGCATCGGCGATCGCTTCACCCATGCGCAATGCGGTACCCGACGGCGCGTCGATCTTGTGGCGATGATGGGTCTCGATGATCTCGATATCCGCCTCATCACCCAGCACACGAGCAGCCAGGTCCAGCAACTTGAGCGACAGATTCACGCCCACACTGAAATTGGCAGCGAAGACGATCGGAATAACCTTACCCGCCTCCACCAGCAACTGCTTCTGCTCAGCACTCAAGCCCGTGGTACCGATCACCATGGCTTTGCCCGCCTTGCGGCAGAACGCCAGGTTTTTCAGCATCACCTCCGGCAGGGTGAAATCGATCAGCACGTCGAACTCGTCGGCCACCTGCTCCAGGTTGCCCGACAACGAAACGCCGATGCGCCCCAGCGAGGCCAGCTCACCCGCATCCGCACCGATCAACGTGCTGCCCGGGCGAACAATCGCCGCCGTCAGCCCGGAGGCCGGCGAGCGCTGCTGCACCGCTTCGACCAGCGTCTTGCCCATGCGCCCGGCAGCGCCCATTACGGCTATACGTCGCATACTCACTTCCTTACAGGTCGCCGAAGAAGCGCTTCACGCCATCGAAAAAGCCGGTAGTTTTCGGCGAATGGGAGTCATCACCTTCCAACGAACTGCGGAACTCTTCCAGCAGCTCGCGCTGACGACGCCCGAGGTTGACCGGTGTTTCCACGGCTACGCGACACATCAGGTCGCCAGCACCGCCACCGCGCACCGGCGCAACGCCTTTGCCACGAATACGGAACTGCTTGCCGGTCTGCGTGCCCTCGGGAATCTTGAGCTTGACCCGACCATCGAGCGTCGGAATCTCCAACTCGCCACCCAGAGCCGCATCGACAAAGCTGATTGGCACTTCACAGAACAGGTGTTTGCCATCGCGCTGGAAGATCGAGTGCTCGCGCACATTGATCACCACATACAGGTCGCCCGTAGGGCCGCCCTGAGTACCCGCCTCACCCTCGCCCGACAGGCGAATGCGATCACCGGTATCGACACCCGCCGGCACTTTCACCGAGAGGGTCTTGTACTCTTCAACGCGGCCTTCGCCGTGGCAGGAGTCGCAAGGATCGGAAATGATCTTGCCTTGCCCATGGCAACGCGGGCAGGTCTGCTGCACCGAGAAGAAGCCCTGCTGCATACGGACCTGGCCAATACCGCCGCAGGTTGGGCAGGTGATCGGCGAGGAGCCTTTCTTCGCGCCCGAGCCATCGCACGGTTTGCAATTGACCAGCGTCGGCACACGGATATTGACGCTGGTGCCACGCACGGCTTCTTCCAGGTTCAGCTCCAGGGTGTAGCGCAAATCGCTGCCACGCTGAGCGCCGCCACGCTGGCCGCCACGGCCTCCGCCGAAGAAGTCACTGAATACGTCGCCGAAGATATCGGAGAAGTTCTGACCACCAAAACCAGCACCACCGCCACCCATGCTTGGGTCAACACCTGCGTGACCATACTGGTCGTAGGCCGCACGCTTGTTGGGATCAGACAGGCACTCGTAGGCCTCATTGGCCTCTTTGAACAGCTCTTCGGATTCTTTGCTATCCGGATTACGGTCCGGGTGGTGCTTCATCGCCAGGCGACGGTAAGCCTTTTTCAGGTCTGCCTCGCTGGAGCCGCGCTCCACACCCAATACTTCGTAATAGTCACGCTTTGCCATAAGTCTTTGCACTCTTAAGGACGTTCGGCCAGACCCTCCTGAGCCTCGCCAAACTCGTTGAGCCCCAATACAGGCCCGGACCCAACTCACGTCAATTCAACGATCCTGGTCAATACTGCTTTTAGCCAGGTACCCGGCCAAAAACGCGGTGACTGTCGCCAGGAAGCAGGAGCATTCCCGATCACACCGCCAGCATCCGAACCTTGTCGCATGCTGTAAAAATTCGCATACCCCAGACACGCCAACGCGGGAGCAAGCTCCCGCGCGGCGACATCCTACCAGTCACCGCTTGATAGCGGTCAACCGGGCGACCAACTTACTTCTGGTCTTTAACTTCTTCGAACTCGGCATCGACAACGTCGTCGTGCTTGGCTTCAGGCTCTGCATGCTGCGCAGCGCCTTCTGCCGGCTGGCCTTGTTCGGCGTACATTTTCTGAGCAACCGGTGCGGAGACTTTCGACAGCTCCTCAACCTTGGCTTCGATGGCAGCCTTGTCGTCGCCTTTGATGGCGGCTTCCAGGGCAACCACAGCCGCTTCGATTGCGGTTTTCTCTTCAGCAGTCACTTTGTCGCCTGCTTCGGAGATCATTTTGCGCGTCGAGTGAACCAGGGCATCCCCCTGGTTACGGGCGCCGGCCAGCTCAGCAAACTTGGCATCCGCATCAGCGTTAGCTTCAGCATCACGAATCATCTGTTGAATTTCTTCATCAGACAGACCGGAGTTGGCCTTGATCGTGATCTTCTGCTCTTTGCCAGTGGCCTTGTCTTTGGCGCCTACGTGCAGAATGCCGTTGGCGTCGATGTCGAAGGTCACTTCAATTTGTGGCACGCCACGTGGTGCTGGTGGAATCTCAGCCAGGTCGAACTTGCCCAGAGACTTGTTCTGCGCCGCTTGCTTACGCTCACCTTGCAGCACGTGAATGGTTACAGCGCCCTGGTTGTCGTCGGCAGTCGAGAACACTTGCGATTTCTTGGTAGGAATCGTGGTGTTTTTCTCGATCAGCGCAGTCATCACGCCGCCCATGGTTTCGATACCCAGAGTCAGCGGGCTCACGTCCAGCAGCAACACGTCTTTCACGTCGCCGGCCAGCACCGCACCTTGGATAGCAGCACCCATGGCAACGGCTTCGTCCGGGTTCACATCCTTACGGGCTTCTTTGCCAAAGAACTCGGTGACCAGCTTCTGAACCAGTGGCATACGGGTCTGACCGCCAACCAGGATCACGTCGTTGATTGAGCCAACGTCGATACCGGAGTCTTTCAGCGCGATGCGGCAAGGCTCGATGGTGCGTTGAACCAGGTCTTCAACCAGTGCTTCCAGCTTGGAACGCGAGATTTTCACGTTCAAGTGCTTAGGACCGGTGGCGTCTGCAGTGATGTACGGCAGGTTCACGTCGGTCGACTGAGCGGAAGACAGCTCGATCTTGGCTTTCTCAGCGGCTTCTTTCAGACGTTGCATGGCCAGCGGATCACCCTTGAGGTTCATGCCGCTTTCTTTCTTGAATTCGTCAACGAGGTAGTCGATCAGACGAATGTCAAAGTCTTCGCCGCCCAGGAAGGTGTCGCCGTTGGTGGCCAACACTTCAAACTGATGCTCGCCGTCAACTTCAGCGATCTCGATCACGGAGACGTCGAAAGTACCGCCACCCAGGTCGTAAACGATCACGGTGTGGTCGCCCTTGGCCTTGTCCATGCCGTAGGCCAGAGCGGCTGCGGTTGGCTCGTTGATGATACGTTTTACATCCAGGCCCGCGATGCGGCCGGCGTCTTTGGTCGCCTGGCGCTGGCTGTCGTTGAAGTAGGCCGGAACGGTGATCACCGCTTCAGTCACTGCTTCACCGAGGTAGTCTTCGGCGGTTTTCTTCATCTTTTTCAAGATTTCAGCCGAGATTTGCGGCGGCGACATTTTCTGGCCATTTACTTCAACCCAGGCGTCACCGTTGTCAGCCTTGGCGATTTTGTAAGGGACCATCTTGATGTCTTTCTGTACGACTTCTTCGTCGAACTTACGACCGATCAGACGCTTCACCGCGTACAGGGTGTTGTGCGGATTGGTCACGGCCTGACGCTTGGCCGACTGACCCACGAGGATTTCACCGTCGTTGGCGTATGCAATGATCGACGGCGTGGTACGCGCGCCTTCGGCATTTTCGATAACTTTAGCAACGCCGTTTTCCAGCACGGAGACGCAGGAGTTGGTAGTCCCCAGGTCGATACCGATAATTTTGCCCATGATTTACTCTCCCGAAACTTTAATTTGGTTGCCGCAGCAGTGGTGGCTAACTGCGGTAGCACTTAAACGCTTGACTTATAGATGGGGCCGTTACGACTGATTTCAAGCCTGCTCATCAATAGAAGGTGCGACAGGTGCAGGAGCCTTGCTCACCACCACCATCGCCGGGCGCAACAAGCGACCGTTAAGCTGATAACCCTTCTGGAATACTTTCAATACGCTGTTGGGCTCCAGGTCATGGCTTTCCTGCATGGCCATGGCTTGGTGATGCTCTGCATTGAACGGCTCGCCGCCTTGCGGATCGATAGCTTCCAGCTGATAACGCTTCAGGGTGTCCTGGAACATTTTCAGCGTCAGCTCAATCCCTTCGCGCATCGGGCGGATGTTTTCATCGTCCGGGTTGGACAGCTCAAGGCCACGTTCCAGGCTGTCAATAATCGGCAGCAAGTCATTGGCGAATTTTTCCAACGCGAATTTGTGAGCCTTCTCGACATCCTGCTCGGCACGGCGGCGGACGTTCTGCAGATCGGCGGCAACACGCAAAGACTGATCCTGCGCAGCAGCCAATTGCTCTTCGAGCACTTGCACACGAGTCGCCAGCTCATCACCGGCAGCCGAATTGGCGTCTGGAGTTTGCGTATCCTGCGTCTGTTCGTCAGCCATAGATTTCTCCTTTCAAAATCATGCGCGAACTCAACTCGCGCTTCTGTTCCGGTATATGGGGCCACAATTTCCAGGTTCAAGAGCGCAGGCGTTACCAAAAGTCTTTCGCGTGCTCTGGATCAATTCCTGCACACTCATTCCTCATTGAGCTAAGAAACTCCTGCAATCAAGCAAATCGAGCTAAGCATCAGGATTGTCAGCCTCAAACAAAACACTGTATAAATAACCAGACCTAACGCTTCGGAGCGGCCGCCATGCTCGTGCACCTGTCTGTACATAACTACGCCATCGTTGAACATCTGGACCTTGAACTGGATCGCGGGATGAGCGTAATCACAGGCGAAACCGGTGCCGGCAAGTCGATCATGCTCGACGCCCTGGGCCTGACGCTTGGCGACCGCGCCGACAGCGGCGTGGTGCGACCCGGTGCGGACAAGGCCGATATCCTGGCGACCTTCGACCTCGCAGACATTCCGGAAGCCGAAGCCTGGCTGGCCGAGCGCGACCTTAATAATGAAGGCCCGTGCATTCTGCGCCGGGTCATCACAGCGGAAGGCCGCTCGCGCGGCTATATCAACGGCACGCCCTGCCCTCTCGGCGACTTGAAAGCCCTGGGCGAGTTGCTGATCGATATCCACAGCCAGCACGAACACCAATCCCTGCTGAAAACCGATACCCATCGCCGCCTGCTCGATGAGTATGCCGGCGCCACCGACCTGGCCCGGCAGGTACAGCTTGCCGCCCAGCGCTGGCGTCAGACTCGTCAGGAACTGGAGCGCCTATCCAACTCTGGCGACGAACAGCGCGCTCGCCATCAGTTACTCAGCTATCAGCTTGAAGAACTCGAAAGCCTGGGCCTGGGCGAAACAGAGCTGGAGCAGCTCGAGCAGGAGCACAAGAACCTCACCAATGCCGAAACCCTGCTGGGTATCTGTCGCCAAGTGGTGGAGCAATGCAGCGAGAGTGATTCGGGCAATGTCCTTAACGCATTGACTGCCAGCCTCAATCGACTGTCCAGCGTGAACAACGCGTCCGGTTCACTGAGTGAAGCCACAACACTGTTGACCAGCGCACAAATCCAGGTCGAAGAGGCCGTGGGCGAACTGAATCGCTTCCTGGATCACTTCGACGCGGACCCAGCGCGCCTGCAGGAAATCGAAGAACGCCTGGACACTATTTACACCCTGGCCCGCAAACACCGAATCCAGCCGACCGAAGTATCGACGATGCAGCAGAAGTTGCTGGATGAAATCGAAACCTTGAACGCGAATGACGAATCCATTGAGCGCCTCGGTGACGAGCTCGCCTCCTTTGCTCGCCACTACCATGAAAAAGCTCGCGAATTAAGCGACCTGCGCCAGCAGGCGGCCACAGGCCTGGCCGGAGCGGTAGAACAGGAAATTCAGCGCCTGGGCATGCCAGGCGGGCGCTTCACCATCGAACTGCATGCCAACACCAGCAACGAGCTGCAACCCCACGGCCTGGAACAGGTGGAACTGCTGGTAAGCGCCAACCCCGGTCAGCCGCTCAAGGCGTTGGCAAAAGTGGCGTCTGGCGGCGAGCTGTCGCGAATCAGCCTGGCGATCCAGGTCATTACCGCCCAAACCTCACGGGTACCCACACTGGTATTCGATGAAGTAGACGTGGGTATCGGCGGGCCGACTGCGGAAATTGTTGGCCAGTTGCTGCGCCGCTTGGGCGAACGTGGCCAGGTCTTGACCGTGACTCACTTACCGCAAGTGGCCGCTCAAGGGCATCAACACCTGTTTGTACACAAAGTACGCGGCAGCGATGCGACGCACACGGCCGTCTCCAAACTGAACAAGTCGGAACGTGTGGAAGAGGTGGCGCGGATGCTTGGCGGGATCGACCTGACCAAAGAGTCTCTGGCCCACGCGAAGAAAATGGTCGTGGCAGCCAAGGCCTAACCCGGTAATTTCTTCTATTTAGAAAGCACGAAGGCGACCCTAGGGTCGCCTTCAATCGTTTTGCAGAGCAAATCTGCGTCGATTTTTACTTTTTCTTACGGATGTACAGCACCAGATTATGGTCCACCAAATCGAAACCATGCTCTTCGGCGATAGCCTTCTGGAGCTTCTCGATTTCCGGACTGGTGAACTCGATAACCTCATTGGTATCCAGGTCAACCATGTGGTCGTGATGACCACCGTCAGCCAATTCGAACACCGCATGACCGCCGTCGAAATTATGACGAACCACCAGCCCTGCGGCTTCAAACTGGGTCAGCACACGGTAAACCGTGGCCAGGCCAACGTCCTCGTTAGACTCCATCAGCGCCTTGTAAACATCCTCGGCACTCATGTGGCGCTGCTCAGCAGAATCGAGCATTTGTAGAATCTTGACTCGTGGCAGAGTCACTTTAAGACCGGCTTTGCGTAGTTCGCTATTTTCAACCATGGTTAGCTTTCTCGCGGATGCTGCTTCGCAGCTTCTCTTAATACGGGTATGATCGGCGTTTACGTTGTCCCAGCCAAGATAGTGGAAGTCGCCCACCGATGCAAAACACCAAGCTCTTGCTAACCAGTTTCACCCTTGTGGGACTGCTCGCACTCGCCGGTTGTTCATTCCCCGGGGTTTACAAAATCGACATCCAGCAGGGCAATGTCGTCACGCAGGACATGATAGACCAGTTACGCCCGGGAATGACCCGACGGCAAGTACGGTTTATTATGGGCAACCCCCTGCTGACCGACACTTTTCATGCCGATCGCTGGGATTATCTCTACAGCATCCAGCCTGGTGGCGGTGAACGCCAGCAGGAACGCGTCAGTGTCATCTTTAATGGCAATGACCAGCTCGTCAGCTTGTCCGGTGACTTCATGCCTGGCGTAAGCCGCGATGAAGCCTTGCTGGGCAAGGACAACGGCACCAATGTGACTGCGCCCGCGCAGGAAGCAGAAAAGCCGAAGTCAGAAGTACCGGCCAAACCAGGCTCCTTGCTGGATCAAATCCAGAAGGACGTGGACGGCGTGCAAACCGTTCCAGTCCCGACGCCTCAGCCTCTGGACACCGGCCCGCAGTAAGTTTGCGGCGCTCGATAAAAAGCCCGGCATGCCGGGCTTTTTGTTGCCTGCCCTTTTAACAGGGCTATGAGTTTTTCTGCCGGGCTATCGCCGCCTTGGCTGCGCGCAGCCTGCGTACTTCCTTGGGGTCTGCCAGCAAGGGCCGGTAAATCTCGATACGGTCACCCGGCTGCACAGCGCGCATATCCGCATCCGCAACTACCTTGCCGAATATGCCCAAAGGGCAATCAGCCAAGACCACTGTTGGAAACTGCACCGCAATACCCGACGCCTGCACCGCAGCCCTCAGGCTTGTGCCCGCCGGCACCGTGACCGCCAACAAGACTTGGCGGTCCTCGGCGGCATACACCACCTCAATCTCAACCATGCAGTTGCTTGGCCCGCTGGCAGAACGCGTCCACCAGCGTATTGGCCGCCTGGTTGAACAACGGCCCCAACGTTGCCCGCACAATCGGCCCTGCATAATCAAAGGACAGGTCCAGGCTGATCTTGCAGGCCTTGTCAGTCAGCGCCTTGAACACCCATACCCCATGAAGCTGAGTGAACGGCCCTTCCTGCAAATTCATTTCGATGGATTGCCCAGGGACCAACACATTGCGTGTAACAAAATGCTGGCTAAGGCCGCCCTTCGCCACCCCGACACTGGCAACCATGTGCTCATCACTGCTCTCCAGCACCTCGGCGGTGTTGCACCATGGCAGGAATTCCGGGTAACGCGCCACGTCGTTGACCAGGTCATAGAGCGCCTGCGCCGGATAAGGCAATAAAGCCGAACGTTGAATATGCGTCGTCATGTGAGCGTTACTTCCACTGCTGAGGCAAACATCGCGAAAGAACAGCCCAATCCGCGAGAGAAAAAAACCAAAGAACTGCCGGTATTGTCCGGGATTCGTCCAACACGCTCAAGCACGCAGGTTGACCGTAGCCGACACGCTCGCAACTCCCTATAATGCCGCCCCTATGGCTAAACAAAAGAAACACCCCACAGGGACCATCGCGCAAAATAAAAAGGCGCGACACGATTACTTCATCGAACATCGGTTCGAGGCTGGTCTGGTCCTGGCCGGCTGGGAAGTAAAAAGTCTGCGCGCCAGCAAGCTGCAACTGGTCGATAGCTACGTATTGCTCAAGGATGGCGAGGCATGGCTGCTCGGCAGTCATATCACCCCGCTGACCACCGCGAGCACCCACGTGATTGCTGACCCGGTGCGCACGCGCAAGCTGTTGCTCAACGCCCGCGAACTCGAAAAGCTCGCCGCCGCTGTACAGCAGAAGGGCTATGCCTGCATCTGCCTGTCGTGGTACTGGAGCAAGCACCTGGTCAAGTGCGAGATCGCATTGGGCAAGGGTAAAAAGGAATACGACAAGCGCGATACCGAGCGCGAGCGCGATTCCAATCGAGAGCTGCATCGCGCCGTTCGCAACAAGGGCAAGGAAGAATAATCCTTGTGACGATGTAGCCCTGGGTGACTCACCCGGGCTACAGGCCTTTACGTCGCTCCGCCCGCGCCACGCGCTGGACCTCCTGACGCACCTCCTCCAACACCTCCTGCACATACAGCAGATGGCGTGTTGAAACCTCCCGCGCCTGCTCGGCCCGCCCTTCGATAATCGCCAGGTACAAATCCCGGTGCTGACTGATCAACATGTCGCGGGTTTCCGTGCGCTGCTGATACATACCACCGATATTGGTCACCACATTGCGCTTGAGCAGATCGAACAATCCGCGAATGGTGTGCAGCAACACCGCATTATGGCTCGCCTCGGCGATAGCCAAATGAAACCTCGCATCCGCCGCGCCCTCCTCCACCCGGCTCACCTCATCAACGCGCGTATAGC
Source organism: Pseudomonas sp. LBUM920 (assembly GCF_003852315.1). Lineage (NCBI taxonomy): Bacteria > Pseudomonadati > Pseudomonadota > Gammaproteobacteria > Pseudomonadales > Pseudomonadaceae > Pseudomonas > Pseudomonas edsoni (SeqCode). Next base: position 5,611,513 of record NZ_CP027762.1, read on the forward strand.
AATCCTGTAACGCCTCAAACGCTGCGGTCAGCCGCTCACGATCCACTTCGGTGGCGCGCTGCGCGGCGTAATAAGCACACGACGCTTCAAGCGTCTGGCGAAACTCGAGCAAATCCCGCTGAGCCTCGGGGTTGTTTTCCAGCAGGTGCAGCAGCGGGTCGCTGAACGTCGACCCCAGGGAGTCCGCCACATAGTTGCCGCCGCCCTGGCGACTGACCAGCAACCCCTTGGCCGCCAGCTTCTGGATCGCCTCGCGCAACGACGGGCGCGACACGCCAAATTGCTCAGCCAAAGCGCGCTCGGCCGGCAAGCGCTCGCCTGACTTCAACGTGCCCTCGAGGATCATGCCCTCAAGCTGCTCGACGATATCGTCAGACAAACGGCGCTGACGCACCTGATCAAACCCCATAACTCACTCTCCACAATCCCGACCACTCGCCGGGCCCTCTATTCTGGCCTATCGCCGCGCTTGCGGCACCTATCAGAACGCCCTCAATTCACCCGAGCAGAACCTCTGCACCGCCCCGCTACGACCAAAGTTTCGCGAGCGGCAAATTGACACACCCCATCCAAGGCTTTTACTCTAGCCAACAGCAACTGTAAATTGGTATTACCAATTATCCAAGCTGACCTAACAACAACAATCAGGGGCCACCCCATATGCAAACCTGGCAACAGCTCTACAGCCCGCTCGGCAGCCTCGGCCTGTCCGCATTGGCCGCCGTTATTCCAATTGTATTTTTCTTCCTCGCCCTGGCCGTGTTTCGCCTCAAAGGCCACGTCGCCGGGAGCATCACCTTGGGGCTGTCGATCCTGGTAGCTATCTTTGCCTTCCAGATGCCCGTGGACATGGCACTGGCCGCCGCTGGTTATGGCTTTGCCTACGGCCTGTGGCCTATCGCGTGGATCATCGTCGCAGCCGTATTTCTCTACAAACTGACGGTCAAGAGCGGCCAGTTCGAGATCATCCGCAGCTCAGTTCTGTCGATTACCGACGACCAGCGCCTGCAAGTGCTGCTGATCGGCTTTTGCTTCGGCGCCTTCCTCGAAGGCGCGGCCGGTTTCGGCGCACCAGTGGCGATCACCGCCGCACTGCTGGTCGGCCTGGGTTTCAACCCGCTGTACGCCGCCGGCCTGTGCCTGATCGCTAACACGGCGCCGGTGGCCTTCGGCGCGCTAGGCATTCCAATCATCGTCGCAGGCCAGGTCACCGGCATTGACGCATTCAAGATCGGCGCCATGACCGGCCGCCAGTTGCCCCTGCTGTCGCTGTTCGTGCCGTTCTGGCTGGTGTTTATGATGGACGGCCTGCGTGGCGTTCGTGAAACCTGGCCGGCAGCCTTGGTGGCAGGCCTGAGCTTTGCCGTCACCCAATATTTCACCTCCAACTTCATCGGCCCGGAGCTGCCGGACATCACTTCCGCGCTGGCCAGCCTGGTAGCCCTGACCTTGTTCCTGAAAGTTTGGCAGCCCAAGCGCACCGCGGGCGCGCAGATTGCCGGCGCGACATCCAGCGCCGCGGTTACCGCCAGTGTCGGCGGCTTCGGCCAACCACGCCAAACGGTCGCTTCGCCCTACAGCCTGGGGCAGATTTTCAAAGCCTGGTCGCCGTTCCTGATCCTGACCGTCCTGGTCACCATTTGGACCCTCAAACCTTTCAAGGCAATGTTCGCGGCGGGCGGTTCGATGTACAGCTGGGTCTTCAACTTCGCGATCCCGCACCTGGACCAGTTGGTGATCAAGGTCGCCCCGATCGTCACCGCCCCAACGGCGATTCCAGCCGTGTTCAAACTGGACCCCATTTCAGCCACCGGCACGGCGATTTTCTTCTCCGCACTCGTGTCGATGCTGGTACTCAAGATCGACGTAAAAACTGGTCTTACCACTTTAAAAGAGACCTTCTACGAACTGCGCTGGCCAATCCTCTCAATTGGTATGGTGCTGGCGTTTGCTTTCGTCACCAACTACTCCGGCATGTCCTCGACCATGGCGCTGGTGCTGGCCGGAACCGGTGCTGCATTCCCGTTCTTCTCGCCATTCCTTGGCTGGCTGGGCGTTTTCCTGACAGGCTCCGACACATCGTCCAACGCCCTGTTCAGTTCGCTGCAAGCTACCACTGCCCACCAGATCGGCGTCAACGACGTGCTGTTGGTCGCCGCCAATACCAGCGGCGGCGTGACCGGCAAGATGATTTCGCCGCAGTCGATCGCCGTCGCCTGCGCCGCCACCGGCCTGGTAGGCAAGGAATCCGATCTGTTCCGCTTTACCCTTAAGCACAGCCTGTTTTTTGCCACCATCGTCGGGCTGATCACGCTGGCGCAGGCCTACTGGTTCACCGGTATGCTGGTGCACTGAAACCTGCACGTAATAGGGTAAGAATCGGCGCCGGACATTCATGCCGGCGTCAGCTATTTCTGGAGGACCGATGAGCCTGCCTGCTGCTTTTCTGAGCGACGCCGCACAACTGATCCCGAAAGATCGTCGCTTCGACGATCCACTTTCCACGCTAGCCTTCGGCACCGACGCCAGTTTCTACCGACTGATCCCACAGCTGGTGATCCGCGTGGAGTCGGAAGACGAAGTAGTCGCACTGCTGCAATTGGCTCAGCGTGATCGCGTGCCCGTCACCTTCCGCGCGGCGGGCACCAGCCTGTCAGGCCAAGCCATCAGCGACTCGGTGCTGATCGTGCTGGGTGACAACTGGAACGGTCGCGAGATTCGTGGGCAAGGCACACAAATCCGCCTGCAACCCGGCGTGATTGGCGCGCAGGCCAATGCGTGGCTTGCGCCCTTCGGACGCAAGATTGGCCCGGACCCCGCGTCGATCAATGCCTGCAAAATTGGCGGCATCGTCGCCAACAATGCCAGCGGCATGTGCTGCGGTACGGCGCAGAATACTTATCACACCCTGGCTGGCATCCGCTTGGTACTGGCCGATGGCAGCCGCCTGGATACCGAAGATGCGGCCAGCGTCGCGGCCTTTCGCAACCAACATGGCGCGCTGTTGGAACGCCTGGCGACGATGGGACGTGAGACGCGGGCAAACGCTGAGTTAGCGGCCAAAATCCGCCACAAATACCGTCTGAAAAATACCACCGGCCTGTCACTCAATGCCCTGGTGGATTTCGACGAGCCACTGGATATCCTCAGCCACTTGCTGGTGGGTTCCGAAGGCACTCTGGGTTTTATCAGCGCGGTGACTTACGACACGGTGATCGATCACCCGAACAAAGCTTCGGCGCTGATCGTGTTCCCGGATGTCGAAACCTGCTGCAACGCGGTGACGGTGCTGAAAACCCAGCCGGTCTCGGCCGTCGAATTGCTGGACCGGCGCAGCATGCGTTCGGTACAGGACAAACCGGGCATGCCGGCTTTCGTACAGCAGTTATCGGAAAATGCCTGCGCGTTGCTGATCGAATCCCGCGCCGCGTCGCCGTCATTGCTGCACGAGCAACTGTCGCTGATCATGGCGTCCCTGGCACCTTTCCCTGTGGAAAAACAGGTCGACTTCACCGAAGACCCGGTTGAGAACGCACGGCTGTGGGCCATCCGCAAAGACACCTTCCCCGCCGTCGGTGCTGTGCGTAAAACCGGCACCACCGTAATCATCGAAGACGTGACCTTCCCGGTCGAGCAACTGGCCATCGGCGTGAACCGCTTGATCGAGTTGTTCGACAAACATCACTACGACGAAGCCATCCTTTTCGGACATGCCCTGGAAGGTAATCTGCACTTTGTGTTCACCCAAGGCTTCAACAGCACTGAAGAAATCGCACGTTATAAAGCGTTCATGGACGACGTCGCGCAACTGGTAGCAGTCGAGTTCGGTGGCTCGCTGAAAGCCGAACACGGCACTGGCCGCAATATGGCGCCGTTCGTTGAACTCGAATGGGGCAGCGATGCGTATCAATTGATGTGGCAGCTCAAACGCTTGCTCGACCCCAACGGCATTCTCAACCCCGACGTGGTGCTCAGCGAAGACCCACACATTCACCTTAAACACCTCAAGCCATTGCCTGCGGCCGACGAGATTGTGGATAAGTGCATCGAGTGCGGATTCTGCGAGCCGGTATGCCCCTCGAAGGGCCTGACCTTGAGCCCGCGCCAGCGCATCGTGATCTGGCGCGATATCCAGGCGAAAAAGCGCGCGGGTGCAGACACCACCGAGTTGGAAGCGGCTTACCACTACCAGGGCATCGACACCTGCGCCGCCACCGGGTTATGCGCTCAACGCTGCCCTGTAGGCATCAATACCGGCGACCTGGTGAAAAAGCTGCGCGCCCGTGACGCCGACAGTCAGAAAACCGCCGAATGGCTCGCCAGCCATTTCGCCACGGCACTGCAAGGTGCGCGTTTTACCCTGCATGTCGCCAATGGCGCGCGCATGCTCTTGGGCGCGCCGCGCCTGGCCAAACTGTCAGCAACGGTAACCAAGCTGTCCAAGGGGCAAATCCCGCAGTGGAGCAGCGCCATGCCACAGCCGGAAAAAGCCATTCGCTTCAGTCCGGCCGTGACGGATGAGCGGCCGCGCGTGGTCTACCTGGCAGCCTGCGTCTCACGCGCCATGGGCCCAGCGGCTGGCGATAAAGAGCAGATGTCGCTGTACGACAAGACCCGTGGGCTGCTGGAAAAAGCCGGTTACCAAGTAGTCTTCCCCGACAATCAGGACAGCCTGTGCTGCGGCCAGCCATTCGCCTCCAAAGGCTATGCCGAACAGGCTGAGCACAAACGTCAGGAACTGATCGGCGCCCTGCTCCACGCCAGCCGCGGCGGCCTCGACCCGATCTATTGCGACACCAGCCCCTGCACCCTGCGCCTGGTACAAGACCTGGGCGAAACACGCCTGGACCTCTACGACCCGGTGCGTTTTATCCGCACCCACCTGATGGACCGTCTCGACTTCACGCCGCAGGAGGCGCCCATCGCTGTGCACGTCACCTGCAGCACTCAGCACCTGGGCGAGAGCCAGGCGTTGATTGATCTCGCGCGACGCTGCTCAAAAAACGTGGTGATCCCGGAAGGCATCCATTGCTGCGGTTTCGCCGGCGACAAAGGCTTTACCACGCCCGAGCTCAACGCCCACTCACTGCGATCGCTCAAGGACGCGGTGCAACATTGCAGCGAAGGCATTTCCACCAGCCGCACCTGCGAGATCGGCCTGAGCCAGCATGGAGGCATTGATTATCACGGGTTGGTGTACTTGGTGGACCGGGTAACGCAAGCTCGAGTGCATTAAATAGCCACTAAACCGAACGCCTGTGCGTCTGCGTAGTCATTTGAATAGGCCTCGGCGTACGAGGCTTAACAGTGATGTCGCTGGCCGCCTCTGAACGCCAGCAGCGTCGAGCCCTTTTTCGCAAGGAGATACCCTATGAAGCGTTCCGCTCTTGCTGGCTTGTTCATTACCGCTGCGATGATGGCCTCCCCTGTTTTTGCTGCCGGTGAGCCTGATCTGTGCAAAATCAACCTGGACAAAATCAATAACGGCCAAGCCCTGCTCGCAACCGATACCAGTGGCAAAAAAGGCGAAATCGATACCGCTGTCTCCCAAGCCAAAGCCGCGCACGCGGCCGGTGATGACAAGAAGTGCATCGAGATCACCTCCAAAGCCCTGCAAGACCTGCAGAACAGCGACAAAGGCGGCAATCAGTAACCACGCCAGCCGCAGAGGTCAACCTTCGGGTTGGCCTTCTGTGACGGTTTGGCGTACACTGCACAGGCTTGTCACTCACTATGAAACAACGAGTTACAAGTACGGGGCCGTTTAGGATTCGACGCCGGTCGCGAAACTTTAGGTGCATGCCGAGTTGGTAACAGAACTCGTAAATCCACTGTTGCAACTTCTTATAGTTGCCAATGACGAAAACTACGGCCAGGAATTCGCTATCGCTGCGTAAGCAGCCTTAGACCTGAGCTTCTGGTACCTTCGGGTCCAGCAATCACCAGGGGATGTCTGTAAACCCAAAGTGATTGTCATATAGAACAGAATCGCCGTGCAGTACGTTGTGGACGAAGCGGCTAAAACTTACACAACTCGCCCAAAGCACCCTGCCCTTCGGGTCGCTGAGGGTTAACTTAATAGATACGGCTACGCATGTAGTACCGACAGCGGAGTACTGGCGGACGGGGGTTCAAATCCCCCCGGCTCCACCAATTCATCATCTAAAGACGTCCACGGACGTCTTTTTTTGTGCCTGAAATCCAGTGAATACTGGGGTTTCAGGGCTGCTGGAGGCTTTCCAGGTTTTTTGAGCTCCAGGCAGTTTGGTATTCCCAATGGTATTACCGGCTACCTAGGGCTAATCCTGGGAAGACCAAAAAGTGTCATGGAGTACTTCTCATGTGCGCTCAAACCACCCGCCTCTCCGACCGCCAGCTCGAGGCAATCAAACCGAGAGACAAGGAAGACGTCCTCACCGATGGCGACGGGTTTCAGCTGCGTGTCAGAGTCAATCGCTCGATGCACGTCACCAAGAATCGAATCAACATGGCACTCGGCTCATACCCCGAGGTTTTTCTTGCGCAAGCCAGGAAGAAAACCGTTGAGGCCAGAGAGCTGTTTGCGCAGGGTATCGGCCCCAAAGCTCAACGCGATGAGCTACAGGAAGCTAAACGAGCGGGCACGCAATATACGTTCGAGAACGTGGCCACCGCGTAATTGAAGAGGGATTCCGTCACTCCCGCATATGCCGAAGACATCTGGTGCTCACTCACGCTGCGTGTATGTCCGAGCATGAAATCAACGCCCTTATCAGAAGTGAATGCCCCGATGGTCGCCAATAGCCAGACCGCCAGCATGGCGTTGAACCGCATGGGTTTTCAGGACCGCTTGGTCAGCCACCGCGTGCGCTTCATGACCAGCACCGTCCTGAATGAGCATGGGTGGGATCCGGAGCTGATCGAAGTCGCGCTGGCACATATCGTTAAAGACGAGGTTCAAAGCGCCAACGGGTGTATCTAACCTCCGAGAGTTCATTTGGATCATATAAAGGCTCGTGTATGGGAGCCGGGACCGGCTGTTCGCCTCATGAAAATTTTCATCTCCCTCTAAAAAATACCTCGCCGTTGCACCGACGCTTTTCTGGCTATTTTTTCTTCTAGCTTTTTTTCATCTCGAAAAAACAGACGCTTAAGAAAATATCGGCGCTCAAAATCAGAACTTCATCCAACAATATTGAATAGCTCCCTATCATTTTTTTGATGCCGTTTATTCCAAAAAGGTCTTTTGTCGGGAAAACGGGGACATGCTTTATTGCTCAAAGATGTAACAAGTTGTTTCAACTTTTGCCGTTTTTCGGTACCGACAAAGGGCCTTTCTGTCGGCGAACAGGTGAGTCCCGTTCGTTACGACGCAGTGGGTTAAGCCTAGGACATTGATGATTTGCTTGTGCCTGTTTGGCGCAATGCAAATAAGGGATTTGTAATTATCGAGGCTTGAAGCCATGAATCATGTGATCAACTCCATACTGGAAAACACGTCAGCTCGCACCTCAATCGGCCATACCAACCCGCGTACTGCATGACGTTCTATGGCGAGCATTGGAGCACGCACTCAAGGCAAACACGGATGATGCTTCGCAAACCCCGCACACTCGCGCCTGCCTGAGGATCTACGCCGAAATCGATACGCTGTCGTATCTGGACAAGGCAGCTTGCTCAACCTGTGGCCTAGCCTCAAGGCAGAGGTCTACCGCAAGGAAAAGAACCTGAGAATCTATCGGTTGTTTCTTATCTACGCCAAGAGCAATCCCGAGTTCATCCAGTCTTCATCGCTGAATGATTTCTACAGCGGGTTCCTCGCGGCCGTGAGTACCGATGCAGGTCTGGTCGATCCCATCAGCGCCCACCATTTCACCTGGTGATCAGCCCCGATACCCAGGGCAACCTGGGTATCGGCAGGCGCTACCCTCCAAGAGGATCAACTGTATGGCATTTACTACCCTGATACTCGATGCCCCCGGCCCACCGTTACTGTTTGAGGAAGTTGATCGCTCTCTTGAGCTGGGCATGGCCGTCACCCTCAACCTGCACTATTTCGCAGACAAAGAGCGCATCCGGCAGCACTACACCACGCGCATTCAATATGCCGAGATCAACTGCCACGACGAGCCTGCCTTTATTGCCGCCGTGAGTCGGGCCGGGGGTTACAGCGTGTTCAAGACGCGCTTGAACATCCCCCTGGGCGCCAGCCTGATCCGCGCCGCCAGCTCGCCCGCGTTGGCCACGCCACTGCGCGCTATTGCCCAGGCCGGCACCGGGGTTAATCATATTGATCGGCTTGAGTGCGAGCAGCGCGGCGTGGCGATACTCAACACGCCAGGTTCCAACGCGGCCGCTGTTGCCGAGTACGTCGTGGCCCAGACGCTGTTTCTGTCTCGCGACCTGGATTACTACAACGCCCAAACCCACAACGGCCATTGGGCAAAAGGCACCTTGGCACCTACCCCCGAATACGCCGAACTCACGCTTGGGCTGGTGGGCACCGGTAGCATTGCCCGGCAGGTGGCACGCAAGGCGGCGGCGCTGGGCATCAAGGTGATCGCCACCGGGTCGGAGCGCTTCACCGAACAGGTGGCACACAGCCTTGAGCTTGAGCGACGAGCAAACCTTGCGCAGTTACTGGCCGAGGCGCACATCGTTTCGATCCACGTTCCGCTCACCACGCTGACCCGAGGCTTGTTCGGCACTGCCGAGTTCCGGCAGATGCGCCCAGGTTCAATCCTGATCAATACCGCACGCGGCGGGATCGTCGACGAACACCAGCTGGCAGCCTTCATGCGCCGGTTTCCCAAGCATATCAAGGCGGTCGCCATCGATACCTTTGCACTGGAAAAGGACCGGTTCGAGTCGCCACTGACCGGCATTCCCTGCGCGCAATTGACGCCGCATATCGCCGGCAATACCACCACGGCAATCAGGGCGGCATCGCGCCAGATCGTCGACAAGATCCATGCATTCAGTAACGCCGCCAGCGTGCTTTAACCTATCGGACACAAGGAAGGCCACACCATGCAAACCTCTATTTTTACCCGTCTGAACGCCCTGAGTTGCACCGACCTCAGCGATGCGATGGACCGCCTGAAAATCGTTTGCCAGTGCACCGACATCATGCCCCTGGATCGCACGTTCAATCTCACCGGCAAAGCCTGGACCCTGCGCTACGGCCCTATTGGCCGGGATGGCGGTTCGGTGGGGGACTACATCGACGACCTTGAGGCCGGCCAGGTGGTGGTGATCGACAACAAGGCGCGGCTCGACACCACCGTGTGGGGCGACTTGCTGACCTCTACCGCCGCCCGTAAGCAGTTGGCCGGGACGGTGATTGACGGTATCTGCCGCGATGTCGACCGTGCGCTGGAGCTTGATTACCCGATCTTTTCCCGGGGTAACTGGATGCGCACCGGCAAGGATCGGGTGCGTGTTGAGGCGATCCAGGCGCCCGTGACGCTGGGCGGCGTGCGGGTACAACCGGATGATTGGTTGCGCGGCGATGGCGATGGCCTGGTGGTGATTCCGGCCGGGTCGCTGAGCGAAGTGCTGACGGTGGCCGAAGAAGTCCACCAGGCCGAAGAGCATATCCGCGCGGCTATCGAGGCAGGCGTGCCGTTGCGCCAGGCTCGGGCCGACTATGGTTACCACGCACTCCAAACCCCACGTAGCTGACGATAGCGTTGACTGATGGCGAGTGTGTCTGTGGGTGCTCAAGTGAAATGCCATTTCGCACGGTATTGCAGTGGGTATTTACCCATTCGACGCATCAACAGAACCCGCCCAGTGCGGGTTTTTGTTGTTTCTGGAGGATGGAAAGTCCAGCCGGCGGGCCTTCGGATTTTTCCTTCGATATGTCGCGCTGTTGGTGAACTGGCCGCGCTTTCCCCTCCCCGCTAACCTCCCCCAGTCGCTGCAAAATCAGCGACCGGGTTTAGCAGCTCGGTTAATATCAAGGCCTGCAACGCCACCACCTGTCCAGCATCCGCTGGACTGCTTATGGCGGCTGTGCGTGGGGCACTTTCGGGTGCGCCGGGTTCCTTGATTCCTGGTCTGCTAACCCGCGTACAGTCGCCACCCTTTTCGTTTAGCAGCGATGTCTGGCGACTCCATCAATCAAGGAGTTTGCGCCATGAAAAAAATCACCCCCAATCCTCCAACAACGCTCTTCACAATTACTGAAGGCGTCGATCCCGAAACCCTGCTGATCCAAGCCAGCGAAACCCTCGCCTCCCTGAACGCCATGACCACAGACCTGGCCTTCAAGCTTGAAGGCTCGCATCGCCACACGCTGCTGGCCGCTCAGCAATTGACCGTTTTGGGCGAGCTACTCATCGACCGTGTGTTGAGCACCCACCCCTTCCCCAGCCACACGCCTCAGCCCTAAGCGACGTCAAAAGGGCGAGCCGCCTCACAACGCCTCGCCCTCTGGAAACCCCTCACACTTCCCATTACCCTGACGGCCTTTATCAGACAACCGGAAGTCCGATACCCGTGCTCAAGCCTCTCGCTGTCCTCACGCTCGCCTGCGCGCCGTTGCTCGCCTCTGCTGCCGACCTGGCAGGTGTCTGGAAAGGCACGCTGGGCACGTCCTCCATTACGGCCTGTTTCAACGGGGCTCACGGGGCCAATGGCAGTTATTACTACCAGCGCATCCTCAGCCCCATCCAGCTGACGCAAGCCAACGCCAGCGAGCCGTGGGCCGAAGAGGGCAATACCGGTTTCTGGCAACTGGACGAACCGCAAGGCGACACGCTGACGGGAACCTGGAGTAAAACACTGGGCGGTAAAAGCCTGGCATTGGCGCTCAAGCGGGCGGATTCGGACAGCTGCGCCAGCGACACCTATAACAACCCGCTCGAGGCGGTGCCGCCGGCGGTAACGGTCGAGAAGAAGACGTTCGGCGAGCACGCCTACCAAGTGAAAACCCAGGGCGGGCAGGTCACTTTGAAACTCGAAGGCGACGGGCCGGCGATCGAGAAGATCAACCGCGACCTGGCGCGCCTGGCAATCAGCCCCGAGGGCCAGGCAGACTTCTACCGCGAGCGGCGCAACGCGCTGGATCAGAGCGGCAGCACCTCAACCAGTGAAATCACCGTAGAGCCCTTCTACTGGTCGTCGCAGTGGATCACCGTGCGGTTTTACCGCTGGACAGCCGGTTACGGTCGCGGCGGCATCAGTTGGGGTTTGCACAGCTGGAACCTGCAAACCGGCGACAGCGTAGACCCGTGGACCTGGCTGGGTGGGCGCGAAGAATGGGACAGCCCGTACTCCGGCCAAATCAAGCTGCCCAGCGCATTCAGCCGCTGGCTGGCCAAGCAAACCACCACTGACGAAGGCTGCCCGGCCATCAACCGCTATTCCTCCTTTGACCTGAGCTTCAACACCCAAGGCCTGCAACTCTCCACACCGGCCACGGGAGACGGCTGCGACAATGACTTGTCTTTCACCTGGGAGCAGTTGGAGCCGGTACTCACAGCGCAAGGCAAGGCAGCCGTGCCAAGCTTGAAACTGCCCTGAGTTGCACGTCGGCCAGCCTTACAAAAAACTGACACTCATTCATGAAATGTTCAGAAGTGCTGGCAGATACTAGCCGATCGCCACGGCCGTTCCCCCGAACGGTCCCTTGCTCCGGTAGCCAGAAACCATGACGCGTCCCGCTCCTCTGCTGCTCCTTCTCGCTGGTTTGTTGTTCTTCTTTGCCCTGGGTGGCCATGAGCTGCAAGGCTCCACCGAAGCCCGCGTCGCCGGGATCGCCATGGCCATGCACCTGGACAATGACTGGGTCATCCCGCGCCTGTTCCGCGAACCCTTCCTGGAAAAACCGCCCCTGAGCCTATGGCTGGACGCCGGCGCCATTCGTCTGTTCGGCGGCACGACGTGGGCCGTGCGCCTGGCGTCGGCATTTGCCGGCCTGTTCAGCGTGATGCTGTTTTACGCGATGCTGCGCAAGTTTGGACGGCCCAAGCCAATGGCATTCTGCGCGGCGCTGATTCTGGCAACCATGGCCAGTTACTGGGGCAACGTGCGGGGCGTGGGGGAAGACTCGCTGCTCAACCTCGGCGTGACCACCGCGCTGCTGGCGTTCTACCAAGCTGTGCGGCCGGATCGCGAAGGTTCAAGTACGTGGGCCTGGGCGTTGTTCACCGTCGGCATGGTCATCGCGACCCTGAGCAAAGGTGTACTGGGCCTGGCGATGCCGGGCATCGTGATCTTTGTGTACCTGGCCAGCACCAGCGTGATGGATAAGCGTCTGCGCATTGGCGACTGGCTCAAGCCGGCGCTGTTCACGCTGCTGGCCCTGGTGCCGTTGCTCATCTGGTTGAGCTTCCTGTTCCAGCGCGGCGGCATGCAGGCTGTGGCCGAAGTGCTGTGGACCAACAGCGTCGGGCGTTTCAGCGGATCGTTTGTCGAGGCCGGGCACTATGAGCCCTTCTACTACTACATCGCCAAACTGCCCGAAGCCTTCCTGCCGTGGAACATCCTGGTGTACCTGGGCCTGTGGCACTTTCGCAAAAGCCTGGTGCGTAACCGCTACCGGCTGTTTTTCAGCGTGTGGCTGGTGGCGCAGTTCACCCTGCTGACCCTGGCTTCGAGCAAGCGCGTGGTTTACCTGATGGCACTCACGCCTGCCGCCGCCGTACTGGCGGCGGAATACGCAGGGGTATTGTTGGCGTGGCTCAAAGCCAACAAACCGGCGCTGTACCGCGTCCACCGAGGCGTGATCGGTGGCGTGTTCACCCTGGCGATAGCCTGTTACCTGGCGGCGGCGTTCTGGTTTGCGCCCAAAGCCGACGTGCGCCAGTCGTTTGTGCCCGTCATCAGTGAGGTTCAGGCCTACCAGGCCCAAGGCAAGGACGTGGTGCTGTTCCAGCCCAACGAACGTATCGCCGGGGCCAGCGTGTTCTATCTGCAGGCCTACTTGCCGATCCTGCAAACCGAAGCTGAGCTGCGCAGCTATCTCACGGCCAAGCCCGGCAACATCGCGTTGCTGGACCGCACGGAGCAACTGGCCGAGAAGGTCACGGTGATCAAGGAAATCTCGATCAACCGTCAGCCTTACTACTTCGTCGAGCAGTAAGGCTGGCGCGGGGCATCAGTGCTTGGTGAGCTTGTCCAGGTAACCCATGGCGAACGCCGAGATCACAAAGGTCATGTGGATGATCACGTACCACATCAAATGCTGCGGATCGACGTTCTTGGCGTCCATGAAGATACGCAGCAGGTGGATGGACGAGATCGCCACGATAGACGCCGCCACTTTCATCTTCAGCGATGAAGAGTCCATGGTGCCCAGCCAGTTGAGCTTTTCCTTGCTCTCATCGATATCCAGCTGCGAGACGAAGTTCTCGTAGCCGGAAATCATCACCATCACCAGCAAGCCGCCGACCAGGGCCATGTCGATCAACGACAGCAGCACCAGGATCAGGTCGGACTCGGCCATCGAGAACACGCTCGGCAGCAGGTGAATCACTTCCTGGAAGAACTTCAGCGCCAGCGCCAGCAACCCCAGGGACAAGCCGAAATAAATCGGCGCCAGCAGCCATCGCGAGGCGTACATGGCATTTTCGATAAAGCGTTCCATTGAATCTCACACAGCCTGGCTAAAAATGGCCGCGAGTATACCAGCCGCTACCAAACACCTGTAACCGCGAGAAAACTGACCTGAGCGGCATCTGTAAGAGAATTTTTCTGCTAGTGTCGAGCCCATCAAATCGGCTCGATGCTGACGAACAGGAAGACTCGAATAATGGATGTGCGATCCCCTTTGGCCACTTTCGGCCTGTGTGCGGTGTTGCTGATGGCTGGCGGCTGCTCGCCCAAAGAAGAGCAGAAGCAGGCCACCCTCGAAGAGAAAACCGCGAAGTTCGAACAATCGCTGGACAGCATTCAAGACCCCAAGCTCAGAGACGCCATCGCCGACCTTGGTGGCTCGCTGCTGTTGCTGGAGCGGGCGCGGGTCAAGCTCGCCAACAAGCCCATCGAAGCCGAATACGGCGAAGACACCCTGGCCCTGCTCAAGCACTACCCCACGCCCCAGGCCTTGGTGGACACCTATATCAATGGCCTGTTCGTGCTGCGCAAAGCCTCGCATTCCGACTACCTGACCGATTTGCAGCCGGTGTTCCCCTTCAACTTCAACACCCCGGACCAATTCCCTTTCCCCCACGGCCTTGAATGGCAGTCGGTGACGTTGAGCAACAACAAGGTCATTCCCTTTCAGCCCGAATGGTCGGAAACCGATCCGGGTATCCAGCTCAGCCCGAGCAGCTCCAACCTGACCAACCCCGATGACTTGACGGTGACTTACCCGTTTATCGAGGGCGTAGAGACCGAGAACAAGAGCCAGCCGCAGCCCGTCAGTCTCAAGGGCGCGGTCGAGGTGATGGCGCCGGGCAAAGTGCTGACCTTCGATTTGTCGAAAAAAGACGTGGGCCACAAACGCACCGAGGGCAACATCACCCTCAACCTGCTGCTGCTTGAGAAAAACTACGCCGAGATCGAGCTGACCAACAGCGAGCCCCTGGCGCCGGAAGTCGGCGACGAATCGCCAAACCCATTGCTGGTGCAGGCGCGCGACGGCACCGGGCAATTTCTCACCCGCTCAGGCTCGATCAACGAAAATGCCGCGCAAGTGGCGTTTTACGAGAAACAACTGGCCGAGATGCAAAAGCAGAAAGCCTGGTCGGAGGCCTTTGAAAAGCAGCTGACGGACGAGCAAAAAGCCTTCGAGCACAAACAAAGCAGCCATTACGCCAAGGTGTATTTCAATGGCCTGATCGACACCCTGCAGGTCGACGTCCTGGATTTTTCCAAGGCCACCGTCACCCGCAAGGACCTCGACCTGCCGGTGCTGCGTTTTGACAAGAACAGCCTGCAAAAGACCGTGCAAGCCTTGCCGATGCCGGTCACCGTGTACGACGACAGCGCTGCCAGCTGGCTCAAAGACGCGGCAATGACGGAAGACCAGCTGAAAAACAGCGTGACGATCAGCAAATCAACCGAAGACGCCAGCGCTGCGAAGATTGTCTTTGACCACCCGTT